>JASMHZ010000040.1 GCA_030750465.1 Candidatus Peribacteraceae bacterium
AATCAAAGCAATAAAACTACTGTTACGCGTTCGGAGGTTAATTTGAGGGGATTTCCTTTTGTGAAGGCCCGACGGAACGGGTAAATTTATCGGCCTGTTTTTCGACCAGAATTGGGGAGTCGTCTAACGGCAGGACGCCAGGTTCTGGCCCTGGTAATTGGGGTTCGAGTCCCTACTCCCCAGCAAGATTGCACCCGTGGCTCAATTGGATAGAGCGCTGCGCTACGGACGCAGAGGTTGGGGGTTCGAGTCCTCCCGGGTGTACGCAGGCCCGTTCGTCTAGCGGTTAGGACGCCGCCCTCTCAAGGCGGTAACAGGGGTTCGATTCCCCTACGGGCTACCAACCCCTCAGAAACGAGGGGTTTATTTATTTAATCAGGATCGCTTTTGTGGTGGCGGATGTTTTCGGCGTTTCCAACCGGATCAGATAAATACCTGATGGGACATCCTCGGCATCCCACCGGAGTGTGTGGCTACCGGAATCAAAAAATTCGCTGCTGGCCAGCTCGGCCACTTCACTTCCGAGGCTGTTGTAAATAATAATATCGGTAACCGTTTCTTCAGCGAGGGTAAAACTGATGTTGGTCCACGGGTTAAAGGGGTTGGGATAAGCGGCGTGGAGCGTGACGAATGAAGGTTGAATTTGTTTAGTTTCATCACCGACAACTGAAGTCGATTTCATCTCCCCTATTAATTCGTCAATCTTGTTTTTTACTCCATTTTCGTTAAAACC
>JASMHZ010000041.1 GCA_030750465.1 Candidatus Peribacteraceae bacterium
TAATAAAAAATAAAAATAGCATTACTGGAGATTATTTATCTAAAAAAAAAAATATTCTTATTCCTAGCAAAAGAAGATTAGCAAAAAATGGTAGGTTTTTGGAAATATTAGGTGCTACAGGCAACAATCTAAAAAATATAAATCTAAAAATTCCACTAGGAACATTTACTTGCGTAACAGGAGTGTCAGGTAGTGGTAAGTCGACTTTATTACTTCATACTTTGTATAATGCTTTAAACCTAATGCTTAACAATAATAAGTCTAGAAAATTACCGAAACCATTTAAAAATTATAAGGGTGTAGAACAGATAGACAAAATTATTGATATAGACCAGTCCCCAATTGGAAGAACACCCAGATCAAATCCAGCAACTTACACTGGCGCTTTTGGTCCTATAAGAGATTGGTTTGCTAATTTACCTGAATCGAAAGCTAGAGGATACAAAGTCGGAAGATTTTCTTTTAATGTTAGAGGAGGAAGATGTGAATCTTGTGAAGGTGATGGTGTTATAACTTACGAGATGCATTTTTTACCAGACGTCTATATTGCTTGCGATGTATGTAAAGGTAGCAGATATAATCGCGAAACATTGGAAATAAAATACAAAAACAAAAATATTGCTGATATATTAAATATGACCGTAGATGAAGGTTCTGATTTCTTTGTAAATATACCTGCCGTTAG
>JASMHZ010000042.1 GCA_030750465.1 Candidatus Peribacteraceae bacterium
TTGCTGACGCTTTGGTGGAACTTCAGTCGGGACTTGATAGACTGAACCTCCAACACGCTTTGGTCTGACCTCGATCAAAGGAGTAACGTTGAGCAAAGCTTTATTGAAAATATCCAAAGGATTTTCGTTCGTCCTTGTCTTTATAATTTCCATTGCATCTTCAAATATTCCTCTGGCAATGCTTTTCTTTCCACCAATCATCATACAGCTGATGAACTTCTCGATCAGAAGATCGGAATCTTTAGGAATATATTTTTTAACTGGTTTAGCCATAGTAGTACTATCGTAAATTGAGAATTGAGAATTGAGAATTGAGAATCATTTTTTGATGATGCCGATTGTGATTAATAAAATTGTTCATTGTCAATTGTTAATTGTCAATTAGCCTTTAGGCTTTTTAGCACCGTAACGCGAGCGTCCCTGCTTCCTGTTCTGAACTCCCTCCGTATCCAAGTTTCCTCTTACGATATGGTATCTAACTCCTGGAAGGTCTTTGACCCTTCCGCCTCGGACAAGTACAACCGAGTGCTCTTGTAAGTTGTGGCCCTCTCCCATTATGTAGGCTTTAACTTCGTGGCCGTTTGTAAGCCTGACACGAGCAATTTTTCTGAGGGCTGAGTTTGGCTTTTTCGGAGTCATTGTCGTTACCTTCACACATAC
>JASMHZ010000043.1 GCA_030750465.1 Candidatus Peribacteraceae bacterium
CCCAACCATAACATTAATTTAGGGTTCCCCTAAACATAACCCTAACCCAAATTTAGGGTTACCCTAGCCCTAATTTAGAGACACCCTAATCCTAAACCCTCACCCTAATTTAGGGTTACCCTAACCCTAACCCTAATTTAGGGTTACCCTAACCCTAACACTAACCCTAATTTAGGGTTACCCTAACCCTAACTCTAATTTAGGGTTACCCTATCCCTAGTTATGGTTACCCTAACCCTAATTTAGGGTTACCCTACTCCTAACCCCAATTTAGGGTTACCCTAACCCTAATTTAGGCTTACCCTAACCCTAACCCTAATTAAGGGTCACCCTAACCCTAATTTAGGCTTACCCTAACCATAATTTAGGGTTACCCTAATCCTATTTTAGGGTTATCCTAACCCTATTTATGGTTAGCCTAACCCTAAATCCTAACCCTAATTTATGGTTACCCTAACCCTAATTTAGGGTCACCCTAACCCCTAATTTAGGGTTACCCTAACCTTAACCCTAACCCTAACCCCAATCCTAACCCTACTTTAGGGTTACCCTAAACCTATCCCCAATTTAGGGTTACCCTAACCCTAACCCTAATTTAGGATTATCAATTTAGGATTATCCTAACCCTAATTTAGTGTTACCTTA
>JASMHZ010000044.1 GCA_030750465.1 Candidatus Peribacteraceae bacterium
CCTGCATTTACCCCTCAAATGCATCACTTTGGTGAGGTGAAATAGGATGATCGCAGGAGATTGTGTACTAACATTACTTCATACGGAGTCTTATAGCCAAGGCATTTTCGTGGTGTGTGATTTAACCAGTGCTCGATAGCTGCAATTTCTTCATCACTGTAATCATTGAGATCAGCACCTTTGGAAATGAATCGTCGAATCCTTCCGATGGTATTCTCCACACTGCCCTTCTCCCAGGAACTATATGGATTACAAAAGAAGGTTTGTACGGACAGTGCCTTTGCAACATCTTCATGGTTCTTGTTTTCAATACCATTGTCATGAGTGATGGTGAGATGTTTGATCGTGTTTCCCATCTTCATAAGAGCAGCAGCATTCGTCGTTGGTTTTAGATTAGGAATCCTTTGAAGTCTCGTAAACCGTGCTTTCTGTTTCGCCTTTCGAGGTTCGTAGATGCCATGAACACTATTGCGTCTAATCTCTCTGCTCACACTCGACTGTGAACAGCCAAGGGTATTGGCAATATCATGATGTGAATAACTCTTCTTAAGGAGAATTGCTATCTCAGAACGCTCTGTAGTTGAGAAATGATGATGTGACATGGAATGAGTGTAATACCTCATCCCAAGTGATGCA
>JASMHZ010000045.1 GCA_030750465.1 Candidatus Peribacteraceae bacterium
CAATTTAATGCCACACCTCCTGCTAAGCATAAATTTTTTAAATTATATTCCTCCGCTACATGGTAAGTTAATTTTAGTACAATTTCTTCAATAGCATGCTGAATTGATGCTGCTACATCCATGTGAAATTGAGTTAAAAGATTTTTTTGAGGATTTCTTGCCGGTTGTCCAAATAAATTAGAAAATTTATTATTTATCATTTTTAAACCAGTTGTGTAGTCAAAATATTTAATATTTAATCTGAATGAGCCGTCGTTTTTTAGATCTATCAACTCATTAAGAATCAAATTTTTATACTTTGGTTCACCATAAGGAGCTAAGCCCATAACTTTATATTCTCCGCTATTAACTTTAAAACCTAAATAATAAGTAAACGCTGAATACAGAAGGCCAATAGAATGAGGAAAATGAATTTCTTTAATTATTTTTAGTTCATTATTTTTCCCTACTGCAACAGTTGTTGTTGCCCACTCCCCAACCCCATCCAAAGTTAAAACTAGAGCTTCTTTGAATGGTGAAGGATAAAAAGCACTAGCAGCATGACTATAATGATGTTCGCAAAAATTGATTTTTTCGATATCTTTGAAATTTTTATCGTGTTTTTTT
>JASMHZ010000046.1 GCA_030750465.1 Candidatus Peribacteraceae bacterium
CAGGACTTTATAAAGGAATGATCTTGCAGTGTTTTTCAAAATTCTTAAGCCCGGAATGGATAATATAGCGTTGCCGGTCTTTGCGATCGAGAGGCTAATAACCCTTTTTATATGTTTAGGCCTTTTGATTCCTGCAGATGCGCATAAAAAGAGATGATCAATTTTTAGATTGCCTCTGGTAGCTAACTTTATTGCTATTCTTCCCCCAAAGGAGTGGCCAACAATTGACACTTCGACTTCGCTCAGTACAGGCAATTGACAATTGACAATTGACAGCTCATTAAATTTTCTACCGAGCCACTGCTCAGTCCATGATGCAAAGTCATCTACGGAGAAGGGATGATCAGATTCAGGCTCACCCCCAAAACCTGGCAGATCCGGAGTTAGTATTTTTAGATCGGCATTATCAAGAGCATCGCGTAGTTCATTGAAGGACTCAGAGCTCCCTCCCCAGCCGTGTAAGCATAATAGAATTGGACTTTGCATAGTGAGATTATATACAAATAACCTCACTTATACTAATGCGTCAATACGTACCTTAATATCATTTTGGTAGAGTCTCATAAACTTATTACCACACCTCTAACATATGAAAAATCT
>JASMHZ010000047.1 GCA_030750465.1 Candidatus Peribacteraceae bacterium
AATACATTGCTCAGCCTTCTGCCAACAATTGATAACTTCCAGCGTGCATTTGATCATTTACCCAAAGAACTTTCAGATCATGATTGGGTAAAGGGAGTACAGGCAATCGAGCAGGACCTAGTTGGTAAGCTTAGTGCTATGGGATTAGAACGGATTGAGTACAAAGGAGAAACAGTAGATCCGGATAAGCATGAAGTATTGCAAAAAGGCCCAGGGGAAGAGGGGATTATTACTGATGTTTTTGAGGATGGATATACGTTCAACGGGCGTCTGATTCGTCCAGCGAAGGTTGTTGTAGGATCAGGAGAGGAAACAGAAGAGACAGAGGAAACAAAAGAAACAGAAGAATAATTTATATAACACAAACAAGAGCACGTCTTCGACGTACGATGAGAATGAAATAAATTAATTTAATACGCAACTACGGAACTCGTTTCCTCTTTCTTCAAAGCTTGAAAACATGTCATAACTAGGAGAAGCGGGGGATAATAAGCAGATTGGCAGATTGGCAGATTGGCAATTAGCTTTTTTTGATATTGCAACTATCTCCTGCACATCCTTAGCTTCGAAAAATTTAACCTGAG
>JASMHZ010000048.1 GCA_030750465.1 Candidatus Peribacteraceae bacterium
GCATAGCCTGAGGCAGTTTTTTGGCTCCTGGCATCTTGGTGTACACAGGACTGACATCATGACCGTATCCAAGTGGATGGGCCATCGTGACCCAAGGGTAACCCTAAGTACATACGCCAAAGTTCTTGTCGAGCTGGAAGAAGGGAGTAGATACGCCATTGGGGACGGCCTTGTGCCAGCCTGAGGATAGAATCATAACAAGGCCATGGCGTTCCACGCCCTAGAGGATTTAGAGGCCCCAATCCAGGAATTTGTTGAAGAATTACTTGAAAAAACGGATGGCTGGGAAGGCATCGAAGGACAAGATGGGCGAATTTAGCTATAAATTAATGGTGGAGCTGAAGGGATTCGAACCCTTGACCCCCTGCTTGCAAAGCCCAGAAGGGTGACTGGATTGGTCGCGAAAGTTTCAGGTAATTATTGAATGTAGTTGTAATTTCTAAATCTTAAATTGGCTCGACTAAGCTCACTTATTTTGGTACAGCCCATGAGTTTCATATCTCTCTCTAACGCAGTTTTATATAAGCTCAGAGCCTTTTCAACTCCTGCTTGACCTGCAGCAGCTAATGCGTA
>JASMHZ010000049.1 GCA_030750465.1 Candidatus Peribacteraceae bacterium
TCCGGATGTACTTTCCAATGCTGGGGGCGTGACGGTGAGTTACTTTGAGTGGACGCAAGGACGAAGCGGAGAGCAATGGACTGCAGAGAGGGTGGATAGAGAGCTTAAGAGGATTATGCTCAATTCCTACAAGTCGGTTAGACGCGAGGCGTACAGGCAAAAGATAAGTTACAGAGAGGCTGCATTCAGAATTGGCATAAAAAGAATGGTTGAAGCAATGAGAGCTCGCGGTTGGGTATAATGACAATTGACAATTAACAATTGACAATTAACAATATGACTAATGTATGACGTTGCTGTAATTGGATTAGGTTGTGCGGGTTACACCGCTGCAATTTATTCGGCCAGATATAAACTTGAAACGCTTATTGTTGGAGAAACTGAGGGTGGAATGGGCATAACTGCTGCAGAGGTGGGTAACTGGCCGGGGAACATAGATATAAAAGGCCCCGATCTTATGGAAAACTTCAAAAAGCATGCAACAAGTTTCGCAAATGTAACACACAAAGTATCGCGAATTGATAAAGTTGATAAGTCAGGCGAAGGATTCATCCTAACCTACCAAAATGG
>JASMHZ010000004.1 GCA_030750465.1 Candidatus Peribacteraceae bacterium
ACATCGAAACATTGTGATTACCACTATTTCAGCTTCAGAAATGTTTTGAGTGTGTTAAGTAATGCGTAGTAAACCCAAGTTAAGTAAGGTTCAGATATTTCCTTTTGGCCTTCTCTGTGATGCCTGATTCCAAAGTTATTAAGTATATTAAAAATATCTTCCTCATCACCTGATAATTGTTTGTTTTTTGCTAAATCATTTCTCGCATGCTCAAATAAATCACCGATTGATTTAATGGCAGTCCTCTTGTCCTCATCAGTAGCATTTCTTCCAAAAAAGAGTTTTTCTGCATGATCGAGCTTCTCATCTAATGATGGGATATCAGTTGCTGGCATAGATTCATCAACCAAATTCTCGAGGCCTTTTTCAGGTGTGCTGAAAATAACCCCATCTTTCATGGTATATCCATAGTCAGGTAAAAACGAATTAATGATTAGTTGAAATTTGCGATGAGGATCATTGGCATATGGATCGCCTGCTGAATTGTCGTGCAGAAACGAATACGCGCATTTCAACATATCAAAAAGATCGTTCTCTGACTGAGCACTAGTTTCTAAACTAAGTGGGGAAAGTTCTGCTTTGCGTGTTTTATGTAAAAAGTAGTAAGACAAATTTTTGTCACTATATTTTCTTATTGGAGTCAAAGAATGAGATTTTATTTTTAACAATAAACTGTCATTAAAAGGCGTCTCGCATAATTTTTTTAATATCTCAAATCCCCCTTTCGTTTTTGTGCCGGTTTTTCTTTCTGAAAATAGCATATCTAAATAGTAATTTTTATCTCCTCCGCCATATCTTCAGCTGCCTTCTTTGCTGCTTCTTTCCAGTCAGATCCATTTGAAGCGAAGATTATTCCTCGGGATGAGTTTACGATTGCTCCCGTACCGTCAGGAATAAAGCCGTCTTTGATATCCTCTGCTCCCCCGCCCTGAGCACCGTATCCGGGGATAAGGAATGGACAATGCGGCATTAGAGTACGCAAGTATTTAAGTTCTTCCGGATAAGTTGCACCGACAACTGCGCCGACTGCGCTTAAGCTTGTCTCGGGTCCCAAAACTTCAGTTCCCCAAGCTTCAACAAGTTGTGCCATGTGTTCATGAATCGCTTCATCACCTGTTGGCAGATCCTGCAGTTCTCCTGAGCTTGGATTTGAAGTTTTAACAAGAACGAAGATGCCTTTGTTATTCTCTTTACAGCGTTCAATGAATGGCCGTACACCGTCAGAACCCAAGTAAGGTGAAACTGTCAGCGCATCAACAGGGCTTTCCTTGTGTAAATAAGCTTCTGCATAAGCATCGCAAGTTGATCCGATATCATTTCTCTTCCCGTCAGCGATTACCAAAAGATCTTTTGTCTTTGCATACTCACACGTTTCCCAGAAAACTTTCATTCCTTCCCATCCCATTACTTCGAAGTACGCGAGTTGCGGTTTGATAACAGGAGCTACGTCAGCTACGGAATCAATAATTCCTTTGCAGAACTCAAGCACGCCTGCAGGGTCAGGCGAAATTCTCTTCGGAAGTTTATTAAGATTTGGATCAAGACCAACGCAGATCGGAGATTTAGACTTGGATTTGGTGGTTAAAGCGTCAGAGAAGTGCATGGTGGTGCTATCGTAGCCGAAGATGATGATGGAGTCATGGGAATTCGGGGTTCGGTTTTCGGGTTCGGGTTCGGTTTTCGGGTTCGAATTAGGTGAATTTACGAACCATACCTGAAAGCATTTGCCCTTCTTGATTCGTTAGATCAATTAATCGAGTGGCATCTTCTTTGGATAAATATTTGAGCTCAATTACAATGAGGATAAACGCATGCAATTCTGAACACTCACCTCGTGCAATTATATATTTGTGATATTTATCTGCCTTCGTTCTTCTGCTGTAGCCTTCGGCGATATTAGCTAGGATACTTGTAGATGCTCTTCTCATTTGCGAGCTGAGCCCGAATTTCTCTTCGTTAGGGAATTGAGAAGTTATTTTGTATATTTCTTTCACTAGCCTTATTCCATTTTGCCAAGCATCTAGAGTAGTAAATGAAGTCATAATATTTAATGTAATAACCGAACCCGATAACCGAACCCGCTACAGCCCTATATTCTGCCTATACTGAATCGCCTCCCCCAAGTGCGGTGTACATATATCTTTTTTGCCCGCTAGATCGGCAATTGTTCGTGCAACCTTGATGATTCTATGGTAGCTGCGCGCTGATAGATCCATTTTTTCGGCAGCCTGTTTCAGAAGAGTCTTAGCTTCTTTTTGTAGAATGCAAAGTGCATCAATATGCTTAACATTCATTTCATTATTAAGTGAAATTGGAAAATTTTTGAATCTTTCAAATTGTTTTTCGCGTGCACTGTTAACGCGTTTAAGAATTTGCGTACTGGTTTCGCAATTTACTCCTGGAGCTTTTTGTAAATCCTCAATTGGAACGGATTGAACATCGATAGTCAGATCAATTCGGTCAAGAAGAGGCTTGGAAATTCTTTTCTGAATTTTGTTTGCGTTGCCTGCGGAAAACTCAGGTGGGTTCATTGCAGCAACCATAATAAAGTCAGCTGGAAAAGTTACGCTCCCGTGCGCGCGGGTAATTGTTATCTGTCGATCTTCGAGTGGTTGCCTTAGCACCTCCAAAACTTGAGCTGGAAATTCTGCCAATTCATCCAAGAACAAAACTCCCCTATGCGCCAATGTTATTTCTCCGGGCTTGGGGATTTGTCCGCCTCCAACAATACTTACTCCACTTGCAGTATGATGAATCAGTCTGAACGGTCTTTGTTGAATCAAGGGAGTATCCGCTGGAAGTTGATTTGCTATCGAATAAATCTGTGTAACTTCAATGGATTCCTCGTTATTTAGAGGGGGCAGAATGCCCGAAAAAGCCCTAGCTAATAACGTTTTCCCGGATCCAGGGGTTCCACTCAGAAGTACGTTGTGTCCGCCTGCTGCAGCAATCTCCAGAGCTCTTTTTGCGTGCTCCTGTCCGCGGACATCGGCGAAGTCGATTTGATTCGGGGTTCGGTTGTTGGGTTCGGGTTCGGGAGGAGGAAGTGCAGGCTCCGGTGTAGCGTGCCCCATCACAACATCGACAAGTTCGTGAATCGAACTAACTCCAATAACATTAAGTCCTTTAATTAGTGCGGCTTCTGATGCGTTAACTTTCGGAACAACGATCGTAGAGATGTTGTGCTCTTTACATGCGATAGCGGCGGGGAGAACTCCGGTTACATGACGCAGCGAACCGTCGAGTGCAAGCTCTCCTAAGAATGCCATGTCTTCAAAAGCATGAGCATCCACCAATTGTGATCCATCGATGATCACCATGCCGAGTGCGATGGCTAAGTCGTAGCGCGGACCGGACTTCCGTAGGTCAGCCGGTGCAAGGTTGACAGTTATTACCTTGCTGGATGGATACTTGAGACCACTTGACCGCAAAGCCATTCGAACACGTTGTTTACTTTCCTTTACGGCAGTATCCCCTAAGCCCACTATGTGCATACCAGGTTCATCTCCTTTGGTTGCGCCAACCTCCACGGCTATCCTTTCGCAATGGAGCCCAAACGAGGCAAAGGAGGTTAAATTTGCAAGCATAAGATTTGTGTATACCCCTTCGCTTTTGAGATTCAATGCAAAATCTGAGTGTTTACAGTAATCTTATTTAGTCTTAGCAAAAGCTTCGGGGCATTGTAATAATAAATAAAATAAGGAGTACAAAAGGGATACAGTGTACTATAGTACACCCATATATCAAGCTAAAAGTTGAACCGATGTTCACCATTCCATACCCAATTGCTTATGAGTGTTGTTCGTAAACCAGATGATACAAATGGTTATGAATCCCCTGCTTTGGCGCCTCATTTAAAACTTGGAAAAACAGGAGAAGAGATCGCCGTAAAATACCTTCAAAAAAATAATTATTTGGTATACAAAAGGAACGTAAGGCTCGGGCATGACGAAATAGATATCATTGCATATGAAACGCAAGAAAAACAATTGGTGTTTGTTGAAGTAAAAACAAGAAAGAAAAAATGGAACAGCTATTCTCCTCTTATGAATTTAACTAGAGCTAAAAAAAAGAAAATGATCAGAGCAAAAAATAAATGGATTTCGGAGAATGAGTATGATGAAGGATGTAGAATCGATGTGATCTGCGTGGTTGGAGAATCAGTTGTAAATCATTACAAGGGAATTAGCGTAAATGGCTAAATTGCTAAACTGTTCGACAGTGCGTTACGCAGATTGGACGTATCAGATGCTTGTCTCTGGGTGGGTTTGTTTCTCGCTCTGCGAGCAATTTAACAATTTAGCAGTTTAGTTAGTCAATAATACTGTCACTCGTTCAGAAGAATTCAATATCCTCTTAAGTGGCCATCTCCTCTCATCCTCACTACTCTCCATCATCTCCTCAAATACTCTTCTCTTTTCAGCTCCCTTCAGTATCAGAATGTGTTCGCTAGCGGACCCGATCACGTTTAGAGAAAGCGTAATGCGATCATGAACGTCAAACACATCAGTAGTTGCATGCAATGTGAAGTGTTCGTCAGAAACTGCATCGTCAGAGAGCGGGGGAAACAAACTTGCAATATGGCCGTCCTTTCCCATCCCAAGAAGCACCACGTCAGGCAACCATTCGCTGAAGAGGTCCTTAAGGACAGAAGTGTACGCTTGGACACAGTCGGGGATGTTAAGAGAAGTTTCCGGAAAATAAATCTGGGAGTGGGGGATTCGCGCGTGCTTTAAAAGGGTGTCTTTGACCATTCCCTGATTAGAGAACTTGTCATCTGGTGGAACATACCCTGCACCACTCACAGCGCTCGGGTGCAGGGTGTACCTTTCATCGATTAAGAAGATCGAAATTTTTTCCCAGTCAATGTCAGTTTTACCCAGTTCTTCATAAATCGGTCGTGGTGTTGAGCCGCCGGAAAGTCCGAGCGTGCAATGATTCCTCTTGGAGATGGCACGGTCTATGGATGCCTTTAGAAGTTCTACGCCCCTGGAGGTGAAGTCGTGATCTGAATTAGCATTTAGTATTTTCATGTGTTGAGTTGAGAATTAACAATTGACAATGGACAATTGACAATTAGCGCAAGCGAGAACTCAGGTTGTTTCTCTTTAGAATTGTCAATTGTACATTGTTCATTGTCAATTAAAACTAATCCCATCCCTCTTTATCCATTCATCAGCCTCCGTAGGTCCATTGGTTCCGGTTTTATATTTGAATAGGGGAGTCGTGGAAGCATCTAAATAGGCCTGAATAGGATCAACTAATCTCCATGCAGTCTGAATTTCATCAAACGTCAAAAACCACTGTTTTTTGCCATATATGGCCTCCAGCATCAATAAACTGTGCTCAGGAAGACAATCCCCTTCGCACACCAGTGGGTCTTCCAAAAGTAGTTTTCTAAACTTTGGCTTGCTCCCTCCCTTCTTTGTTTGAAGGTGAAGCCTCATGCCGGCTTCCCCTTGCAGAATAATATCAAGGCAGTTTGCGTCCACCTTCGTTCCGCATAGCGGAACTACGGCGGACTCCGCATCGGTTTCATCGAGCTTATTTGTTTTCTTACTATTCTTGTATTGGATAGCTTCGCATGCGCCTTCGCAACTATCAGGTCCATCTGTAAAAGTGATTGAGATTCTGGTTTCTTTCTTTCCCAGCATTTTTCCGGATCGAAAATAGAAGGGGACTCCTTGCCAATCTTTATTCCTCGAAAGAAGTTTAAGTGCGGCGAATGTATTTGTCTTCGAACCTTTTTGAACTCCTTCCTCGTCAGCATAAGAATCATATTGTCCCTGTAGCACAACCTCATCAAGGTCAGATGCAGGCGGAAGATAGAATTGTTTTAGTGCTTCGGACCTACTTTTTATCAGAGATGATTCCTTTTCAACCAAATTCATCGTCAGCAATGATGCCATCATAAGCATATGGCTCTGGAACATGTCGCGAAAAGTTCCTGTTTCTTCGAAATAACCGGCTCTGCCCTCAAGTCCTTGTGATTCAAAAGCAGTAACCTCAACATGATGAATTAGATTACCCGAAAGTATTTGTTCAACAACAGGGTTTGCGTAGCGCAGATAAAAAATATTCCTAACTGCTTCTTTCCCCAGATAATGATCAAGCAAATATATTTCTTTTTCTTTGAAACACCCGACTAGCTCCTTTTTAATTTTTTCAAAACTCTTTAGGTCATGACCGACTGGTTTTTCGACAATGCATCGAAAGGGGATTTCTTTTTTGTGAACTCCTCCTTTGCAAAGATTGTGTGCGGTGTCCGCGAAGACAGTTGGGGGAATCGAGAAGTAGGCAAGTCTGACCGGATTTCCCCATCCTGATTCTATGTTAGTCAGCTCATCATTTAATGCAGAAAAGTCAGCTTCTTCTGAGTATTGTCCTTGGTGGTAATGAACATGCGCCAAAAAATCCTTAATGGCATCTTCTGTAACAGCTGGCATATTTGTTCTGACTGAATCTTCGACTAATTTATTAAACTCATCTGAGCTCATTTCTTTCCTGGAAAAACCAACAATTGCGTAATCTTTAGGAAGCCTCTTCTTCAGGGCCAATACATAAAGTTCAGGATATAGCTTAAGCTGGGCCAAATGCCCGGAAGCACCGAAGATTATCAGGCTAAAAGGGGCGTTCGTAATTGTGGTCATAATTAATAATATTGAATATATGGTAAAAGAAGTTCATCTGTTGTAGTATATATGACATTCTTACCCTTATTTATTATGAAAGGAAATGAAAAACTAAATCCTGTTCGTTTTGGACTAGCGCTTGGAGCTGTTTGCTTTATAGGCACATTAGCTTTGGGTGTCATGGCCTCTTACTTTGGCTATGGATTGGAAATAGTCAATCTGATGGGCACTGTGTATCCGGGATACGACGCAACAATGCTTGGAGCATTTATGGGAGCCGGTGCAGGCCTCGTAGATGGATTTGTTGGCGGATGGTTGTTCGCGTATTTTTATAACATTGTGTAGATCGTTGAATGTAAACTACGCTATATCCTCCCTAACCCTGTCCACCATCATTTCAGCCTCATTTTAAGCTGGAAAGTTAAGAGTATTGAAGTTTGACATGCTAAGGATTATTGTTGAATATGCTTATTATGAATGTGCTTACGAGTCCGGCAGACGGCTCTAAATTAGAACTTACAGCAGGATTCTCTGCAAACGAGTCGGAGTATGCATTTCTTCATTTGAGTGCGAAGCTTGATGAAGCAAGAGTTGAAGCGGCATCGAGTGCAGGTATTCATTCAGTAGCAAGATACAGGGGGGCAATCATGGATACTTATTATGAAGCGCTTATTACTCCAAAAGAAGCTCTTCAATTGCTGGAAGAGTATTGCAGCATAGTTCCTTCTGAGCTGGCAGAAACAATGGCCTTTCGTAAAGAGCTTATTTGTGCAATTGAAAGGCAGGAGGATACTATAAGTTCAGAGCTAGCATTGGGTACCTGCAAGGGTGAATATCGAACAGGATTGGGTATTGCTCAAGATAAATTAAGAGTATTACGAAGTTCAGCTCATGCGTGTCCGTATGTGCAGTTTGATGTTCAGAGGGAGTGTGCCACGTGCTTTGCTCATAAAGATGCTCCGTGCGATGTGGCTGATTGTCCGGCTCTAGAAGAAAGGGAATAAATAGCTTGCACATCAAAATAATTTTTGTAGAATCTCTGTAAACCACGTCAGTCGCGACTGGCCGTGGTAAATCACAGTTCTATCAAGAGAGGCGCCGAGCCCTCCTCCGCTCCTTACGGAGCTTCGGAAGGGCAAGGGATCTGGCCCTATAGCGTCCACCAACCAGCCACGTAAAAATCGCTTCGCGATCACGTGGCACGGTGGTAAATCCAGCCCCTAAGGGGGAAGATAGCAATCAAATTAGCTCTTCCTCTGCGGGAAGAGTTCTTTAAAACAACAATCGACACGTCACGCTTTGCGTGACTGTCAACAATCAACAATCAACATAGTCGATTGTTGAAAGGCCCGAAGGGCCGTGTTGATTGTCGATTGTATATCAATTTTTTCCCACAACTTACTATGTCCTACTATTTTACATCAGAATCCGTAACCGAAGGCCATCCAGATAAGATCTGCGATCAGATCAGCGACGCCATACTTGATGCAGTTTTGACTGACGATCCCAATGGTGCATGTTGTTGTGAGTGTTATACGACTACAGGATTGATCATCGTTGGAGGAGAAATTACAACAACCACTTATGTGGATGTTCAGAAAATCTCACGCGGAATTCTGAAAGAAATAGGATATGACAATGCAGACTATGGAATTGATTTCAAGAGTTGCAGTGTTATCAATGTCATTCATGAACAAAGCCCAGATATTGCGCAGGGAGAAGATACAGAGGAGGGCAAGCACAAAGCTCAAGGAGCGGGTGATCAGGGGATGATGTTTGGTTATGCATGCAACGAAACCCCAGAGCTTATGCCGCTTCCAATTACATTAGCTCACAAATTAGCCAAGAGACTTGCTGCTGTCAGAAAAGATGGAACTATTGAGTACCTTAGACCCGATGGTAAAACTCAAGTGACAATTGAATATGATGATGAGGACAGGGCAGTCAGAATAGATACTGTTGTAATCGCAGCACAACATAATGATGGAATTGACGGCACAAAGATCAGGTCAGATATCATTGAACATGTTATCAAGCCTGTATGTGGAGATTACTTGGACGTAAATACTAAGTATCTGATTAACGAAACTGGTCAATTTATTGTTGGTGGACCGCACGGAGATACGGGACTCACCGGTCGCAAGATAATTGTAGATACTTATGGTGGAGTTGGAAGGCACGGCGGAGGAGCATTCAGTGGGAAAGTTCCTAACAAGTCAGACAGAAACGGTGCTTATATGGCCAGGTATATTACAAAGAATGTTGTGGCTGCAAAGTTAGCTGATAAATGCGAAGTTCAAATAGCATATGCAATTGGATACCCCGAGCCTGTGTCGGTAAATGTGAATACCTTTGGTACGGGGAAAGTATCCGATCGCGCAATCGAAGAAGCTGTAAAAGAAACCTTCGACATGACTCCTGCAGGCATAAACCGTCACCTCGATCTGCTCCGTCCTCAATACCGCCATCTTGCCGCTTACGGACACATGGGAAGGGAAGATCTGGATGTAAGGTGGGAGAAGACGGATAAGACTGCTGAGCTTTTGAGTGCTGTTCAGAAAAAGAAGACGGAAACTCTCGTTTAGGTCAGGTAGGTCAGGTAAGTAGGGTAGGGCCTCATTACTCCCGAACCTGTATTCTGTCTGATGCGAGGAACATACGTGCTATTACTATTTTCTTTCGATAGTTAAAACCCTACTAATAGCCTTATCTACAGACCCTTCAACTTGCGTAATCATGCATACAATAGATTCTTTTTGGGAATCTGGATCTGGAGGTTCAATACTTACTTCGCCAACCCCTATAGGAGCTGCAGTACGGCACTGTGGAAATTCTATGGGATCCCCTCTTTCAAGTCGCGCGAACTGATCTTCGTCGGCAATTAAAGAGTTCATATTTGATACCAATTTTCTTTCGATAGTTAAAACCCTACCAATATCACCTACAGCTTCTTGAACGTGTGTAATAATGCATTCAATAGGTTCTTGGGTACCTGAATCTGGAGCTTCAATACGTATTGGGCCAGCTCCTATAGGAGCTGCAGTAACGGCTTGTTGATATTCTATGGAATCACCTCTTTTTTCAAGTTGCGAGAACTGCTCGTCGTCTTTGGCAATTAAAAAACCCTCCGCTGAACTTTGAAATGCATCACTTGGGATGAGGTATTACACTCATTCCATGTCACATCATCATTTCTCAACTACAGAGCGTTCTGAGATAGTAATTGTCTGAACCATGATTTACTTGATTTAAGGATTAGCTTGATTACAGGGAATGATTTTTAATCCTGTCTATTCTTTAATCCTTCTAATCAAGGTTCAAACTACGGCAATCCCTTAATCTCCGTCCCGCGATAATAGTATTCGAGGATTTCCTCGGCCTTCTTGCCTTCATTCGCTTGGCCCTCGGCACCACATCCAGACATTCCAACACCGTGGCCTCGCAGAGTCATTCCTTTGCACCATGGATCTGCTTTGCTGTTAAACACTTCCGAGAAGGGGAATCCGCGCCATCCACGCTCTTCAGGCGATCTTGTGCGTCCATCATCTGTGCTGAAGTAAGGAGTTTTAACAATCTTTCCGTATTTACTTATGATCAGTCCACTTGTGCTTTCCACAGCTTTTACCCAGCGAGGATTTTTTTCTTCAAAATGAATTCCGCCGTAAGCTTGGAAACGGGCAGGGGAGTCGTCGCCATCGTAAGGTTTGCCTGGGAATTTTGTGTGGCTGGGATGGATGTAGTATGCGGCGTAACTTCTGGCAGCAATTGCGAACGCGCGTTGTTTTTCATAAGGTTCTGAATCAGGTTCTTCGGCAAGCCCCCACAAATAATGCTCAAGCGGCAGTTCATTAATCAAAACTAATTCGTTATCAATTACTCTGCATTCAATAACTCCTCTAAATCTGTTTGCCGAACGAGGCCAGTTTGCAACAGTCGTAATCCCCGACCCTGGATCAATTCGAATAGATTCTCCCGAAAGATACATTCCTCCTGTGTTCCTATCCTGTGCGCTTTGCGGTTGCGGGACGTATTGTTGCTGCGCATGCTTTGGAGTTGGGACCGGAACTAGATTGCGATGCGGAGTTCTGACTGCGCATTTGACTCCTTCCTTCTGCAAAGTCAGATTACGGCTGCCGGTGGGCTGGCCGTTAACTTTTGGAAGAGTGTTCGTTTCAATTTTAATTATGTCATTTGTATAGCTCAGTCTGATCCGAATTGTCTTGTCGGATGATGCGACAGCTTTGTGCGTTATGGTTTCATTTTGATTTTGAGATTCCCTTATTATTGCGCGTTCTTTGACCAGGGATGTCCTTTGTCTGGATTTTCTTGCAGATTCGGGCAGAGGAACTCTCCTGCCCTCAGCCTTTAGTGTAAAACTCAAGTCTCCGATCTTAAGCTGGTAAGCTCGTGCTTGGCGGGGGAGTTGTATGCGCAATTGCATGACCTGCGTATCGCGGGATTTAATTTTGCTCGGTGATATCAACTCTTTTCTGACCAAAATCTCGCGTCCGTTTATTTTTTGCCATACTCCGATTCTTTTACTGCTTCTTTCTACGCGGGCAAGTCTGGCTCTTCTTGGTACGGCAGATTCCCCTGCTATGTATTGCAATTGTATATACAAATTGCTACTCGGCCTTCCAATTATTTCAGTCGATCCAGTTGTTCTGAGGATAGGCTGACGCGCCTCAAGCTCAGTCAGTCTGGAAAGCTTGCGTGCGTAAGTACTGTCCTGCCTTCGTTTTGAAGTGGGTGAAATTATCAGCGATCCAAACTTTCCTGCTGCGGTTTGCGAGCGAATCTGAGGCACTACTTCGTCTAAATTATATCCCGGGCATTTAGTATGGCCGGCATCCTTATGTCCAACGATAGGAGATGTAAGTTTCCCGTGAAATCGAACTTTCCCTTTCAGATTTAAGCCGTATTCGTTAGCAAGGTAGGCAAGCAATTGTTTGAGGCTTCTAAGCTGGTTTTGAGTCGGACGTTCAACTTCGAAGTTCCCCATCAGAGCAATTCCAATAGTACTGGTATTTCCACAGTATAAGTGTCCTCCAATTACGCTCTTGCCTCCGTTTCTTCCCTCGAAGATATTCCCCTTCTCGTCTATTACAAAATGGTATCCAATGTCTCCCCAGCCTATCTTATCGGCATGATATGTATAAAGAGCTTTCATTCGCTCGGTCGGGGATCTGTCATCACCTGCGAGCTTAAGTGCAGTGTGATGAACGACCAGAAGTTTTACTCTGGGAGAATATTCTCTTGCCCATCTTAATTTCTGGCCGCTTGAATCATGAGTGACAAGATTTGTTTTCTTAAAATCCTGCGGATATTTCCTCTTCCAGTCGTTGCACTCCTTCGCTCTATCCGAAAGCCTACCGGTTTCTCCAACATCGCTCGCATTAAGTGACATTGTTCCATTCTTGGAATTAGTTAGAAGCTCTTCATCTGCTCCCCACTCTGCGCGTGAAATAATTTTCGGGCGCATAGCGCCTCTGGCACTGGCATCCGAAACAAAGGTCAGGGCTAAAATAAAAGCGATGATGGGAATACTGCGTCGCATCGGGACTTTATTATAGCGATCGCTAAGAGGTCTGTCTGTTTGGTTTATTTGCCTAAATAGAAGATAGAACCTTCCTTTGTACTTCTTTAAGAGGAGTGTACAGGCGATAGGCAACAAACAATCCACGTTTCCTTCTGGAAAGAAATCCTGCGCTTTCAAGTATTTGCAGATGTTTGGAAGTTGCCTGGTGTTTTAATCCTATTGTTTTTGCAATTGTGCCTACTGTTGCGGAATGCTTCTTTTTTAGAAATACAAGAATATGCAATCTCTTACGGTTAGCTGCTGCCTTATATGTTCGTTCGAGTGCGTTTAATTTTTTCATGAGCTTGAGTTTGAGTATAGCATGCGGTTTGTTTATATCAAACTATTCAATTGAATAGTTGAATAATGAATCATTGCGATCAAGTAAGTTGACATTTATATAGTCAACTAATCAATTGATTAGTTTACTAATAACAGTGAATACACAAATCAGACTTTGTTATCTTCAAGTAATTTGCAATATCTCTTCACCATCTTATTCACAGTGAATTGCTGTTGGGCGGTCTTGAAACCGGCTTTTGCGACAGAGTTCCTCAGATCTGCGTTATCAATCAATTTCAAAATTCCCTCCTTCAATTTTTCAACTGAAGCAGCTTCAACCACAATCGCATCCTTGCCATCTTCAAGATAATCAGCAATTCCACAGGCATCAGTTACAACTACAGGAACTTCCAGCATCATAGCTTCGGCAATAACCAATCCGAACGGGTCGTGTTCGCGAGAAGGGAGGACGAGGAGGTCAGTTGATTTGTAAAAAGAACATAAATCTTCAACTCTGGACTTGAGAGCAATTGGCAATTGGCAATTAGCAATTGACTCCTTGATTTGATCTGCGTCACGGCCTGAGCCAACTATTGTTAGATTAATTCCTCGAATATCTTTGACAGCATCAATTAAGAGATCAACACCTTTGTCCTTTGTTAGTCGAGAGATGCATCCGATGTGGAGGTAGTATGGGTGTGGGCGGGCGTTCGGGTTCGGGTTCGGATTTGGGTTCGGGTTCGAGATGAATCGATCAGGATCTATTCCATTTGGAATTGCAACAACCTTATCTTCAGGGAAGCCAAGATTTACATAAATCTTTTTACTGAGCTCAGAGACAACAATTGTTGTTGCATTATTGCTTAGCTTTCTTAAACGTTGGAGCCAGGGGTTCCGGGTCAGCCAGCGTCCGACTCGGTCATGTTCTAGCCAGAAAGTTCGAATATTCGAATATTCGAATATTCGAGTCAACAATAATTTCTCAGTCAGACTCAACATGATAACAGCATCAGCCTTTGGTAAATTGTCGACTGCTTGTTCCAGCAATTTCTTCATTCCCTTCTTCCTCCACAGAAAATTTACGGCTCCCCATTTGGTTACGGGAGGAGGGCCGATTGTAAGTTGGGTAACGGGGATCTTCCTCCTCTTACATTCCTTAAGGAGAGTCGGGCAACTTCCCAAGAATCTAACCTCGTGGCCGTGCTGGATCAATCCTTCCATCAGAGACAGAACCTGTACTTCAGCCCCGCCGTAAGCCGATTCTAGGGGGAATCTGGTGAAGAGGATCCTCATGGATCTATGATTAACTAACAATTGACAACTTACAACTAACAAGTCGATTTTTTGGTTCAATTGGCTCGTTAGAATCAATTATCCAATCTTCTTTTGCCCACCCATATAATCCCTAAGTACCTTAGGAACTGTAATAGTTCCATCTTCATTCTGGTAAATCTCGAGAATCGGTATAAGTATCCTTGGGGTCGCAATACAGGTGGAATTCAGCGTATGCACAAATTTCTTATTACCATCTGCATCTTCATACTTAATATTTAGTCTTCGCGCCTGATAGTCGCCAAGGTAAGAACACGAATGAGTTTCACCGTATGAATCACGACTTGGCATCCATGTCTCGATGTCTTGCATGAATATTTTTCCTTTGCCCATGTCTCCTGTCGAATTAGTCACAATGCGGTAGGGAAGTTCCAGAGCCTGCATAACATCTTCTGCATTACTTAAGATTTCATTAAACATCTTCAGTCCTTCCTCTTGGTCAGCCTTACAAAGAACCACTTGCTCAATCTTTTGGAACTGATGAATGCGATAAAGACCCTTCGTATCTTTTCCATAAGTCCCCGCTTCTCTGCGGAAACATGGCGAATAACCTGCATACCTCAGGGGTAGATCTTCTTCCTTCAAGACTTCACCTGAATGATAACTGGCTACAGTTACTTCCGAAGTTCCAACCATGTACAAGTTATCAGATTCAATCGGATCATCTTTATTAGCTTGTCCTCCAAGCGCATATATATTCTCCTGATCAACGCCCGGGAAAAATCCTGTTCCCATAAAGCAATCGTAAGTTGCCATGTAAGGCGGAGTAAATTGGGTCCAGCCTTTCTCTCTCAGTTTATCCAATGAGAATTGGAGCACGGCCATCTCTAGCCTTGCGCCATCGCCTTTAAGCACATAACTCCTTGCGCCCGCCATCTTTACACCTCTTGGAATATCCAGAATATCAAGCTTTTCACCAAGGGTTACGTGATCCTTTGGATCAAATTTAAATTTCGGCAAATCCCCAACTTTCTTTACCTCTTCATTTGATTCATCATCTTTTCCAACCGGAACAGAATCAAGCGGAATCTGAGGTAGATCGAGTTGCATTGCCTTCCAGTTTTCTTCAATTGAATTCAATGCGGTCTCTTCAGTCTTAAGGTCATCGCTAAATGTTTTCATCTCGGCAAGCATTTTCTCTTTTTCAGCTCCTTTGAGAGTCGGGATCTTCTTTGATACTTCATTCTTCTTTGCGCGCATTTCTTCTACTCTCACAAGCTTCTCTTTCCTATCTTCATCCAATTTCAGAAAATCCTTAACAGAAACATCAAGGAATTTGTCCTTAACGGCTTTTTCGTAGGCTTTGGGATTAGCCCGAAGAGCATCGAGGTCGATCATGGGGATAGAATACATTATCTGACCTCACCCCCCAACCCCCTCTCCTCCATGGAGGAGAGGGGGAGGTTCTTATTTACCAATAACAAAGCTCTCTTCTCCTTTGCAAAGGAGAAGGGCTGGGGATGAGGTCAAAAAACTGAAGTAGACGACGGCCCCGATGGCCGCCGTTACTTGTCACGCTTAGCGTGACGCTGAGTACGCGCGAGGCGCACAGGGTAACGGGTCAGGATGCATCTGCGGCAATCATCGCTTGGAACTGTCCAACGACTTGGCTGAGCGCAGTCGTGCCAGGATCGTGTGCAATCGCTTCCACTACGAGAGTGGGCAATTCGCACGGTTTCAGCGAGCAGCCGAGCGCGAGCTCGAGTCGGTACTGCGGCATCTGCGCTTGCTCGATCGCTTCAATGACTTTGTTAGGATCATTGATGTCGCTGGGGTCGAGCCCGCCGTACCGGCTGTTCACTGCGTATCGGTCGGCGGTGACCTTGAGGGTGAGCAGATCCGTTGCCGGAAAGATCTTGTGCCTTTCGGCAACAGGATCTTTGAGGCCACATTTCACAGCCAGTGCTACAAAATCTTCGAGCCACGCGAGAAAGTGATCAAGTGAACTTTTCTCGACGGGCTCACGCGCATGGAATGGCGATTCCCTGGATGCCTGAAAAATCGGAGCCAAAGTTTGAGTGCCAGGACACCACATGCTTGATTCTAGTGACCAACTTAAAAGTGGCTTTTTTTCTTCCGCGCCTACAAGCGCGGTTCGAACGGCTAGTAAGCCGTCCTCCTCGCCAGCAACCGCTCTGTCCACCAAGTCGGCGGACACAGGGATCTTGGCGTGTCGTGGATGCGGATCTTTGGGCATGTCACCCTCCACAGTAAGAGTTAAGAAACACGGTTTTCGGAGCCGTCTACTTCAATTTTCTTGAGTCTTTGGTGAGAAAGAGCAGAGTTGACATTGTACAGAAATGATATTCTATATCAATGGTTTTTGAAGTATATTGTCTTTACCATTCTTCCTCCTACAAATATGACCACTTCTGCCCCTCTCTGGAAATCCAAATGGCTCTTTATTCTTGCTGCAATTGGTGCCGCTGCAGGACTTGGCAACCTTTGGCGTTTCCCATACATGGTGTATGACAACGGTGGTGCTGCGTTTATAGTCGCATACTTAGTCTGCTTACTTGTTTTCGTAATTCCTCTTGTAACGCTGGAAACTGCCTGGGGACAGTTGGAAAGAAAAGAAATAGTCTCTGCGCTTGGCGCAAAGGCCGGGTGGCTTGGAAGATTTTTTGGATGGATGATAGTTCTTACCGTGGCAGGTATTGCCGGTTATTATCTGACGGTTATTGGCTGGAGCGTAAATTTCCTTTATCACAGCCCTATGCTTGCTTGGGGAGAGAACGCTCAGGAATTTTTCTTCACTAACATATTAAACTTCCACGAAGATCCGTTCTCTTTTGGGGGCTTTTCGACTCCGATTCTCGTAGGTCTTGTGATTTCTTACCTGACCGTTTATTTCTCAATTTTTAAGGGAATAACTTCTATCAGCCATGTAATCAAATGGACTGTTCCGCTTCCGTTTATTCTCCTTTTAGTTCTATTCTTAAACTCACTTACGCTTCCTGGAAGCACTGAGGGATTTAAATTTTTGATATTACCTGATTGGAGCAAACTTTCTGATCCTGAAGTTTGGAGAGCGGCGGCAGGACAGTCATTCTTCTCCGCGAACATAGGCTTTGGACTGATTATTATGTATGCAGGGTTCAATCATGAGAAAACCAACATTGCCCAAGCGGCATTCATAGTATCCATCGGAAACGTTCTTGTCAGTGTCCTTGCGGCTCTCGCAATCTTTGGCACTCTTGGATATACGGCAGCTCAGCAGGGAGTAGCACTTACCGAGGTTGTAGCATCCGGTCCGACTCTTGCATTTGTTGCATTCCCGAATGCACTTTACACATTACCATTCGCGCGCGAGCTTTTTGCAACATTATTCTTCCTGACCGTATTCACACTTGCTATTGATTCGGCGTTTGCAATTATTGAAATTGTCGCAACAACAGTCAGAAACGAGTTTAAAGAAATTTATCAAAAGGTTTCACACGAAGTCTTCATGATCATTATGTGCGTGATTCTATTTTTCTGGTCGCTTGCATTCGCTGGCAGGAACGGATTGCTCAGATTAGATGTATTCGATCATCTTCTAGTTGAACATGTGGTGTTCTGGTTCCTCATCCCTGAGTTTGTTATTTTGGCTTGGATTACTCCTGTAGATAAGTTGAGGAGATACATAAATCAGGTTTCCAAGATGCATATAGGCAAATGGTTCAATGTCTTGGTAAAATTCCTGGTTCCGGTTCTTCTTGCGGCAATGTACATTCCCGCAATTGCAGGAGAATTTACCAAGCCTTATGGTGATTATCCGGTTGAGTTCCTAAAACAGTGGATGATGTATCCTGCGATTATAATTGTCGTGGCTTCAGCTTTGCTCGCGCTTAGGAGCCATAGGAAGGCTAGGGCGGTAAAATAATGGTTTTATCCTATATTTATATACACCCGCCCCCCAGGCAGGGGTGGGTAAGCGGTACGGTGGGCTGAAATAGGGTTTATGCTCGAGCGGAACAATCACCTGTTTTCCAGCCTAACCATTTGAAAAGGACTTAAACCACGGTACAATGACCCGAACATGCCTAAGACAACACCATTCAAGCTCGTTTCCGACTTTAAACCTACTGGTGATCAACCAAAAGCCATCGAACAGCTTATCAAGGGTTTAAATAACGGAGAGCGTCACCAGACATTACTGGGAGCAACTGGTACAGGAAAGACATTTACTATGGCGAATGTAATTCAGGAAGTTCAACGTCCGACTCTTGTTCTTGTGCACAACAAAACTCTGGCTGCTCAGTTGTGTTCAGAGTTTAACATGTTCTTCCCGAACAATGCGATCAGTTACTTCGTTTCGTACTATGATTATTATCAACCCGAAGCATATATGCCCGCGACGGATACTTATATAGAGAAGGATGCATCAATTAACGAGGAGATAGAAAAGTTCAGGCATGCTGCCACTTACAACCTCCTCACTCGTCGTGATGTTTTGATCGTTGCATCAGTCAGTTGCATCTACGGTCTTGGAAGCGTCGCTGATTATGAAGCAATGGCAATAACACTCAAGCGTGGTGAAGCAGTACAGCGTGATCAGCTTCTCAGGCGCCTCACGGACATACAATACAAACGCAGTGGGCTTGAGTTCAAACAAGGAATGTTCCATGTACTTGGTGACACAGTAGAAGTATTTCCTCCCGCTGGCGACACGGTAATAAGAATGGAAATGCCGTATGATGAAATAGAAGTAATTCAAGAAGTGGACAGCTTCACCGGCGAACTCATCACCGATCTAAATGAAGTGAATATTTTCCCTGCAGTTCACACGGTTACAACACAGGAAAAGATCGACAAAGCATCAGATGAAATCCTCAAAGATCTGGATGTGAGGGAGAAAGAATTGCTTGATGCAGGAGAAAATTCAAAAGCAGAGCGTCTCCGCCAACGAACTGAATATGATTTGGAAATGCTTAAGGAAACCGGATATTGCTCAGGCATTGAAAACTACAGTCGTTATCTTGCCGGCAACAAGCCAGGCATGCCTCCATCAACTCTCCTAGATTACTTCCCGGATGACTTCCTTCTATTCGTAGACGAGTCACACATTTCAGTTCCACAAGTTGGAGGAATGTATGAAGGAAATTTCAGCCGAAAGAAAACTTTGGTCGACTTCGGTTTTCGCCTTCCCAGTTCGCATGATAATCGTCCGCTTAAGTTCAAAGAATTCGAGGAGCACATAAAACAAGCAATTTATGTCTCTGCCACTCCCGGCAAATATGAATATGCAAACACTCCGAAAGATTTGATAGCGGAACAGATAATTCGTCCAACAGGACTTCTGGATCCTGTGATTACAGTAAAGTCTTCCAAAGGACAGATTAACGATGTTATTAAGGAGATTGATGCAACTATTAAGCGAGGCGAGCGCGTACTTATCACGACGCTTACAAAAAAGATGTCAGAGAAGCTTACAGACTATCTGAAAGAAGCTGACTACAAAGTAAGATACTTACACAGCGATGTGGAAACTTTGGAAAGGATAGAAATACTCAGGCAACTTAGAACCGGAGAGATCGATATCTTAGTTGGAATTAACTTGCTTCGTGAAGGACTGGATCTGCCCGAAGTCAGTTTCATTGCAATTTTAGATGCGGACAAACAAGGTTTCCTCCGTTCACGCGATGCATTGATTCAAACAATCGGACGCTGTGCCAGAAATATCAATGGGCATGTGACTTTATACGGCAGTAAAACTTCGGATGCTATGAAAGCAGCGATTGAGGAAACTGACCGCCGTCGAACAATCCAAGAAGCCTACAACAAGAAGCACAGCATCACTCCTCAATCCATTGTAAAAGCCATTCATGATATTGCAGAGGAGAGCCGTAAAGCCGAGCTCAAACGTCCGCGCAGAAGACATGACAAGATTCCAGCTGACGAGAAGAAGAGACTTATGGAAGAGCTCGAGGAACAAATGGATCTGGCTTCGCAAAACTTAGAGTTCGAGAAGGCTGCTGACCTTAGAGACGAGATAGAACTGCTAAGGAGGGGAGAATGAAATGTCTATTTTTCTTGACTAACTGGTAAATATGGTTAGGATGCTTTTCCTATGCTTAAAATAGCAAATTTAGCTCTTATTGGAATCTTCTCATTCGCACTATTCGCCTCCTCAGCGTCTGCTTATTTCCGCGCGCCGGATACAATCTCTTATGGTACGCATCCATGGGATGTACGCCCCAGAAGGCATTATGAGTATTCGAAAATCGATCCTTACCGCTACAGCAAGGATTACTTCTACATGCATCCAGACAGATCCAAAACACACGCTCTACATCCATATCATAGGGACAGATACTACGCTCCTCCCATAGATCCAGAAGTTGCCAGGTATTCGAGCAGAAGGATTTCGGATGTTCAATATTCCGAGGTTCGCGCTTATGTTCCCAAAGTAGATCGGCTGACTTACTGTGATTCGTATTCATTCCGAAGGCCTAGTTATAGGATTCCTCCTTATCAGTATTTTTGTAGATAACTGACAACACGCTTCACTCTCAACAATCGACAATCAACAATCGACAGTTAATCATTGGCATAGTTGTTGATTGTTGACAGCCCCGCGAATGCGGGACGTGTTGATTGTCGATTGTTATTCCCCCCATATCTCCACTGCTCCTCGATACCCCTCCGGTGTCCCGGTATCTATTCTCGTGCCTTTACATTCGTATCCAAAAATTGGAACGGATCCTATTTGCGATTTAAGAGCATCAACTAATCGGATTTCTCCCTGCACCAGATCTCGCTTCGCTCGCTCGGTGCAGGGCAAGCCACTAATATCCTGAAGAGCATCTAATGTAGATTTGGATATCAGAAACCTTCCGACTACTCCAAGTGTTGATGGAGCCTCCTCGGGCGAAGGTTTTTCTACAAGGTCATTTACTTTCTTTAATCTCGAATCACTCTCATGCTCTTCACCAACATCAATAATTCCGTAACGCGGCGCGAGGGAACGATCGATATTTTCGAGTGCAATTAATACTCCTTCATCCCCCATCAGTTCATAAGCTTTTTTGAGTTGTGTAAGTCCTCCTTCATCTCCCACAAAAAGATCGTCTCCAAACAAGATTGCAACTGGCTCACTTTCGACCCAATCAGCTGCTTGCAGTATCGCATGGCCGTCTCCGTGCTGTTCGTCTTGGTAGACTGTTTGAAAATTAACAGAGTCATATCGTTTAAGGTCTTCCAGACAATTCAATTTGCCTCGTGCCCCAAGCTCAGCTTCTAGCTTCGGGTCATTTTCAAAGTATTCTGATATCAACTCCTTTCCTTTGCTGATTACAAAGCAAACATCAGTAATGCCTGCGTCCATGCATTCGCTGACCAAATGGGCAATGATAGGCTGATTGCCAAGAGGAAGGAGTTCCTTTGGGACAGTCTTGCTCCAAGGCAGGAAACGAGTCCCTAATCCAGCTGCCGGCAATATTGCCTGTTTTAGATTCATCAGAGGAATTCTAGGGATATTAAACTGACGTGGAAACGAAAATCTTGCGAAAAACTCCAAAATTCTATATAATGATCTGAATCATTCATACAAAAATCCATGTCTCCTCAAGATGAATTAACAAAAGTCCAGAATTTATATCTGATGCAGATGGATGTTTGGAAGGTGCTTGATGGCAGAATTAGAAGTCCTCAGAAAGTTGAAGAGGCGCGAAAGTGTATCAGGCAATTTAAAAAGCTCTTAAAAGAAGTTGATTGGAAATATATGGGCGGGGAGGATGTATACAATGAGCTTAGACAGATGGCGGATGAGGCGGATATGGAGCTGAAAAAAATCATTAAAAGAAGGGAAGAGAGAAAGAACTGAAGAAAGAGGAAAAGAAAGAAAGAACTAAAAGAAGGATAAAGGAAAAAGATTTTAAATATGAAAGCTTTTATTCTTTTAATCTTCCTTCCTTTCTTCCCTTCTTCCTTCCTTTTTTCTAAGATCCCTCAATTCTCACAATCTTCACTTTCTCTTCTTTCGGAATAATTATTTTGAGTATTGAGTCTTTGCTGAATGTTGCTTTAACTTTCTTCGGATCAATTGTGCATGGCAGAGTGACAGATCTTGCAAACTCTCCCCAGAAGCATTCTTGAATGTAATACTGATCTTCTGGAATCTCATCGGTTAATTTTCTAGTTCCGCGAATTGTCAAAACTTTTTCATCAACCTCGATATCCAAATCATTTAAGCTTACTCCGGCAATTGGAGCGCGGACTATGTAGTAGCCATCTTGTTCGTAAATATCAACTGCGATCTGGCCTTTTGCACTTGCTTGTGATGTGCTTCCTTTAGATTGAGTAGAAGGTTCGGTTTTCTCCTCAACTTCATTAAACCCAAAACCCCCAGATTCTTCCGGTGTGGTTTGAGGAAGATCTTGTCCAAACGAAAATATTCCGTGGAAGGGAGAAGGGTTCATGTTCCGGCAATCGTACTACTTTTTGGGTGTGTAATGCAAAAATATGGTGTTGCAAATGTTAGAATTCAATGAAATGAATGTTGTGATAAATACGATGTAATTTTCAATTTTCAATTTAGAATTTGCATTCAAGGCCCAATGATCAATTTCCAAACTTCTTTATTGCAGGAATTGAGCATTGGATTTTGAAAATTGAATGTAAATTGATAATTGCAAATTGAAAATTACTATGTTTACCACTAGCATCTCTTCAATGCTTGAATCACTTATCATTTGGCTAGTCCAAACAATAGGAACGCTCGGTTATCCGGGGATAGTGCTTCTTATGGCTTTGGAAAGTTCATTTTTCCCTTTTCCAAGCGAAGTAGTAATAGTTCCTGCTGGATATTTGGCACAACAAGGACAGATGCATTTGGGGATGGTTGTAGGAATGGGAATACTAGGTTCACTCATCGGAGCATGGGTTAACTATTACATTGCAATAACAATCGGCAGGAAAGCACTTCTAAAATGGGGTAATTGGTTTTTGTTGCCACCAGAAAAGTTCATGAAGGTTGAATCGTATTTAAAAAAACATGGAGAGATTGGAACATTTATTGGTCGATTAATTCCAGTCATCAGACAATACATTTCTTTCCCTGCTGGAGTTGCCAAAATGCCCATTGGAAAATTTTCAGTTTACACAGGATTAGGTGCGGGGCTTTGGGTGACTATTCTTGCCCTTATCGGATACTTTGTTGGAGAGAATGAAGAGGTGGTGGCACAGTGGAGCCAGACGGCGATGTTCTGGCTAATTGCTGGATGCATTGTTCTTGTTTTGGGTTATTGGAAACTGAGGAAGTGAAAAGTTAAAAGGTAAAAATTAAAAGTTTATTTAAAAAAGCACTTTTCACTATTCACTTTTAACTTTTAACTACATATCATTTACTAAGATGACTATTACGCAAGCATTGTTCTTAGGAATAATCCAAGGTCTAACCGAATTTCTTCCAGTCTCCAGCTCTGGGCACTTGGTTATACTTGAATCATTTCTAAACATTGATATTGGATCGAAGTCTCTTATGGGTTTTGACGTTATCCTTCATGCGGGAACATTAGTCGGACTATTAATCATTTACGGTGCTGTGTGGTTTAAAATGTTTAGATCATTCTTTAGTACAGATATTCCCTCCTTGCCGGGAATGACAGGGGAATACCGTACATTATTCCTATCTTTGATGGTGGCGACGATTCCTGCAGTTCTCGTAGGCGTATTGCTAGCTGATTTGATTGTCGACTCATTTAGATCAACAACAACAGTTGGTATGGGGCTGATAGTTACAGCATTGGTGTTAATATTGGGAGAACGGTGTCCGCAGAAACACCTAACTTCCGATTTAGAGCGCCTAAGAGCACTTTGGATAGGTATGGCACAGGCGTGCGCCCTTATACCCGGCTTATCACGCTCAGGACTTACTATGGGAGCAGGAAGGATGACGGGAATGTCGCGCAGAAATGCGCTGGACTTCTCTTTTTTGATGGCAGTGCCGGTAATTGCAGGTGCAACCCTTTTAACACTTATTGATTCTTTCGCAGGAACACTCGAATTACCTGCATTGTCGGCTGTACTCACAGGATTTTTCTCATCTTTGATAGTAAGCGTAGTTTCAATACTCTTTTTACGTGCTTGGATTATCAAAAGAAGCTTGAGTTGGTTTGCAGTTTATTTGATTCCGATGGGGTTGTGGTTAATAATTTTTTGATCAAACAAAGTTTGTGGTGAGTAATACTTTTGTACGAAAAGCAACTAACTCAACTTTTTTCTCTTGCTCACCGAGAACTTGCAAGTACAATGCCTCCCACCACTTAGAGATTTTTCCCCCCACCATTCATGTCAACAGCAGTGCTAAAAAATTCTATACGTCGTCTTCGTTTCGATCGAAATATGACACAAGAGGAGCTTGCACTGCGAACAGGGGTTAGCAGACAAACAATTATGAGCATTGAACGTGGACAAACTAATCCTTCGGTTCTTCTCGCATTCAAAATTTCTACTGCGCTTGAGTCTCCTTTGACTGAAGTTTTTTGGATGGAGGGGAGTCTAGTTCCGGTGTAGACAGGTGGTTGGTTTAGTTCGTTACTAGAATGGCCAGCAGATTAGCTGATTGGCTGATTAGCAGTTAGCTTTTGGCGATTGGCTTTTGAACGATTGTTAAATTGTCAAACTGTTAAATTGTTCGCAGAGCGACTCTCATACCTTTGGCTAAGAATATTCACTTGTTTAGTTTGCGCATAGTAAAATTCGATAGATTGTTGATTTCTCTTGGTAATTTTTTTAGACCAGCAAAAATACTGTCATATTGCACCTGTGAGATCAGCTCTCTGCGTTTTGCCTTCTCATTCCAGTTTAAGGATTCATACGTTGACGAAAAGCTGTAATTGTAAAATTTAATTTTGTCTCTTTTAGTTCGTCTTCCAAATCCTTCAGCAATATTAGCCGCTATTGAATCCACTGAACGAACGAATTGCTCTCCTATTGTATTTTTTGCAAATCTATCCCATTCTTTTACGATATCCCACACTTCTTCTGAAAGCTTGTATGCAATTTTGTATGCACTTAGATCATTTAATTGAAGATATTTTTTCATAGTAATCTAGAAGGTGAATAATTGGACATATATCTGTTTTCGCTCTGCGAACAATTTAGCAATTTAACAATCGTCTCTTTATATTCTATTTTCAACAGAAATCGAAAGTCTAAAATCTTCAATATATATCTGCGGTCTAACAATGCCATTCCACGAATCAGTTCCCAGTCTACAAACAACGTCAACAGGCTCATTTGTATGCTCAATTAAATGTCCCAATCTGAAGCCTATTGACTTAACTCCATCGATATTTGTTTGAAGGTGATTGCATTCAGATCCCACTTGACGTTGATATTCCATGTGAGCATTTTTAATAAGGAATATTGGTTCTCTGTTACCTTGTCCGAATGGCTCAAGATTTTTTAGATTATTGATAAGCCCAAGCGTGATTGAAGATGCAGGTATGACTGCGTCGATATTAATTGTTGGCAAGAGATCATCGGGTTCGGTTTGTTCAAAAACATCTTTATCTAAACATTCAGAAACCTTATTAAATAGATCAGATCGGAAAGAGCAGCCGGCGGCTTGCGCGTGGCCACCGAAGTATTGAAGAAGGTCAGAACATCGTTCTAATCCTTCTGTAATGTGATAACAGCGAGGGCTTCTGAGCGACGCGGTACACATGCCATCATGTTCACGGCCGACAAGACTTGGTTTTCCTGTCATCTCGGTCAGTTTTCCAGCTATCAAACCGACGATTCCCTGAGGAAAGTCGGCATGCATAATACTAAGAAGGGGGCCTGAAGAAGCTTTGCTTATTTCTTCAATCGCAATATTCAAAAACTCCTCAGTCTGCTTCTGTCTTATCTCGTTAAGATTATCAATAAGTTTGATTGCATCACCGCCATCCATTAACGCTTTGAGGGCAATCATAGGATCGCCCATGCGCCCTGCGGCATTAATTCTGGGAGCTATTCTAAATCCGATATCAGTACTGGTTATATAATTTATATTTATCCCTGATATTCTTATCAACTCAACCAGGGGACCTTCGGTTAGTTTCTTGATTGAGTTTAAGCCTTGTTTAACAAGCGTCCTGTTAAAACCTTTTAATTCCATCACATCAGCAATCATTCCCAACATGGCGAGAGCCTCGTCAGTTTGCATATCGTCCCACACACCATCCTCAAGAGCTCTTAATAAATGATAAACAACTCCGGAGCCGGATGGATGCGGGAGTGGAAGATCGGAAAAATCAGGATGAACAATGGCTATGGCTGGAGGAATATTTTTTCCAATGTGGTGATGATCAGTAACAATAACATCCACTCCCGCATTCTTTGCTTTCGCAATCTCGGAAACAGATCCAACACCAGAGTCGACTGTGATCAATAGATCAGTCCCTTTAGAAATAAACTCATCAATGATATGAGACTTAAGGCCGTAACCATCATTGATTCGGTGGGGGAGTCTTATATGAGGCTCAACATTATTCCGTCTAAAGAATCGAATAAGCTGAAGCGCAGATATCACACCGTCACAATCGTAGTCTCCAAATATTCCTATAGATTCATTGGATTTGATTGCCGATCGAATTCGATCAACAGCTTTTTGCATATCATGAAATGCAAATGCATCTGGAAGTTCGCCTTCGAGAGAGGAGTCTATTCCCCGATTAGCCATTAGTTTTTTTATTAAATCTTCGCCATTAGTTTCCAAAACCTCAGGAATAATCCATTTCTTGCCTGTGAGTGAAAGCTTGGATGTCACCAAGCGAGATTAACAGTCAGAACAAGCTTGTCTATAGATCATGAAAAAAAATTTTTGAGGGGTCCGAGTTTTCCTCTTGAACTAGGGACCTTTCCGGTTTCGCACCAAAGCGGAACAAGACGGGTTCGTAAGTAACCATTGAGTTTAGATGCACCCTCCCCCCCTGGGGTGGGTAATGCAATGGGTGGTGGGGCAGTAGTTATATATAATGCTAGTTTGAAATTCTCGGTCAATACCATTTCAAAATTTTCTGTCACACATCTCTACTTATAAGCTTACACTAGGGCTGAAATAGGCTTCATGCCAAAGCGGAACAGGCAACTTAATTGACCTCGTCGACGTTTCCATCGACGGGGGGAGTCAATCACAAGCAGGCCCACGTAATGATGGCCCCCCAAAAGAGGACGCATCCGAGGACCATGCTGACTATTGCCCTCTTCTCTCCTTCTTCACTGCCGCACGTCATCGCGCGGACAAGCGACCCTGAACAGGTCGCATAACCGGCGATTGTTACGACACCAAGAGCAATTGTCATCGGACATTATTCCTTAAACAAGTCAGTAAATGTGAAAGACGCAAGTATATTATAAAGCAATATGAGAAATAAGCAAGTAGTAGTCAATTGTGCTTAATTAATCTTCCTACTTGTCCAAGCCTTCTTCTTTCCTGACCTGAGCACCGTCCAACCTGCTGCGCTCATGATTGCCATTGCAGAAAGAATTGCTGGAGCCCCAGTTGGAGCCAAGGGTGGTGCACCTGTGTGCTTAAGTGCTTGCTGTTGATCTACACGTTCAAGTAATCGGACAGTTCGCAATAATTCCATTGCGTCGCTTGTAAGCATCATTGCTGCCCCACTTTTTTTGTCATCAGTTTCTTCTGCAACAACTTCCGGTTCCGGAGGAGTCGGGTGCTGGCGTTCATATTCGATGTCGTATTCTTCCTTGCGTCTTGTTGCACTATTGTAAGCCTGTCTTTCTACCACATCTTTCATATCTCTGTTCCTTGGCGGTGTATACATTTCATTTCCTTGTAATACTTCTTCTGGCAAAAGGTATGCGAGCGCGGTCGCTGGTACAAAGAGTATCGTTGCCAGAATCATTAGGGAGATTGCCTTTGTCGAAGTTTGTTTTTGCATATTTCGATTGGACTCACTACGAGTCGTTATTTCTAACTATTTTACCTTAAAAGCTTCATAATTACAAGATTTGCCCGATTTCAACATACAGTTAAAGTACTCCTGTTCATCCAAAATGCCGTCTCTATCCGAGTCTTCGGTCGTAGGATCGGTCTCACCTTTATCAACTTTACCGTTAAGGTTAACATCCTCACCGCGCACCTTTTTGCTGTGTGTGTCAACTCTACAAAGTCCATCACAAAGACCATCCCGATCGGAGTCTATTTGCAGTGGATTTGTTTCTCCCATATCTACTCTTCCATTTCTATTGTAATCCTCCAGACCATCAACTATTCCGTCTCCATCTGAATCCCTCATTACGGGGCTGGTACCCAGAGAAAAGATTTCTATCCCGTCATTCAATCCATCTCCGTCGGTATCCTCAATATCCGGATCGGACTTTTGATCTGCTTCAATGTAAGCATTAACTCCATCGCCGTCTTTATCAATTCCGATAGAGATGGGAGTTTCTGTCATCAAGTAACAAGTCGTACCTCCTTCAAATATTTCCATTTGATGGCGAACTCGTCCCCTGTTGTATTCTGCTTGGTTTAGTTTTTTTTCTGAGTAGTCTCTAGATAGCGAGAATTTAGTTCTCCTTATATTTTTTTCTTTTTGTCGCCTGACGCTTCTTTCCTTTTCCGAAAGGAAAATGCGTCCAGGAAGTCCGCGCCTCTTCATTTGCTGCATTTTTTCGTAATCTTCCGGGAAACAGTATCCCCAGTAACGTACATTATATCCGCTATTGCCAAATAGAACTTTTCTGTATACCTTCTTTTCTTTTGGAGGTATTTGAAATAAGACATTAACGTGAGCAGGGGCTGTTATGCCCATTTCTATATCATCTGCTGTGAATGTTTTCCATGGAACCACACCTCGCATGTGACCGGGGAGTAAACGTGCTTGGAGCGAGGGTTCCTCGATATTTGTTACTGCGAATGCCACAAAGGCCAAACACATTACGCTCAAACTGAGCGTCATTCTCCTCATTGCCTTTAGTAAACTTGGTTCAGGTTGCATCAGATCATTATAGCATAGAATGAGGCTCTTGAGAATGGTTGAATATATGGCTCATATGGTAAATCTTCTCGATCTTCTGCTTCTTATGACTCCTTATTAGCGCTATCCTTTCTGCCAAATGCCCCGTGACTATTACGACATCCTCGGTGTTTCTCGCGATGCTTCCGTTGGCGATATAAAGAAGGCATACCGAAAACTTAGCAAAGAGCTTCATCCGGACAAAAACAAGGATGATAAGGAGGCAGAGCACAAATTTCAGGAAGTTAACGAAGCCTATGAAGTGCTCAGTGACGATAAGAAAAGAAAGCAATACGATACCTTCGGCTCAGCAGGAGTTGGAGGAGCAGGAGGCGCCGGAGGTTTTGATTTCTCTGGTTTTCAAAACATGGGCGGGCTTGGCGATATTTTTGAAGGTTTCTTTGGAGGTAATAGAGGCGGAGGCAGGACACAGAGGAGCGAGCGCGGTCGAGACAGAGAAGTTAGGCTTACTATTGAATTTGATGAAGCTGTGAAGGGCACGCAAAAAACAATTGCTTTAGAAACATTTATTTCTTGTAATGAGTGCGAGGGCAAAGGGACGGAGAAAGGATCAGAAATGATCATGTGTTCTGATTGCGGAGGAACTGGTCAACAAACCAAGACTGCACAATCATTCTTTGGAGTCATTCAACAAAATTTTGTATGTTCTTCTTGTTCTGGTGCAGGGCGAGTGCCGGATAAAAAATGTTCAGCTTGTTCGGGCGAAGGACGCATTCAAAAAAAAGAAACTGTAACCCTGGATATTCCTCCGGGAATGCATGATGGACAAACTCTCCGACTAGCTGGTAAGGGTGAAGCTGGAAGGCATGGGGCGCAATCTGGTGATTTATATCTTCTAATTGCAATAAGGCCTGATCCTAGATTTGAACGCGATGGCGATGACATTCGAACGCACTCAGTATTATCAGTTCTTGATGCAATACTTGGTACGCAAGTTAAAGTTAAAACAGTTCATGGGGATACCGAGCTCAAGATTCCAGCGGGCACTCAGCCAAATCAGATCTTTAGAGTAAAAGGAAAAGGAATGCCAGTTTTGGGAAGCTCTCGTCACGGAGATCATTATGTGACTATTGGAGTAGAAATACCTAGTAAGCTTAGTAAGGATGAGAAGAGGTTGATGGAGGAGTGGAAGAAAACAATTAACAGTTAACAATTGACACGTTCGCCTTCGGCGGACTCTTAACAATTAACTTCTTGTTATTAAAGTAAAAAGAGATTGTCAATTGTTAAGAGCGAATCCCGTTAAAGCGGGATGAGCGTGTTAACTGTCAATTGTTATCATATATCCAAATTATCTAATCCACCATCTTTCTCATCTTCAATAACCGGTTGAAGTTCACCACCTTCTCCTCCGCTTTTTTCTACTCCATCCTTTAGTCGCAGAACAATCTGGCGATAATCTCCTTCGCCTGCACTCTCGGTCATTAGATCTTGCATATTCGCATTATTAGCTACATGAAGATGCACTATACGACGAAAGTATGGGCTCATAGGAGCAAGTGCAACGCGATTTCCTGTACGCCTTACAAAGTCAGCTTTCTGTTCAGCAATCTTACATACCTTCTCTTCCTGAGCGCGCCTGTATCCGTCAACGTCCATAACAATGAATGGTGCGCGATCCAACTTCTCCTGCGTTCTGATAATGGCTTTTACAATATGTTGAACTGCATTCAGAGTTTCGCCGTGCCAACCAATAATTCGACTTGGATCCTTGGATTCTATATCAACGCGAATAATGTCGTCCTCTTCGCTGATTACGACTTTTGTGAAATCCAAATTCAATCTTTTTAGGATTTCTGATACTGTGGATTCGATTAATTTATTATCCATGATTGGAATAAGCTTAGCGTTTTATTAGCGAAGGGTGAAATAAAAAGAGATAAAATGTTAAATTGCTAATCCTGGCAATAGCAGTTCAAGCTACAAAGATTCTTGAGGTTATTCCAGAGGAGCACTGTTAAATTGTTCGCAGAGCGAGTAGATAACTTTGATTCGATAAACTGTGACACCAAACATGCGCAACGCTTTGCCGAACAATTTAGCAATTTAACAATTAAACAACACAACAATATAAAATTACTTACCTTATCGCGTCCTTCAGGGTCTTCCCTGCCTTGAAAGCGGGAACTTTCATTGAAGGGATGGAAATGCGTTGTGATGGGTTGCGTGGATTAACACCCATTCGAGAAGCGCGCTGAGAAACACGGAATGTTCCAAAGCCTGTAATGGTAACCGAGTTGCCCTTCTTTAACTCGTTAGTTACGAGAGTTGTAAGTGCTTCCAGTGCGGCGCCTGCGGAACGTTTTGTAATGCCTGCTGCATCTGCTATTGCATTGATGATATCCTGCTTTGACATGGGCAAAAGGGGGAATGTAAGTAGGATCTATTATGCAGTCTACGCATAGAGATGGCTTAGGCAAGCCAAAAAATCGAGATTGATTTCAAAATCTCCATCAGAAATACAGGAGAATGGCTTAGGCAAGCCAAAAAATGTGAATACGAAAGATGAACAGAAAAGGTGACATTTTGGTGTATTAACAATGAATTAAAAAGGAGATTTCCTTCTTAAATACACTGGAAATGCACCCTCCCCTCCGGCCTGCCTGCCTGCCGGCAGGCAGGGGCGGGTCGTAAGTATTGTGTCACTGGAAAAACAAGAGTCAATACCCCTTCAAAAAAATCTTTTTCCACTTACCACTTTTAAGCTATGTAAACCTAAAAAAAGTGTTCCGCTTTGGTGCGGAACGCCCCCCTATTTTTGGGCTTTGAATTTGACAAAAGGGGTGCACACTCTCTAGTCTCCCGCCCGTTACTCTACAAACTTAATTTTATGCATTTAGTAATTGTCGAGAGCCCGACAAAGGCAAAAACAATAAAGCGTTTCCTTGGGAAGGATTATTCCGTACATGCGAGCATGGGGCATGTTCGTGATTTGCCTGCATCAACATTGGGTGTAGATACGGAAGATACATTCGAGGCTGTATACGAAGTTCCAAAAGAAAAGAAGACTGTTGTAAAAAAATTACAGGAAGAAATGAAAAAGGCAGATGATCTTTGGATTGCAACTGATGAAGACCGCGAAGGAGAAGCGATCGGGTGGCATCTTATTCAGGCACTCAAGATAAATAAGGATCAAGAAGTTAAACGTATTGTATTCCACGAGATCACACGTGAAGCCATTGATGAAGCTGTAAAAAATCCGCGAGAAATTGATGAAAAACTTGTGGAAGCCCAGCAGGCCAGACGCATACTCGATCGCTTGGTTGGATACACTCTTTCACCGTTCCTCTGGAGCAAAGTGTACAGAGGTCTTTCTGCGGGGCGAGTACAGTCAGTCGCTGTAAGAATTATTGTAGACCGCGAACGTGAGGTTCTGGCTTTTATTCCAGTTGAGTATTGGACTGTTACTGCTTCACTAGAAACAAGCAAGGAGGAAGAGTTCACAGCAGATCTAACAAAGAAGGACGGCAAAAAATTTGTTCCCTCTAATGAAAAGGAAGCAATGCAGGTAAAAGAGGACTGTACTGGTTCTGACTTTAAAGTTTCATCTGTCGACGAAAAAGAATTAAAGAAAAGTCCCCCACCTCCTTTTACAACTTCAACTCTTCAGCAGGAAGCGGGAAGAAAACTTGGATTCTCCGTCAAGCAGACAATGGTGGTTGCTCAACAACTTTATGAAGGAGTTAGTACCGGAAAGGGGGAAGGTAGTACGGGACTTATTACATACATGAGGACGGACTCTGTTAATTTGAGTGAAAAGGCGCTTGACGATGCCAAAAGAGTGATTGAGGAACAATATGGGCGTGAATATATTCTTTCGACTCCGAGAAAATATAAAACTAAGAGTAAAGGAGCGCAGGAAGCACATGAAGCGATTAGGCCAACCGAGATGGATCGTACGCCAGCTTCACTCAAAGAAGTTCTGGATCATCAACAACTAAAGCTTTACACACTGATCTGGAATCGTTCTATTGCAACTCAGATGGCTGTAGCTCAATTAAAAAGAGTTGGTGCAGACATTGATGTAAATAACTATCAATTCCGCGCAACAGGACAAACTATTCTATTCGATGGATATCTTCGTGTGTACATGGAGGGCAAAGATGAATCGGAAGAATCAGACAGAAAAGATGAAGATCAAAACAGTGGTGAGAAGTTCCTGCCAGAGCTTAAAGAAGGTGATGAACTTGAGTGCGATGAAATCTCACCGGTACAACACTTCACCAAGCCACCGCCCAGATATACGGAAGCGAGTCTGGTTAAAAAGCTTGAAGAAGAAGGAATTGGACGACCAAGTACATACGCTCCAACAATCAGTACTATTCAGCAGAGGGGCTATATAAAGAAGGAAGGCAAGCAATTAATACCGGAAGAGGTAGCTTTCACTGTTACAGACCTTCTTGCAGAGCACTTTGCAGATATTGTGAACTTGAAGTTCACAGCGAAGATGGAGCAGTCCCTTGATGATATTGCGGATGGAAAAGAAAAACGCGTAGAGTTTATAAAAGGATTCTTTGGGCCTTTCGAAAAGCTGATTGCATCCAAGAAAGTAGAAGTAAAAAAAGAAGATATTATGAAAGAGAGAATACTTGGAAAGGATCCAAAATCAGGTTTAGAAATATTAGTCCGCACAGGTCGTTTTGGTCCGTACATTCAGATTGGAAGGCCGGAGGATTACAAAAAAGGAGAAAAACCAAAGAGTGCATCCGTACCTTCCAAACTAAAAAAGGATGCAATTACTTTGGAGGAAGCACTCGATCAGCTTAGTTTCCCAAAAGAACTTGGTAAGAAAGGTGGCGAGGTTGTCACGGTAAACTTGGGAAGATACGGTCCGTATGTTCGCTGGGGCAAAGTTACAGGGACACTTCCGGTTGATATGGAACCGGGGAGCGTAGATCTAAAAATGGCACTAGAAATAATTTCAACTGCAAAAGAAAAGAAGAAAAAAATGTCTGAACCGCTTAAAATCTTGGGCAATGATCCTAATACAAAAGATGAGATACAGGTCAAAGATGGTCGCTACGGTCCATATGTAACTGATGGAACGACGAATGCATCGATTCCAAAGACGATGGATCCTTACAAGGTGACTATTATGGATGCTGCGGAGTGGCTTGAGAAAAAGAGGCACGCTCCTAAGAGGAAAGGTGGTTGGAAGAAGAGGTAATCTTCCAAACCGACCATCCTTCCCCTCTTTCCATGATCTGGAGCTCAGATTTTAGCCTGTTCAAGTCCCATTCAGGATTCCTCTTTTCGTCCCAGACTACCAGGTCAATTCCATATTGAGTTAGGAATTTCTCAGGCTCCTTATCAACTTGTGAGCATTCGTTTCTGACCAGCTCAAGTTCTTCTTCGCGGATCTTGGGATCTGGAAATGCGCCGAGTGCGTCTGCATAAACCAGGTTGCGGGAAGCCTCAAGATTCCTCAGATTCGGATCAAGCGGCAAGTAAGTCAGACATACTCTCTGTGCATTTTCTTTGTGGGAAAGAAGAATATTCTTTAAATAAATTGAATAAACAACATCGTGATGCGTATGCGATGTGATCAAACTCTGTGTATCCCTGTCAGACAGAATCCTTGCGCGCGGGATTTCATCAAGAGTTGAAAGAAGATCTGACAAATGTTGCGATGCGAAGTTTTCCGGAGAGGGATTCCATTGTTTGATTATCCACCTTCCGTCGTATGCAATTGCAGAGATATAGAGGACTGCGGCAAGTGCGGGGATTATCAGAATCTTAGATTTAAATTTCCACGCAAGAAGAATCACAACAATAGCTGCGAGTAGAAGTGAAAAAATGCTGTGCGAAACAAAATTAAAAACAGTTCCATGAATCACCTGTTGGTGCATTACTACAAATGCGGTGAATACAACTACAATTGCCGGACGGTGCGGTTCAAGCTCTTTGTATTTTTTCTTGAGCAGAATTATCAGTCCCATAATCATCGTCAGGAATAGTGCGCTATATATCCACGACTCAGGTAATCGTCCGGGGCGCATGCCACTTCTAAACACTGCCACGTCAGCTAACGGATGGTTCATCACAGACAAAGTCTGGAAAACGAAAGGAAGTGCAAAGATAACTCCAATAATTGCAGATAGAAGTAGAATTTTTAGTTCGGTTGTCGGTTGTCGGTTGTCGGTTTTCGTGAAGTTTTCAACTAAATTCCAAATCACCATCAGTCCTAACCAAAGCCAGGCGAATGTCCAACTCCAAACATAAACTCCTACTAAAGTACCAAGCAACATCCCTCCAATTACAGTGGGTCCCTTTCGTTTTTTTGCGTAAGCTAAACTTAAAGCAGTCAGAGCAAGCATCATCAGCAAAAAGCTTGAGCGCAGATGGATTGGACGGTTTAAATTATAAAGTTGTGTTGCAATCAATATTAGAGAACCTGCGTAAGATTGAAGGCGTGTAAAACCACATATGCTCAGGAACCAAATAAGAACAAGAAATATCAGAACCGGAATTACTGAGTCCATGATCGTCAGAACTACCCAAGAGTGATCAAAGACTGGACGGAGAATCATTCCAAGACTAAGTTCAATCAAAGCAAATTGTGAACCGACCATTCCTTCTTCTCCTACGAAAGCTTCAGATACCTGATTCAAATTACCAGTCAACGCCTCCTGAATGCGTGCAAGATAAATTTCCTCATCAGAATTTAGATGCACATATACTCCTTTGTACGCAGGATTCAAAATGTGGATTAAAAATGGACCCTGCATTATCAGGGCTATAGCTATTGATGAGGCGATGATTAGTGTCTTCCAGTGGGGCATGGATATATTTTAGCTTATAGCTTTTAGCTTAATTAGCTTAAATTGAGGCAATTATTGGTGACAACCAAAAAAAGCTAATGAAGCTAAAAGCCAAAAGCTAGCCGAATTAAGTGAGATATTTAATTGGCACAAACCTCAACTTCAAAAATACCCAGCACCATTTAAACCAATCCTTCCAGCAAATCTTTTTACCTTCTTTGTAAGATCTTGGATGGTAGGAAATAGGGAATTCGGCGATATGAATTTTTTTGCGTGCAAGAAGCGCTGTAATTTCAGGATCGTACCTGAAGTCGTTTTCTTTAAGCGGAAGAGTTTTGAGTACATCGTTTCTGACCATTTTGTAACAAGTAGGCTGATCAGAAAGCTTTTTGAAGTACAGAATGTTGAATATATAAGTAAGAACAGTACCTCCAAGAAAAGTCAGCAAATGAGTAAATTGCTTTTGTTTCTTAAGTCTCCGCGAACCGTAAACAGCTTTGTGATCATTCTCTTCTGCAAACTTAACTAATTCAGGAATCTCCTCCGGATCATATTCAAGATCCGCATCTTGAACTATCACATATTTTCCTTTGGCCTGAGCGTAACCCATTCTGACTGCGGAGCCTTTCCCCCCATTCTCTTTTGTCAGAACAGTATCTTGAGGCGTGTCACGGCACTCGCGAGTGCCGTGACGCGCAAGCTTCCTAATAATCTCCAATGAAGAATCCTTCGATCCGTCATCAACAATAATTACTTCAGAAAAATCTCCGCATGATCTGTGTACACGGGTAATTATTTCTTCAAGTGTCTTTTCCTCGTTATAAACGGGGATGACGATTGAGAGAAATGGGGATTGAGAAGGGTCGTTCATTACGGCGAGTTTAGCTCATAGCCTACTGGGGTTCATTAGTTTTAATGAGTATATTGGCAGGCGCGGTTCTACTTCGCGAGCTTCGTAGAACCTTTGCCTTAGGCATATGTCATTCTGCGAAGCTTGCGAAGCTGAATGGCAGGCGCGGAAGGATTTGAACCTTCGACCCCTGGTTTTGGAGACCAGTGCTCTAGCCAACTGAGCTACGCGCCTAAGGTGTACTAATATTACACTACTCAATATTCTCCCAGAAGCACTTTTGGCAATATACCTTATAAGGAGCATCCTCTGGGTAAACAGAAAGCATATTCTCGCTACATTTGTCACATACACGTTGGTACATCTTACGTTCACTTCTAAGTGCCATGCGCTGCTTGTGTCGACATGCAGGGCAGAAATCGGGCAAATCTTGTAATTATGAAGCTTTTAAGGTAAAATAGCTAGAAATAAACAAAAACAAATATGGGTGGAAAACTCGACAATATTGGGCAAAACGAAAGCGATGAAAGTATCGATGATGATGGTTTCGAAGCCGAGGCAGGTGCACCCACAACAATGGAAGAAGTTCAGGCAGGGCTAAAACAACGCATAGAAGAGTCCGACAAGAAATTGGGGGCCAATGTTAGTAAATTGGAAACGGTTGAAACAGAAAAATCTAAGCTAAAAAAAGATGCAGAGTCAGTCGAAGAAATGGGAGCAAGTGATAATGAAGCGATGGAAGAGATAGAAGAGAAAAGAGATGAGACGGAAATGGGGCCGGAGGAGGACATTAAAAATTGGGAAGAAGAGTTTGAGAAAATGGTTAGTGGAGAAAACATTATGGAGGATGCAGAATCGCGTTTAAGTGGAGATGCATCTGAGCTTTGTGAGTCTGCAACGAATCAAATGAGTGGAGGAGAAAAAGAATTAGTCGGAAAAAATTTCTACGAATGGGTGAAACATTTGGCTCCGGTCAAGGATCAGTTCCTCAGGGATTTAAGAGGAAGGCTTAAATCAGGTGAGACGATGCAAGAAGCTGAGGAAGCTTCTAAGGAAGCTGCACAGAAAAGAGTGTCTGATTTAGAAAATAGAGCCGAAGGATCTATAGCTGGAACAGTTAATAAGCTTTTAAATGATATGAATAGCTCTCCTCCCCCCACTACTCAGGTGGAAGAGCTATGGGAAGAAAACAGAGAATCCGCACAGGCTGCTTTTGACAAGAACATGCCGCAGGGAGCTACAGCTGCGGAAGAAAAATGGTTTGATCTTATGCACGAAAAATATCAAACGGAACTCGATAGTGGCAGAACGATGGAAGCAATGCCTGAAAAAGGAAATGAAGATATGCAGCAACTTCAAAACGAATTAGACGAGCAAGGAGTTGACCTGGATGATTTGATTAAGCGTAGTAAAGCTATGAACTTACTCAGATATGCAACAGATAGTAAGTACAGCTCAGGAGATAAATTGAATGTGAGGCTTAGTGGTTTAGATGGAAAAGAATTACTGGATGTTGATTCACTCGTTGAAGCCGAGGAAGTTGGCGCACTTGATATGGCTCTTAAGCCTAAGGGGGAACTTAGTGTTGAAGAAGTAGCACAATGTATAAATGAAACATCGGGGCTTCTAGGAGCTTCAGTTGTTGGCGGCGAAGTTAAGTTCGATAGTAAGATATCGATTGATCAAGGCAAGAAAGCATTTAAGGCGATGCAGAGGAAAAGGCTTATAAAGAGAAATAGTAAGGGATAATTTAAATACTTGCATCCTGGATCCTTCGTATCCCCTCATTCGCCTCAACAGAAAACTTATTCCACTCAAGCGCCTTTTCAAACTGTTCACGGGCTTTATCAGTTTGGTTCTTTTTAAGGTAGAGGTTTCCAAGCTTAGCTCTGGCAATTACATACGAGCCATCAAGCTCAACCGCTTTTTCATAAAATGAGATTGCTTCATCAGATCTTCCTGTTTGTTCAAATAGTGAACCAAGTGAAAAGTAAGGCTCAGGATTATTTGGATCCATATTAATTGCTGTGCGGAATCTTTCCTCCGCGTCAGTCACCTGCCCTGTTGCCGCGTAAACAAATCCTGCGTTCATGTGCAGGAGGGAATGATCCATGTACTTCACTCCTTCGGTTATAACTTTAAATGCTTCTTCAAACTTATTCTGATGCCTGAGGATTGTTGCAAGACCAACGCGAGCTCCGACTGATTCTGGATAAATAGAGAGGGTTCGCCTAAAAACTCCGTCAGGCGTTTTCCATGTATTTGTTTGATTGATTGAGAGGACTATTAGAATAATAATAATAGTTGATCTTGCGATTGGTCGAATGCTTTTATAAATATAAACAAGAACGATTAGAAGCCCAACCATTGGTAAATACGCATAACGATCAACTGCGAAGAATACTAAGTTTGCTTTTCCAATGTTCAGATACGTTGGAGCAAGGGTCACCAAATACCATCCGATTCCAAATGTAATAACTGGATGTTTCTTGAGTGATTTAATAGCAATCATAATTAGAATAATTGCGAGTATAACGCTTGGGAGAATCCGCATATCAGTCAGAGATATGTCTCCTTGAAGTGGATAAATGATAGTCAAATCATTTGGTATCAAGAATTTATATATATAAAAGATTGTGCTTTTGCAGGCGACGAGGATTTTATCGATAAGAGTTACGGATGCGATGACGCGGGCTTTGCCGCCGAGGGCAACTACAACAAAGATCAGAGTTAGGATTAAGTAAGGAACGATTGTAATCGGGCTCGGTTTTCGGGTTCGGGTTCTCAAAAGTAGCCAATGCAGAATTAGAATTCCCAAAAGAGTTACAGCTATAACTTTTGAAAGTAGTGCGAGTAGGAACATTGTGATGCTAAGCCAGTAAGCTTTGCGATTGCCTTTGATGAAGTCCAGATAAAAAGTAAGTGACGCAAAGAAGAAAAGTCCGGAGAGCAAGTCTTTTCTTCCAGCAAGCCACACAACGGCTTCTGTATTTAATGGATGAATGGCAAATATCAAACCACCGAATAATGCAAGCTGTGCTTTTCTTGAGGAACAATTGACAATTGACACTTCGACTCCGCTCAGTACAGGCAATTGACAATTGACATCTTCATTCTCGCTTGCATTGGATTTGTTGGATGCCAAGAGTTGCATCAGTATCCTAGTTACGAGTAGCGCATTTATAATGTGGATCAGAATATTAGTCAGATGATAATTGAATGGAGCAAGTTCACCGATCAGATAATTGAACTGGAAGCTTACGAAAACTAGAGGTATATAAAGTTCAGGATCGTATGTTGTAAAGAAGTGTTTGAGGTTCTCCCAATTAATAGCACGTATCGCCAGATTCTCCACAATCAGAAATGAGTCATCCACAGGTGCAAAGCCATGGAATAGGGAAGCTCCAAAGGCGAGGAATGGGAGGATGATAAAAAGAGGAATCTTCAGTTTTTGCATGGGGATATGATAGCTGATGGCTTAAGCTACACAAATTTGCCATTTTCTGCTATAATTCTAGCTATGGAAACAATTCTCACTCGTACAAATACCTTGGTCAGAGAAGCCGCTTTGCAGGCTTATGAGAAAATGATGGATATTTTCCCCGAAGCCTTGCTTGCGATATTGATAGTATTGGCTGGCTGGATAGTCGCATCTATTTTCTATCGCCTTTGTGTCCAACTTCTTGCTTTCTTTGCAATTGATAAGCTGGTTGCAAAGACTCCTCTCGATAAGATGCTTAAGGGCATTGGAATTCATAAGAGCGCGTCCGGAATACTCGGCCTTCTGGTTTTTTGGCTGACTATCTTGGTTACGTTGATCTTTGCATCAGAAATTCTGAGCTTGGAAAAAGTATCCAATGCACTTGAGGTAGTGACGCGATATATTCCTCAGGTCATCGCGGCATTTTTGATTGTTGTATTTGGAATGCTTCTTGCTAAGTTTTTGCAAACGATTGTAGTCCAATCAATTTCCAAAACGGGTCTTGGATATGAAAGGTCAGTAGGGCGTGCAGTTCAAATGATTGTTTTGGTTTTCGTATTTCTTGCTGCGGTTGAACAGCTTGGATTAAACCTTTCCTTTATTACGACCAATGTACTTATATTCTTCGCAGCCATTTTATTGATCTGCGGTCTTGCAATTGTATTAAGCGCAAGGACTGTTTTGGAGAATGCTCTTCTTTGCCAGCACCTAAAGAGAAACATTGAAGTTGGAAGCGAAATATCCGTTGGTGACGTTAACGGAAAAGTTAAATCATTTACTCTTGCCGGCGTAGTGGTTGAAACTTCTAAAGGTGCAACAGTAGTACCGGCATCTCTCTTCTTTACACAAACATATACAATAAAAAAAGATGATGATTAACAATGTTTTATATGGTTTAGATTCCGTTTTGTCACATGTCACATGTCACAAGACTTGTGACTTGCGACCTGTGACCCCTATCACTTTAATTAATAATCTAAATCATGACTCCTGATATCCGCCCAATCCTCGTCTCGATACCGCACGCCTCGAATAAAATTCCTGAGGAGGTAAAGGATTATATTCAGCTGAGCGAAGAAGATCTTCTGGGTTACACGGATCTGTACACAGATCAGATTTTCACAATCGGGAATGTGTACACGGTTAAGTGCGATACTTCCCGCGTTATTGTCGATGTAAATCGCGCGCCGGATGATATTTCAACAGAGTACAAGCAAGCGGCGGAGGGGGTAACGGTTCATACGACTTGGGACGAGAAAAATGTTTATAAGGAAGAGCCTTCGCAGGAAGTTGTTGATTCGTTGATCAAGAAGTACCACGATCCGTATCATGAAAAAATTGATGAAGTAATTCCGCATGCAAAGTTTTTAATAGATGGACATTCATTCCTGTCAGTCGGTCCAAGCTTAAAAAAAGACAGTGGCAAAGACCGTCCGGATATCAACATTGGAAATGGAAACTACACGTCATGCTCGCGCGACCGAACTGTTTTCTTCCGCGACTTCTTCAAAAACCGAGGATACTCCGTCGAGGTCAATTTTCCCTACTCAGGCAAATATATTCTGGGACACCATTGTCACAGGCGCAGGATTCCTCCATTTCTGGTCCCTGGCATTCAGATAGAGATCAACCAAGGGCTTTACATTAAAAACAACTCATTCGACCCGATTCCTGAAAGGGTTGATGAATTCCATGAGATATTTGAAAAGCTAGTTGACGAGTTCACAGCTAAATTCTGTCCTTGAAAGAACAGTTAGAGAAGTATAGTCTGAGCTTGTTATGGGAAGAGGCTTATCCAACGGCGCAAGGGAATTACCTGCATTTACTGTGCCTCATGCTGAGTACGCTAATTTTCCAAATAGACCAATGCCCTTATCTGAATTTGCTCCTGTTCGCCAAGTAACCGATGAGCAGTATGAAAGAATAGTGAGAATGATGGCGAGTGCCGAAAGGGCAAATGATGGCAATATTTTAAAATCAGGACATAGGTTACAGGGAACAGCGGCATAGTCTGAGCGGTCAAAATCTGCTATAATAGTTTGATGCTTGAGATAAACATTCATATTCACAGACCATTCAGAATCCTTGCAATTCTTGGCGGAACTATTGGTCTGTTCATTGGGCTACAATTGATGGTGAACTCAGGAAAGTTGCCAATGGGAGGTCCTTTGACTGCGTCAGTTCAGAATGCAGAATCAACTATTCAACGTGAACGTCAGGAGATTGCAGTATTGGAAAGACGTGAAGAGATACTCAGATATCAATTAGGCGTTCTTGAAAACGAGAAAGCTGAGTACGGCAAAGACTGGTCAGAAAAACAGCAAAGAGAGTGGCAGGATGCGCGCACGAAGTTACTCATGCTACTTGAAGACAGAAGAGTTTCCGAGGAGTACATAAGAACTGCATTATTTGAAATCAGGGCGGCAGAAATTAGAGCGCTTGCTGCAAGTGGAGATCCAAGCATGCCTCTCAGACTCAGCTGGCCCGTTGAACCCACCGAAGGAATTTCAGCTTTGTTCCATGACGAAGAGTACGAGAAAAGATTCGGACTTACGCATGAGGCAATTGATATTCCGGTTCTACAAAACTCAGAAGTTAGGTCATCTGCGGAAGGAGTTGTGTCAGTTTTGTACGAAGGAGATAGCGGATATCAGTACATCATCATTTCTCATCCGGGTGGTGCGACACTTTACGGACACGTCAGTGAATTCTTAGTCCGCGAAGGTCAGGTGGTTCATCGCGGAGATGTAATTGCACTTAGTGGCGGACGTCCGGGCTCAATGGGTGCAGGTCCGCTTTCAACCGGTCCGCATCTTCATCTGGAAGTTATCAGAGGCGGAGTTCATGTTGATCCGCTGGGATATCTCCCCAAGATCTAGACGGATTGTTCCATTGCAAAATGATCAGTCATTCCTGCAACGAAGTCTTTTACTGCTTCCTCCAAACCGGAATCAGTCTTCTTTTGAATGGCTAGAACTTTATTAGTCGGTTTATCTTTTAGCCCATTGCAAAGCGCAATAATCAGAGCTTTGCCTTCTTCACTCTTGTTTCTGACCTGTGGGCAGAAGTACATACGTTTGGACAAGAACCCTCTAAGCTCATCCAAGTCCTTGCGCATTGAATGTGTTAGGTGAACAAGGGGAGTGACTGCTTTGCTAACATCCTCTAGCGTGTTAATACGCTGGGACGCAAGTTCCTCTGAGGTTGCTTTGTATAGGTCCATTACGCAAACATTGATTATTGAACCGCGCAATGATGTTCCACGTTCAATCGTTAGATCATGTGCTTGCTTCGCCAGAGGTACTGCAAGTATCTCCTCAAGAGTAAAGAGGCCGGCCCTTATTCCATCCTCACAATCATGACCCGTGTATGCAATCTCATCAGCTAAGTTAACTACTTGTGCTTCCAAAGTAGGAGACTTAGAAACAATTGCCTGTGGAAGATCATAAGGCGTTGTGTGTTTGAGAAGTCCTTCCAATATCTCCTGATTAAGGTTAAGCCCTTGGGCAAGCGAAGAATGAGACTCAAGCAAGGTCACAATCCTATGCGACTGTTCATTATGCTCAAACCTTCCTCCAAATTCTTTCATCCACTCATCCAAGCCCTCTTCACCTGCATGGCCGAATGGAGGGTGGCCCAGATCGTGTGCTATTGCTATGCATTCAGTCAGATCCTCGTTAAGTTGAAGTGTACGTGCGATGTCTCGACTGATTTGCACCACTTCCATTGTATGCGTCAGTCTTGTCCTTACATGATCTCCGTGCCCGGCAACGAACACCTGAGTTTTCCCCTTCAGTCTACGAAAAGCTCTGGTGTGTATCAGTCGATCTCGATCTCGTTGAAAAGGAAATCGTGTTTTATCCTCAGGTTCCCTGTGAGCTCTTCCCAGTATTCCTTGATGCGGAATGGCATAGGTCGCTAATAGTTGATTCGAAGCCTGTAATCGTTCTTGGAGTGATAACAAGTGAATAGTGAATAGTTAATAGTGAATAGTTGTCATGAGCTATTATTGTACTCCGACTGTCCACTCTGTCAGCTTCATTAGGGATTATTTATTGATATAATCACTTAGTCTCAGCGACTCGTCAGGGCAGTATACGTTTATCCTCAACGCGCATTACGGGAGGCTAACTCTCCGAGGACCGTGGTCCGAGGATGCGGCCACCCACCTGGAAACAACCAGGAGTAAAGCGTCCCTGCTCAACGGTCGTTTGGACGTAACTTCATCCCCTCTCCCTGACCCTCCCCCAAGGGGGGAGGGAAACTTTGTCATGCTAGACAATCAACTTGAGATTTGCATTTGCAAAGTTCCCTCTCCCTCTCGCCTTCGCGTAGCCGCTACGGCGGAGCGAGGTCGGGAGAGGGTTGGGGAGAGGGGGGATGTTATTTCAAATAACAAACCAAAACATTTGTATGCCCAGCCTTAACTTCCTCACGATCTCCACCCCTGTAAGCCCAGTACTTATCTGGATTACAACTGGTACAGTCAGTCATTCTTTCAATGCGGTCAGCGGAGACTCCAAGGTCAACTAATTGCTTGTCAGCTGCTCCCATTAGATCCACGCAATTGTTTTCATCAAAAAACTTAGGATCAACATTGGGCAATTCATTATTAGGATCAGAAAAGATCGCACACTTCTGGCAGAGCGAGGGGCCGATGCAAACGTAAGACTTAAGTGGATCTGTGATCATAAAAAACTCTGGTATTGCGCCTGCAATAAGTCCTTTCCATCCAACGTGGACTAATCCAACTGTATTTGATTCGGGATTGTAGGCAAGAATTGGCTGACAATCGGCCATTCTGATGCTGAGTATCAGATTTTTTTTGTTAGTCACTAATCCGTCAGCTTGTTCTTCGCGTGAAGTGGGGGAATCAACTTCGATTATCTTGTTGCCATGAACCTGCCACAAACTTGCGACATTATCTCCAACCTGATCGTCACTTGTCACATCATCTTCCTTAGTAAAAAGAGTAACTGATAATTTGTCCTTAAATGGAGTCAGGATTGAAAACGGATCTTTGATCATGACATTTTTTTAATTAACTCAGGTATCTCCTTTATAACATCTTTAGCTCTGTACGCATATCCATCATCATCTTCCAATTCCTCTCCCGCTTTCTTAATTATCTTGGTTGCCAGCACACTTGCTTCAAAAGGATCCATCTTCTGTGCAATAAGTCCCCCAATCAGTCCTGCAAGCACGTCACCTGTTCCTCCAACTGTTAAGCCCGCGTTTCCTCCTTTAATAATCTCAGACTTTCCATCGGAGCCAACTATTTTATCTTCCGGTCCTTTAAGTACGATTACAGCGCCTGAATCATTCGAAGCTTTCTCCAATTCTTTTTCTTTAACTTCCATTCTCTCAAGCTCACCAAGATGAGGAGTTAGGACTGCAGTTTTTCCTTTAACTGATTTGAGTGTCTCCGGTTGAAGTGCGGCTGCGTCCAGAACAAGTGTGCAACTTGCGCCTTCAATAATTTGCATCAGTGCTTTTTTGCTATCTTCATTGGCGTGATCAATGCCGGGTCCAAGAACTGCGCAGTCCATTGTCGCAAGCAAACTTAAAACCGGTTCTATGTCTTCCGCCTGCAAGTCATCCATTTGGAAAGGATAAACTTGAAAATTGAGCGCAGTATCCTTCGCAACATTCTCGTGCCAGTCGGGGAGAGAAAGATAAACCAAGTCAGCCCCGCTTCTTTCGGCTGCAAGGGCGCAAAGCAATGGCGCGCCGTGCATGTGACGCGAACCGCCGATTATTGCAACTTTTCCATTTTCGCCTTTGTGGGAGGTGGGGGAGCGTTTCATGATGGGATGATATATCAAAATGAATAATTAAAAATGAGAAGTGAATAGTTAAAAGTGAATAGTGAATAGTTGGCAAGTAGGAATTAAGATTTACTTAACGATACTCTCGATTTTTTCTCTAAACCTCTCCGCCCTAAATTCTTCAGCTCTTTTCTTAATAGATTCAGAATCGAAATTCATCTCCTCGAATCTATCAATTGCACCTTTAAGAGACTGCACTGTTTGCTCCGAAAAGAATACTCCGGACATATCCTCTGCAATCGTATCCAGAGCTCCTCCTTTCTTAAACGCGATGACAGGAGTTCCTTGAGATTGAGCTTCTAACGGTGCAATACCGGCGTCTTCCTCTTGCGGATAGAGAAGTGCTTTTGAATTCGCATAAATTTCAGGCAACTTTTCATCAGGAACATAACCTAAGAATTCAACAGTCGGTCCTGCCAAGTTCTTTAGTCTCGATTCATCTGGACCTTTGCCTGCGATCATGAGAGGAATGTTATGTTTGTTCGCGCATTCGATTATTAAATCAAATCTTTTATAAGGAACCAGTCTACCCAATGCCAAGTACGCGCTGTTGCGGTTGTCGGTTGTCGGTTGTCGGTTTTCGAAAAATCTGTCGGCTACCGGTGGAAGTATTACAGTAGCATCACGGTTGTAAATTTTCTTAATTCGGTCAGCGACAGTTGTAGAGTTAGCTAAAAATAAATCAACTCTCTTTGCAGTCGTCATATCCCACCTTCTAATCTCATTTAATTTTCTTCTGATTCTTTTCCAAAAGAACTTCGGAATATTCGAATCTTCCAAATACTTCTTTTCCATTTCCCATGCATACCTCATTGGAGTATGGCAGTAACAAATGTGCGTGGCATTGCTTGGAGGAATAATCCCCTTTCCTATTGCGTGCGACGAACTAAGGATCACATCAAACTCATCAAGATCAATCCTCTCCATCTCTCGCGGCATCAGAGGAAGGAGGCATCTGTGATGCTTTCCAAGTAACTTGTACCATTTCTGCAAACGACTGGTCCTTATATCAGCATCGTTCAAAGGTCCTAGATTCCCATGATTTGCAATTGTGGTAAATATTGGGGCATCTGGCCAAAGTTTATGAAACTCGGCGATCACATGCTCAGCGCCTGCGTAGAGGGGGAGCCAGTCGGCAACGATCGCGAGTTTCATTAGTTAGAGTGTACTATTACTACTCACTACCCACTACTCACTTACTTAAAATCTTGAAATAGTGTGTAGTGAGTAGTGGGTAGTAGGCAGATTGGCTATTATAGCTGCATGCTCAAACCACCTCGTCGTCTTCCAAAGCGCTACAACCGCCCTGTTACTCCTATGACGAAGCGTTTGGTAAAGAAGCACAAGAGGAGGCACAAGAAAAGCAGGTGGAAAGATTTCCTACACAAATTCGAACGTAAAGGTCAGAGAGCCCTTAAGTCCTGGTGGCGATCTTGCATGTGGTGGATTTTGATAGCCTTGTTCGGTCTTATACTTCTTGGATTCGGTTTATTAATATTTTCACCGCTTATTCAAGTAAGAGAAGTTAAAGTAGTGCGCTTTGATTCCAGACTGGACATAGAAGAAGTCCAGAAAATTCTAACACCGTTTTTTGGGAAACATCTATTCTTCCTGCCTGCTCATGAAGTAGCAAGCACTCTCGAAGATGCTATAAAAGATCTGGAAGATATAAGTATTTCAAAACTTTATCCTTCTGAATTAAGTGTAAAGATAAAATTGGATCCTCTTATTTCACGCATAAAAATTATAGATCCTGATCAGGAATCAGATCTAACTTCAACTGGAGCAACAGTTGATTACTTAACTGACGAAGGAGTATATGTAATTGTTCCGTTGCCGGAAGATTCGAAATCATTACCTGTCATTGGCATTGTCGATTGGGGAGTTCGTCCCGTCGAAGGCGATGTGCTTGTTGTGCCCAGATTGCTTGAAAGAATGTCGGAAACCGAAAAGGCATTGTCGGAACAATTCGGTCATTCCATCGCAGGTAGGACAGTCTATATACGAGCACAGGAGTATCATCTCCATCTTGATAAGGGGATAGATATTTGGTTTGACATGGTATCGCCCTTGAACGAGCAATTACTGCGTTATCGAACATTCTTAAAAAGTGTCAATACAGAAGAGGTGAAGAAATATATTGATTTGAGAGTGTCGGATAGGGTGGTCTATAAATAAGAAAACAGAAGAAACAGAAGAAGCAGATGAATCAGAGGATATTATTTAGTATTTCTCTTCTGATTCCTCTGTTTCCTCTGGTTCCTAACCTTTGTTGGTAAAATTCTTGACTAATGTGTTATTAGTTACACTAAAATTTAGAATAATCACTTCAACAACTCGTTCACTCCGCCTATTCTACGTCGGATGTATCGCTCAATTATCGCAGCGCTTTTGTTTGGGCTTGTTCCAGTTTCTTTGCCGTCGATGGATGAGGTAGTTCCTGTGATTGAAAATTTGGCTATTTCTCCTCCGTCTGAACCATTGGAAATCGAGAACAGACTTTCTGCCTCCGGAGTTTTGATATTGGATGCTAAAAGTGGACAAAGATTATACGGGAAACAAATTGATGTGCGTCGACCCATGGCGAGCCTTACCAAACTAATGACGGCTATTATTATCCTGGAAAACCATGAACTGGATGAGCTTGTAACCATTCCATACAAAGCTGCTCGAATAGATGGAAACACAGCGTATCTTCCGGTCGGTGAAGACTTTACTGTTAAGGATTTACTCTCGGCTGTATTAATCGCGTCAGCCAACGATGCAGCGTACACGCTTGCAGTTTTTCATAGCGGAACTATTGAAGCTTTTGCCGAAGAGATGAATGCACGAACGGAAGCTTTGGGACTCAAAGACACGCGGTTTAGAAATCCAATCGGATTAGATAGCTTTGAACAATGGTCCACTCCGCAGGACATTGCCTGGCTTGCAGCTTTTGTAATGAGCTACGAAGAACTATTCAAAAAACTTTCTAAGCGTGGTGCTCGCATTAGGAGTGTTCAGGGCAGTTACATAGATTTAGTCCATACTCATGCGCTCATGCATATTAATGGTTCTTCTTTGGATGAAGTGGCGAAAGTGGTAGCCGGAAAAACAGGGACAACAAATGCTGCCAAGGAATGCTTGTTCTCTTTGGTGGATTTCGATGGCAGGTCGTATCTTGTGGTTCTTCTTTATTCTTCACAAAGATATAAGGATATGAAGACAATATTGGATACTATCGAAGAAAAAGTAGAAATAGGAGATAAGACTCATAAAGACGAAAACTTTACATTCGAAATCCGAAATCCGAACCCACTCCGCCAAGGCTTCGAGGGTCAAGAATCCGAAATTAATGTATCATAACTATGATGGCACCCTCGTCCACTGCCCGTTGGCTTTCTGTTCGTGTCCGATTGATTTGCGGACTTGTTTTTATATTAGGTTCACTGTTTCCGCCATACGTACCCAAAGCGGCTCTTGCTCCTCAGGAGGTTTCGATTGCGACTTCACAATTTCTTTTGGTTGAAGAAGGGTTTTTGATGAAATCTGGATCGATATCTCAGCAAGGTTCCAGACGTGCATATGCGGAAGGCATTTTTCATACAGTTAAAGAAGGGGACAGCGTGGAGAAGCTTGCTGATCGTTATGGAATAGCGGCGAACACAGTTCGTTGGGCTAACGACTTGGATACCCAGGGGGTAATGCAGCCCGGAGATGAACTCCTAATACTTCCAGTCGACGGAGTGCTTCACACAGTAAGCAGGGGACAAACTCTTATAGGAATTTCTGAGCTTTATGGAGTTGAACAAGCAGAGATAGTTGCCCAAAATAAAGTCAAAGGAGGATTCATCCTTGCAGGACAGGAGCTAATAATTCCAGGTGCAACTCCAATCATCGGAAAACCTGTAATTATTGCAACTGCAGATCCCCCGCCTACTTCGGATGAGCCGACTCCTGCACCATCAGCTGAACTGTCAGTTCCAACTCCACCTGACGGACCTCCAGAAAAACTTCCAGTAAAACCTTCTAAGCCAACGCGCGATGAAGCTCCAAAGAAATACACTCCAACACCAACAGCAGGTGTTTTGCAAAAACCGTGTTCAGCCGAGTGCTTTATTACTCAGTATTATCGCGCAGGACACTACGCTCTTGATATGCAGGAGAAAGGCGCGGGTCCTATCTATGCGGCGGAAGCAGGTACAGTCATTCGCTCAGGCTATGGATGGAATGGGGGATTTGGAAATGTAATTGAAGTTGATCATGGAAATGATCTAGTTACTCTTTACGCTCACAATAAGGAGCTTTATGTAGAGAAGGGAGACATAGTTAAGCGCGGACAAATGATTGCGTGGATGGGGCGAACAGGACTTGTGTATGGTGCAACTGGAATCCACCTGCACTTCGAGGTAAGACTCAGGGGTATCAAAAAGAATCCGCTTCTGTATGTACAGTAAGTAGTTTTGAGAAATTGAGCTCATTGTAATTATATGGTATAATATTCGTGTATGGCAGAAAGTGAAAGTTCAGACTCAAAGAGAGATTTGACACAGGTAACCGCGCAAGAAATGCTCATTGATCCTGAGCTAGCAACTGAGGTGTTCGTGTTTGCATTTGATTTGTTTGAGAAAGATGACTTTGATGGTGCTCTACCCATTCTAGAGAAAGTAGAGTTCGCACTTCGACAGCAAGGTGATCATCAAAGAGCAGTATTGTGCGTTAGGAGTATTGCTGAATGCTTACTTCATTTGGGTAGATATCCGGAATCTTTCGAAGCTATTGAAAGAGTAGAACAAATTGGATTCGATTGTGAGATGGATCACATAGGTGTTCTTCGCGTTAAGTCTGAAATTTTGCATGCGATGGATAAGAGCACAGAAGCTCGAGAAGTGGATGAAATAATTGGAAGGTTGCAAGGGAGGATTGATAATATGGACGAGAAATAACAATTTATAACCTTTTGGTTGCTAATAGTCAGAGTGCAGTATCACTTAATACAAATTCGGGAGGCGAACATGCCTCCCGTTTTTAGTGATGTGGCGGGTCGTGCTCAATGCTGTTCGAACGTATCGGCATCTAGCTCACGTATGACGCAAGTGCTTCAACAAACTCCGTGTTGATCTTACTTTCATCACCACTCTCCATTGACCAGCAGTTGCTAATGACCAAGTCAACATACGCCCAACCAGCTATTCGTCTTTCATCGTATCCTAAGGCCTCTGCTACAGCTGTGACACGGCTCGGCAATAATTCTGTGGATGTTCGCTTACTCCAGTTGTTGATGATGAAGCGTGATCCATTATATGCAGGATCACCAATGACTCCCTTGGGGTCGATAGCTATCCAGCCTCTATCCTCGTCCGAGAGAATATTGTCATGGTGCAAGTCTCCATGAAGAAGCATGTCTTTTTCTTTAGATCCATTTAGCTCATCAAAGATTTCTTGAGCCTTATCAAGGATCGCAGGGGTGACATTCCCTTTGATGTGCATATTCTTTGTTTGTTCAATCACCTTTGACCAGTCTGCAAGCGAAGGGAGATTGTGTTTCTCTGGAACAGGAACAAGAACGTTTTTAAGTAGTGGAAGAGCTGCACTCGTTGCCTTTGCATCATCTTCTAGGTGAACATCTCGTAGTGCTGTACCGGGCGTAAGTTTCTCAATGATAAAAGCTACTAGAGTTGCATCACTTTCGAGAAGTTGTACTGAATACTGACCATCAAAATATTTCAGGGACTCCATCTCTGGTAACACCCCCTCATCTCCTGGAAAGCCAACTTTCAGCACAGCTTTTTGCCCATCTTCAAGTCGAATGGGCGCGATGAAGTTGGTATAAAGATCATATGGGTTGGACTCCAAAGTAAAGTTCCAGCTCTCCTGACATTTTTGAACAATTGATGGCAATTCATCAAACCACTTCTTTGCCATATCACCTCTCTGTTTGATCAAGTGATCCGTGAAAGATTTTGGTAACTGAAGATCCATGGGCTCATTGTAACATCAACGCCGTTCGAACTTTCAAGGATACTTATGGCGGGGCTGACGAGACTCGAACTCGCAACCTTCCGCGTGACAGGCGGATGCTCTAACCAATTGAGCTACAACCCCGTAAGGCAGGGACAAACTTACTTAAAATTGGCTCAAATGGCAACAAAAAGACAATGGATTGTTTCCTGTCTCTAAACCGTCTCATTACTGATACCATGGTGACATGTCTGATATCTACTCATTTCTCGAACAACACCGAATAGAATTCGAGAAGTTTGAGCATCCTGCGGTGTTTACTTGCGAAGAGGCAGAAGAGCTCACGCCGGATATGGCCGGTGCTCATACAAAGAATTTGCTTCTTAGGAACAGAAAAGGCGACAAGCACTTTTTGGTAGTTGTCGGGTATGACAAAAGCGTAGATTTAAAAGCTTTAAGCTCGGTCCTTGAGGAGAGTAAATTAAGTTTTGCTTCACCGGAGCGTCTAATGGATCGATTGGGATTGGAACCGGGTGCTGTCACGGTGCTTGGGCTTATAAATGATTTGGACCACCAGGTTAGTTTGGTATTTGACGAAGCCATTTGGAATGCGGATGCTCTGCAATGTCATCCACTTGTGAATACGGCTACATTGGTTATAAAACACGAAGGGCTTGAAGCATTCTTAAATGCTACAGGACACGAATATCAGGTGATAAATGTGCCTGAGCGGTCATCAACATAAAAACCTGCTATCCTAACTACGATGAACTTAAAGAAGCTACACTTGTTTATAGGCTTTATTTCAGGATATATTTGCACTTCGTTCCCCTCACCCTACCCTCTCCCCCTTTTTGGGGGGAGAGGAGACAAGGAAAAATAAAATATGTCTTTGTTAAAAGGAAAAATTTCGGCGTTAATTCAATGTTTAGAATTTATTAATATAAGCTTTCTTCTGATATTCACAGCCTTCCTTGGCGTATTCTTCTGGTTCCTAAACTTCAACGAAATTCTTGGTCATGATTTTGTTTACTTCTTCGCACGTCTTCACGCTGGGCAATGGCACTTCGCTCGACAGGGGTTAAACATTTTCTACTTCACTCCGCATTTCTGTGGGGGAGTTCCGCAGTTTGGGAACCCTCAAGATTTGTTCTACTCACTCCCGCAGTTTCTTGCAATTGCGGGCATGGATATTTGGAGAGCATCTCAGTTAAGCATGTTTGCATCCATGATACTCGGCTACTTCGGATGGTATTTGTTTGGTCGTGACATAGTCAGATTAAACAAGCAATGGTCGCATGTATTTGCTCTTATAATAATTGCTCAGGGATTTTATTTGATGCACATGATTGCGGGGCACTTGGTATTTTTTGGAATGCCGCTTATCGGACTTCTTTTGTGGCTGATATTTGATCGCAGAAAATGCTCAGTCAGATCTTTAATTACTAAAGCTGCAATATTCTCCTTAACTTCTGCATTCATAATGTATAGCGGGGGATACAGCGTGGCATTGATGGCGATTGTGGCATTCATATTATTCTTGCCGTTCGAATTAATTCTAAATTCATCGAAGGGTCGATTAAAAGTTCTCGCAGTAAGGTCAGCCGCATGCGGACTTGGGGCGATCTTCATAAACTTAAGCAAACTCACAGCCGTTTGGAGCTTTATGCGCTTTATTCCGCGTGCAAAACCATTTGAAAGGTTTACAGATGGTTGCCCGTTTGAATATATGGCTAAGGCGTTCTGGGCTATTCCTCAGATGCCTGAACTCTTTAGTTTCATTGGAATGCCAGACAGGGCTACGCATGAATACAGCCTTTACCTCTCCCCAATTGTTTTGGTTGGAATTGTGATAGGGTTTTATCTTCTTTGGCAAAATAAAAGTAAGTTCAAATCATCAGTCAGCAAATCGATTCTTGTTGTAATTGTTACGCTAGTTTTCATCAACTTCTTCGCGCAACTTGCACGAGGATATGGAGTAATTGTAACTCCGCTTGAGAACTTGCCGATATTTAAGTCACTTCATATCAACGTAAGGTTCTTGTATCCGTTCTCGTTTATTCTCACTGCGGCTGGAGTTTATGCGTTAATGCAATGGGCGAGTGTAAGAAAAAATGAACTTCTAATTTCAATCAGCGCTGGAATCATTACTGTTGTTGCATTCATCATTGCTTATTATCCATTAATGCAGACAAACGAACTTCCACGAGTTATGCCAGTTCAAACTCATCGCGAACTTGTGGGTCAGTATCAAGACTTTAAGGACAAAGATGTTACACAAATGCTTATGCTAAAAGGTGGACTGGAAGAGCTCATTCCAATCTTTTCCGGAAGCAATCACATACATTGTTACGAGTCATTGTTCTGGCAGACAGAAACTTTCAAAAATAATCCGATAACCGGAGGTGCACCTGCGGTTCAATCTGATGGGAAATTCAACATCTATAATCCCGCGTGCCTACAATATCCGGAAGCAAATGAATGCAAACCGGGCGATCGCATTAAGGCGGAAGATGGTGAGAACGCCAGGCAATTCTTAAGCGGCCAAAAAACTACCTGGAAGATTCCAATTTGGCAGAAGCTATCTAACTGGATCAGTCTAATTTCACTAATTGCTGTGTTGGCAATCTTGGGTCT
>JASMHZ010000050.1 GCA_030750465.1 Candidatus Peribacteraceae bacterium
ATGTTTTTTTTTTCAGAAATCGTCCTCTGGGGGAATCACCTCATCGATCGTGTAGAGCTTTTCGAGGAGAAGTCGATTCTAGTGTTCCCAGAGTGTCTGGAGGCTTCTGAGTGGTAGTTTTTGAAGACACTAGAAAATAGTAGCGTGAGCAATTGAAATCTAGCCCGATAAAAAAACGGGAGTAGGAAGCCTCCATAATCCCTGAGAGTACGACGGCCGACTTCCTCCCGACCTGGACTCCTATTTGGATCTTGTAATTCCTCGAAAGGAGGAATCTCGAAAAAAAAACACGTGCATGTTCGAATAACAACATGTAAGAATATTACAAATGCAGTGATCAAGTTACATGCAATCTATTCTAGAACATTAGTAAATTTACTAGTAAAACTAACTAAATTAGGTAATAATCACTGATCAACATGTACCAAGATTATCTTGACAAGACTCCAAGTATTATCCCAAGAAAGTCCGAAACAATCGAAAGTCGTAAAGGGGTAGCCGTTTATTTCCTGGTATTTCTCCTTGTTTCATGAATAGTCTCGAAGTCTCACGAGT
>JASMHZ010000051.1 GCA_030750465.1 Candidatus Peribacteraceae bacterium
CGTACCCACTTGATGCACCACTATTTGCAACTGCAAAAGTACCAGACGTGTTTAAGCGCGCATTTTCTATGCCTGCTTTGGCCGTCGCCTAAGTTCGCGTTTACGCGAACACGTCGCTTTCCCGACTTCCGCTACGGAAAACCGGCGTCACTTAGCGGAACGAATCTTCACCTAGCGTGATGAAGAATTTGTATTAGCGCTGACCCTCTCTACTTATCTTTCGTCCGATCTGTGTGAGTAGAGTGACTTAGACCGGACATGACAGTATGAACAGCTATTTCACACGTTGGACCCGGGTTCAATTCCCGGCATCTCCACCAGATTGACAGAATACTAAAGTATTAGTTGACAACACTTTTAGGAGTACTACTATCGCTGCAAGTGCGTGTTGTTCGAACCTTTTGTAGTGCCTGTGTCGCTATAATGTTGGGAAGCAAGTCGAAAGTCACCAGCACGCATCAGCTCCTCATCTGGATCGTCTTCGGATGAGGAGTGAGTTTTTTTCGCATAAACCCGAAGATATTGCTAATCTACCACCACTATGCCGCCAAAGAGC
>JASMHZ010000052.1 GCA_030750465.1 Candidatus Peribacteraceae bacterium
GGAGTAAAACAACGGGTTGTGCGAGCACTTTCCCTTTTGTCTTTTTCTGTAACGGTGTCACAACAGAGACGTTCTCTTCTTTTATATACGCAAAAGCTTCTACGGCCAAAATATGTGTCATCCTATGCGTTGCATCCCGAAAAGCAGCTGTGCTAGTTTTTTTATCTCGTAGTATAGTAAAAAGTGATTGTTTCATATGTTTCTATATAGTTACTATAGTATACCAAAATTACAATAATTTTTCTATTAACCCAAAAAAGCTGAGGTTTTCAGCTTTTTTATAATTGCTCCGCGGGTCGGGCTCGAACCGACGACCAATTGGTTAACAGCCAACTGCTCTACCACTGAGCTACCGCGGAATCATATTGTTCTACGAACCATAGTATATCCTCTTTTTACATCTGCGTCAAGTAAATCCTTACATGGTTAATTCGTTCTTTTTACCACAAAATCTGCAAGTACAAGTAGTTCATTTTGTATTTCCTGACCTACATCCATTCTCAAAACACACACTTTAGCTTTTTCCATTTCTTCATCAAGACAACTGAT
>JASMHZ010000053.1 GCA_030750465.1 Candidatus Peribacteraceae bacterium
AAGCAGGAGTAAGGTACTCTTTAATAAATCCAAGGTCTTATATTGAAAATAATATATCTGGTTTTTTTAATGTTTTAAGTTTGTCTATCAAGTTTAAAGTTAAGAGATTGTTTTACGCTTCGTCAAGCTCAGCTTATGGGAATCTTACTAAGTTTCCTCTTAAAGAAAATTATAATTTGAGGCCAAAAAATATTTATGGATTAAGTAAAAAAATTAATGAAGAAATGGCGAACGTTTTATCACAAAAAAACAAAACTCTATGCGTTGGTTTGAGATTTTTTACAGTTTATGGTGAATGGGGAAGGCCCGATATGTTTATGATGAAATATTTAAGCGCAACTTATGATAGGTCAAAAGTTTTTTATTTAAATAATTATGGAAATCATTTCAGAGATTTTACTTACATAAATGATGTATGCAAAGTTTTGAAAAAATTAATTTATTCAAAATTAAAATATAAACATTTAATTATAAATATTTGTTCTAATAAATCTTTAAAACTTACAAGTATAATTAAAAAAATTGATCAGTTAACATTAAATAAACC
>JASMHZ010000054.1 GCA_030750465.1 Candidatus Peribacteraceae bacterium
GACAGGCAGGGGTAGGGTGAGGGGGGCAGAAGACAAGAATGCTGTCAAATGCAATGTGAACAGACAATAAACAATCGCCTATCGACAAAAAGATTAATTGATTATCTAATACGGAAAGAATCCTTTTCCCGTATCAATCATCTTCTTTTTTCTTACAGTCATCTAGACAATAAAGTCCTCCGCAATCTTCTGTGCACTTTCCATCAGCACAACTGGTTGGCTTACATGACTCAAACGGTTCACACAAACCATTCCCGCAATTCGCACTGTACTCCTGAGCTATTCCATCGCGAAAATAAGTCGCCCAACGTTCGTAATTAACAGCAGCAGCTTCTTCTTCTTCATCCCACTCTTCTTCTGGTAACATTGCAGGATCATCCTCGATCGAAAGTAGAAATCCTTGGATACTCTCAGATTGTTTTTGATAAGTAATTACCGATTGCGTAATAGATGCTGTCATCATCACAGTCAAAAAAGATCCGACAATCAGAGCTCGTGAATTGACGAAAGCGAATCTTCTCATATTGATAAAGGGAATTATTAATTG
>JASMHZ010000055.1 GCA_030750465.1 Candidatus Peribacteraceae bacterium
GAGCGCTCAAATCCGTGTTCGAAGGCGATCTTTTGTTTGGATCCTGGCTCTTCAGTCTTCAAGACGAGAACGGGTTCTTTGTATTCCAGGAAGTTGCCGTCGACCAACGAGGCGAATGCACCCAGTGTATTAAACACACGTGGATCATCACTATTGATGCTTTTTGCCATAGCTTTCTTCGCATCATCTGCCGAATCTATATCTACGCCTGAATCCTTGTAGGTTGTCATGGTGTTGATTATAGGGTTAGGGTTAGGGCTAGGGCTAGGAAATTTGGGAAGATTAGCTTACTCTAGTCATATGAAGCCATTTCTCATGCTTAGAGCCGTCTTGCTGATTGTTGCCGCTGCGTACCTATACGTTGCATATCTCTTCTTTGTGACTCCTGAATCTATCTCTGCACTTCTCCAGCTTCCACCTTCAGATAATGTTCATCAGTTTCTTACGATGAATCTGGGGGCACTCTTCTCTGTATTTGGGCTCGGAGCACTTCTCGCATTTGCACGCCCTATCAAGTACGCCACGATTATCATCATGCTGCTG
>JASMHZ010000056.1 GCA_030750465.1 Candidatus Peribacteraceae bacterium
GAAAGAACCAAGCCACATGTGAATGTGGGCACAATTGGTCACGTTGACCATGGTAAAACTACATTAACTGCAGCTCTTACTAAGTGTATGTCTGAAGCGCGTGGTGGTGAAGTCAAGGATTATGCAGATATCGATAACGCACCTGAAGAAAGAGAGCGTGGTATCACTATCTCAACTGCGCACGTAGAGTACGAGTCAGAGTCTCGCCACTATGCGCACGTTGACTGTCCGGGACACGCTGACTACGTTAAGAACATGATTACTTGTGCCGCACAGATGGACGGCGCTATCATCGTAATTGCAGCAACAGACGGTCCGATGGCGCAAACTCGCGAGCACATTCTTTTGTCTCGCCAAGTAGGTGTTCCTTACATCGTCGTCTATATGAACAAAGCAGACATGGTTGACGATGAAGAGCTAGTAGAGCTAGTTGAAATGGAAATCCGTGAGCTGTTAACCGAATATGAATTCCCTGGTGACGACACCCCGGTAATTTTTGGTTCAGCTTTGAAAGCACTTGAAGGTGACACATCCGATATCGGC
>JASMHZ010000057.1 GCA_030750465.1 Candidatus Peribacteraceae bacterium
ATTTAACTCTCTGAAAGCTATGTATGATGTATAATAGATATAAGCCCCGATAGCTCAACTGGATAGAGCGACAGCCTTCTAAGCTGTAGGTCGCAGGTTCGAGTCCTGCTCGGGGCACCATTCGACTCGCGCCTTCGGCGCTCGCTCATGGCAAGCCATTAATAATGACTGTATGTACATTGTACATACACTTTTAAACCGCCCCGCTCCAAAGGGGGGCGGGGCTGTAAGCCATCATAGTGATCAAAACGCCGGGCACATGATCAGAAAAATGCCAACGTAAGCCGAGATGAATAGTACGAACAGCATTGCATAAAGAGCAATTATACTGCTCGTTTCGACTCTCGCCTTGGACATTGCCATAATCAGTGCAGACGCCAGTGTGGTATAAAGATGGTCGGTCAGCCCGAGTCCGAAGACTCTGAGAATGAAGCCGACTATCAAACCCCAGCAAAAGGCGTACATCAGGAACAACAATTTCTTCTTCATTTGTATCCCCTTTTAGTTGAATGATCGGTGACAGCTCATTAGTATTATACAATA
>JASMHZ010000058.1 GCA_030750465.1 Candidatus Peribacteraceae bacterium
TGTATTTTTGTTATTTACAAACCATTTCACTGTGTTTCTCAGTCCAGTTGAAATGTCTGTAAATTTTTTTACACCAGTTATCTTTTTGACCAAACTGTTATCCCCATGAGTTTTATAAATGTCTGCTTTGTGCATTGATATTTTTTTTATTTTGGGTTTATTTAATGTTAAATTATCAATCATTTTAATTATATTCGTAAGTTTTAAGGATTTTTTGGAACAGATATTCAAAATTAAATGTTGATGTTTAAACTTTGAATAAATTAATTTTTTCAAAATTATACATACGTCGCGTATATATGTAAAATCCCTGAAATGATTTCCGTAATTATTTAAATAAAAAACTTTTGATTTATCATAAGTTGCTTTCAAATATTTGATCATAAACATGTCAGGCCTTCCCCATTCACCATAAACTGTAAAAAATCTTAAACCAATACACAAGGTTCTCTTTTTTAATGATAAAACACTTGCCATCTCTTCATTCATTTTTTTGCTCAATCCATAAATATTTTTAGGTTTCAAAATATAATTTTCTTTCA
>JASMHZ010000059.1 GCA_030750465.1 Candidatus Peribacteraceae bacterium
AGTTTTAAATGATCCTTTTTCGACAGTAAACCATTTTCAGTTACATACGGAGAACCAAAAAAATATGGATCTATTTCAATTCCATACATTTTTTTTGCAAAATCAGATTTAAGTTTTGGGGTATTTGCAACTACCCCATCAAAGTCTAGCCCTATCTTCATAGAGTAATTGTAACATGAGCAAATAAGACTTTTATTTAGTGCGCGAGAGAGGATTTGAACCTCCACGACCATGATGGTCACTAGCCCCTCAAGCTAGCGCGTCTACCAATTCCGCCACCCGCGCTTATGTTGCCTTTTCTATCAGTGTTTCTTCTTCTTTTTCTATTTTTTGTTCTTCTTTCTTTTGTTCATATACATCATCAGACTTAGGCTCTTCAGCATTCTCTGTCTTTTTCTGTGAAGCTTCTGCTTTGGCCTCTTTTATTGCTTCACTTTTAGCATCAGCTTCTTTTTGCTCGGACTCTTCTTTTTCCTTTATCTTATCTTGTATTACTGAAGATGCCTCAAACTTAAGCTGTTTAATTTTCTTTCTAATTTCTT
>JASMHZ010000005.1 GCA_030750465.1 Candidatus Peribacteraceae bacterium
GGAGGAAACTGGAGCAACTTTTCAGGAGAATGCTATTCAGAAAGTTAAGCACTTCCACGGACTTGGAGGAATGCCAACAATATCGGAAGACTCCGGAATAATCGTTGACGCTATAGAGAACGAACTTGGACTTCACACAAGAAGATGGGGGGCAGGACGCTCTGCATCTGATGAAGATTGGATTGAGTATTTTCTTAAGCGCATGAAAAACGAATCAAACAAGAAGGCTGCCTTTATGTGCCATCTTGCTTACTTAGATCCAAACGGAGATCTCCATTTGTTTGAAGGAGAGTGTAAAGGAGTGATAACCGAGGAATTGGAAGCTGATTATTTGCCAGGGCTACCAATCTCCGGATGCTTCCGTCCGGAAGGATTTGATAACGTGTTTTCTGCCTTAAATCTTGAACAAAAAAATAGTACAAGTCATAGGGGTAGAGCTACGCAAAAACTTAGGTTCCACCTTGAATCCTCAATGTAGGTTGTATGTACATTGCCTGCCTGCCGGCAGGCAGGTACATACACTTATTTCTTGTCTGATTTTTCTTTTTTAGAAATCAATTCATCGTAGTTCTTAATTCCATGCCTCTTGCCATATTTTTCAGCTGCTTCAAAACTCATATCAAAGAACACTCGCATAGCATCAGCAATTTCTTCACTTTCTATAATTATCCCCAGTTTGTCTTTCCAGGATGCAATATTAACCTTGTTGTCATACACCTGTATCTCTGGCGTCCAGTAAAACTTATCAGCAGGAACAAGAGCGGAATCCCTGAGTTCGGATTCATCCCTGTTTGTGATATCTTTAGCTGACCCGGTATCCGGATGAATGGATTGCATGGGAATACCATTCCCTGCACGCCTTTTAAAGTATGTTTGAAAGTAATCAGGCATAGCTTCCAACATGTCATCTGTTGAAGCCCACGATTTCAAACCGCTTTTAGCAGTTAGAGTATCTTCGTAGACTTTCTCCAGTCCGTCGGTGCCTTCATAAAAAGTAATTTTTGGACGAGACTGAGCCCAATGCCTTGCAGACAACTCATCTCCATAAGCTTCCAACAAATCAATCTGCTGATCGATCTCCTCCTCCATTTTCATTCTCTTATGCTTCAAAGCTCTAATTAGATTCTCCTTCTTTTCAGTCGAATAGTACTGTGTATTAGCTCTCCTAGTCTTAACCATCAGCCCTTTCTTAACCAGTCCATCTAGGATGCTTCTAACTGTGTTCCTAGGCATCTCGCATACGCGGGCTATGTTCGAAGCAGGCTGAGAGCCAAGTTCAAGCACCTTCAAAAAGATCTTGGTTTCCTTGGCTGTAAATCTGAAAGATTTGAGCAGATTAGTAATCATTTTTATTTATGTTACACATATATTATATACTGACGAAAACTGATCGTCAAACATATATTGACGAAAATAGTTCGTCATAGCGATTTTTTCGCTTAGATAAGACTTTTTGGCTCATACTTACTATTCACAATATTTGACTTATGTCGTTTTTGTAGTGCTGTAATTTGGTGATCTATTACCAATCAGTACTATGAAAAGCATATCTTTCTTACAGTCCAGACACTCATACGCTCCTCCAGAAGGGCAAGGCCACGTCTATACAAACACTTCCCTTTGGACAGCTGCTTCAAGAGTTATAGAAGCAGGCGGAGACGTAGCACAAATTTGCGACGAGAACTTAAGATATTGCGAGCCTGAAGGAGACGCAGTTGGAATCAATCTCCTTGGAGCACCTTATATACCAACTGTTCGTAGCAAAATTGAGAGCCTTCTAGGTAAAAGGCCAATTGTAGGAGGCCAGATTGTTAACGGACTTGCAGAAGTTCAAACTCTAATTGGGCAACAAGGCTCACAGCTTCAAACACTTTTCGGACAAAATGTCGTTAATGGGAACAATGATACAGAGCTTTGTGCATATCTTGGAATAGACCCAGCCAAAATGCCTGACGTTTTGGAAACTTCTCTTATTCCAGCTTATGAACGAATATCGGATGAAGATATGTATGAATATCTATCCCGTGAAATATCTTTCTTCCTTTCCAGAGGATGTGCAAAAAGATGTAACTTCTGCGCCGCTCAATGCGGAACTAAAGAAGAATACCGCGACTTTAATGTATCTGAAAAAGATCTTAGATATCTTGTTAGAAGAGCACAGAGTCTTGGCCTTAAAGAACTTGATATGTATTTAAGCAGCCTAGACATAATGCAGACTCCTGACAAACTAAAAAGATTCGCATTGATAGTTCAAAGAATAAAAAAAGAGAATCCGGATTTCGAAATAAAAATGCGAGGACTTGCAGGTGCGCCATACTTTGTGAAAGCAAATAGAAAGAACCCCGATGCAATCAGAGAAATTGTAAAAGCTGGACTTTATTCAATTGGGTTTGGAGTCGACGGTGGCACACCCGAAGTATGGAAAAGGGAAAGAAAAGGCAATACGGAAGATGACTGTATCGACTCGATACTTCTAACAAGAGAAAAATACGGCATAACTCCAGAGATACTGATGGTATTTGGACACCAAAAAGAAACTGAAGAATCTCTTAAGGCTGCTTTGGATTTCACCAAAGAAATGAATGAGAAGTATGATGCAGTCCCACGTCCGCACATTGCCAAGGATATTGTACCCGGAAGCAGATATTGGGCTAATAATTTGAAGGATAATGAGACAACGGATGAAGAACGCGCAGATAGAGCAATGAGAATAGCAGTGCTTATGAACGATCCTGACTATTTCTTGACATTGGATTTTGCAAGGCTCCCTTCAAGTGTCAGTCATTCTGATCCTATACTGCGCAGACTGATAGATAAATATGCCAAGTCAATCGCAGAACTTCCTGGAAACACTACGCAACTTTTGGACCCAATAGGACCTGAATTTAGTAATGCAAAATTCATAGAAACCCTGAGAAATGACATTGGAAAATTCGATCGATAATTAATCTAATGGACTAAAATCCAAGGCTTGAATCTTACTCCAAACGCTCTTAACGACTTCCTTCAACTCATCAATGTCTGACTGAGTGATTGCAAAAGTTCTGGTAACAGGATGATCGCTATTCTCTCCTATAAACTCCAATACATATGCTTGCGGATCGATTGGAAGATTCTTGCATTCCAAGAGCAAAGCATAAAAGCTAAGTTGTCTGAAATAATTTCCATCGTCCTTGATCTGCTTATCGGATTTAGGCCTGCCTGTTTTAAAATCGATAACCGATGCGATAGACGAGTCGGGTGCAGTTAAATCAATTCTATCTATCTTTCCTTTAATAGGAATATCGTCCAGATAAGATCTAACGTCATACTCAACTTTATATATAAACGGCCTGCCTTCGCTTAAACGCTGACTAAAATATCTGGGAAGCGCTTCTTCTCCTACTTTTTTTAGTCCCCTTCTCTCACTTTCAGTCAAAATTTCCCTTTCATCCAAATACTTTATAAATTCTCTGACGAATTCTTCCGAACTTAGTGGTTTACCACTTTGAACGGAGAGTCCCCACTTCTTCATAGCTTCATGTACGGCATTACCATAAACAAGACTGGGCTGATTGGCTTGAGGAACTCTGAGGAGATCGATCTCCAGAAACATCTGAGGATCTTCGAGAAAATGATTCAATGCAGTAACCGACAGAGCGTAATCCTCCAGTTTTTCCTTAAGGAATGCTTTCATTTCTGAATCCAAATCTCTTTTAGGTTCACAGAGCAGCAATGAAACTGACGAAGGATCACGCAGTTTATGCATCTCCTCACGTAAGTTCCCAGCCTCTGCAAAAAATGAAGATGGCGATACCTCTCTGGATTTATCACCCGAAGTTAGTTCCTTTGGACAAGTGAATATGACTTCTTCCTTTGCACGCGTCATAGCAACATATCCAACCCTCCTCTCATCTTGATTCTTTTCATACAACTTTTGATCCTTTTTCCATCCAAATAGTAAATCTTCAGGAATAGAAACCGATGAAGGATTCCTCCTTTTATCCCAATGCCCTTCGCGGAAGTTTGGAATGATCACAGTCTTAAATTCCAACCCCTTGCTTTGATGGGCTGTCATAAGTTGTACGCCCGATTCAGTTAGATGCGGAAGAGAATAACTTAAGCGCAAGTCGGAATAATCTGGATTCTCATAGAAACTTAAATCATCCAGGAAAGATTCGAATGAAAAGTTAGGCTGCTCGTATGCGCGCTGTTTTATGCGATCAAAGAACTCCTGAAGAGCTGCAAATTCTATAGGGTCATCTAAATCACTAACAAATTTTAATAATCCTGACTCTTTTAATAAGGCTTCGAGAGTATCTATAACCGTTCTGCTTGCAAGCTTGTTATGAAGATCTAAAATCAAATAAAATGCGCTCATCAATTCATCTTTACGTATCAAAGGAGGAGGGTCCGGATCTTCATCCATCAAAAGCAATACTTCAAAAAGGGTAAGCTCAGATCTAAATCGAATCATAAAAGCTCTGCCAAGATCCGCAGGATGACATCCAAAACAATCACAACCCAAAGCTCCTGCCAAACTCGCGCTGTTCTTTGGTTTTTGTATTGCTCTGAGTATTGCGATCGCTTGGCTGACTGAAGGATGACTAAGCAGATCCATTTTGCCTGTCATCTGTACCGGAATTCCTGATGCACTTAGAACATCCAAAATCGGCCGAAGCTCTTTGTTTGTCTGAACAAGTACCGCAATTTCCTCTGCGTCAATTCCAGATTTAAGTTTGTTCTGCACTATCTCCGCAATGCACCAAGGTTCCGTCATATCGCTTTCGGCAAAGATCAACTTAGGCTCTATACCAACTTTCTTACTAGATGAAGATAGGGTTTTTTCCAATCCTTCAACTTTCCCAACTAATCGTTCTGTATTCTTTTCTATAAGTGATCCTGCGGCATCCAAAATACTCTGAGTACATCTGAAACTCTCTGTGAGAGTAATTACAGGAGCTTGAGAGAATCGATCTCTGAACGAAAGAATATTTGTAAGATTTGCACCTTGAAATCTGTAGATAGCCTGATCGTCGTCCCCAACGACAAACAGATTCGGTTCATGATCCACATTGGAGTAGCTTGTAAGAAGCTCGACCAATCTATATTGAGCCCCGTTTGTATCCTGAAACTCATCAACCAAAACGTACATGTATCTTTCCTGCAAACTACTAAGCAGCCAATCCTCTTCTTCAAGAGCCTTAATTACATACAAAATCATATCTTCGTAATCGTATCTTTGAGTTTTTTTGAGCATTTCCTGATATTTAAAAAACACTTCCAAAAACTCCCTGAACTTTCTGGCGGAAAGCAGATTCTTTTCGTGTGCCTTGGTCCCCTCTTTACTTTTTGTTGCCATCTTGGCTTCATATTCGTCTGCAACTTGAAGGAGTTCTTCTTTATCCGTTTTACCCTCTCGTTTAAGCTGAGATATTCTGCCTATTATCTGACGCGTTCTTGAGTACGGCGATTTGCGATTTATGAGTTTTATATCAGGCATAAGCTGATCTAATATTTTATTCACTTCTCTTGTTCTTTCTACATCGCTTATCTGTTCCAGTGCCGACCATTCATCAAATACTGCCGGATGTTCCTGGATTAGCTCATTGCAGAAAGCATGGAAATTTTTGATGGTAACACCGTACGCATCAGGACCAATAAGAGATCTGAGTCTTTCCCTCATCTCCGTTGCAGCATTTACGGAAAATGTAAGGCAAAGGATATTACTTGGCCTCATTTGCGTTTTCCTTAGGATATTTGCAGTCCTAAGTGCAACCGTATGTGTCTTGCCTGTTCCAGGGCCTGCAACAACCATCACAGGACCTTCGATTAAATTTACTGCTTCTTTCTGTGAAGAATTAAGACGTGCATAAAGAGCATCAAAGAGTTTTGAACTCTTTTGCTTGGAAGATTCCGCTGATTTCTTCGATGTGGCAGTTATTTTTGGCATGAGATTCAGAGTATACACTATGAATAAAGCAATATTTTTCGTCTTCATCAAGCCAAGTCTTCTTTTTAAATGATAGACTTACAAGAAGTTCTTCTCTTTTGAAACTTTCCCCCTTCATCTTATGAAAGGACTAGGACCAATTGCTCGCATTCTACTTCTCGTTGGAGGCCTAAATATGGGTCTTGTTGGAGTTGGAATGCTCGTAAGCAACGACCTAAACGTAATAAACATGGTCGTCGGTGGATTACCGGTTTTGGAAGCAGTAGTTTATGTTCTCGTTGGACTATCTGCGTTGTTTGTTATATTCAACAAAAAAGCATAGCTTTTTTGTTGGAGTATTAGAGTAATGGAATATTGGAATATTGGAACTTTGTAATCCCATTATTCCAGTATTCTAATATTCCAGTATTCCAAATCTTATCAGTTCTTCAACTCATCGATTAACCTGCAAGTTCGTAGGCGCAGTGATCGCACTTCATATACTTTCTTCCTTCGCGTACAAGTTCAATCATACTGCCACGCCTGCATTCCGGACACAGCTTGCCCTGGCTGAAAGCATGAACTGCAGAGAATCCAACTCGTTTTGGAACACCGCCCTGTTCTCTGATAGTCATTGAACGCGGATGATCCCTCATCTTTTGAAGCACCTTTGCTTCTATTTGTCGGATTCGCTCTCGAGTAACACCGAATTCCTTTCCAACTTCTTCCAACGTATGTCCGATTCCATCTTTAAGCCCAAATCGCATTTCGATAATCTTTCTTTCGCGAGGAGTTAGGAATTCCAGCATCGCATGAACATTCTCTTTCCTAAGCTGTCTATTTGTCGCATCAAACGGATTGATTGCTTCTTCATCCTCGATAAAATCACCCAGCTTGCTGTCTTCTTCTGAACCTACGGGTGACTCGAGTGAAATAATATCCTGGCTGATCTTTTGTATATGCCTGACTTTCTTTATATCCATTTCCATTTCCACGGCCAATTCCTCGACAGTAGGTTCGCGTCCAAGTTCCTGAACCAGACGGCGCTGAGTATGTGTGAGCTTATTAATTGTTTCCACCATGTGCACAGGAATCCTGATTGTTCGGGCTTGGTCCGCAATCGCTCTGGTGATTGCCTGCCTGATCCACCACGTCGCATAAGTGGAAAACTTAAATCCCCTCTCTGGATCAAACTTCTCAACAGCACGAAAGAGTCCTATGTTTCCCTCCTGAATCAGATCCAAGAAACTTAAGCCTCGTCCAATGTATTTCTTTGCAATGGAAACAACCAGCCTCAGGTTTGCCTCGGCTAATTGTTGTTTTGCAGACGCATCGCCCTTTCTTATTCTTCTTGCAAGCTCAACTTCTTTCTTCGCATCGATAAGAGGTACTCGTCCAATCTCAGATAAGTACATTCTGACCGAGTCGTTGGAGATTTCCAGAAGATCAACTTCTCTTTCTCGCCTTCTTTTTGTCTTCTCTTCCTCGGTTAAATCCTTTTCATCGATTGCAATACCGGCAGTAGCAATAACATCCAAAGCTTCTTCATCGTCCTTCCCCACTTTCGATACGGCACTTTCTGTAGCCTTTCCGCTTTCCTCATCATCCTCCTCCGCATCGTCACCATCGCCAAAGGAAGCTACTTCCGTTAGATCCTGAGTTGGTTCCGGTATATCCAGCGCCTGTTTTCCCTGCTTCTCCCATATAAGAGCATCTTTAACATCAATGACCTGGATGCCCAGATCTACCAGAAGCGTGTAGATATCATCGAGCAAATCGATATTTTCTTCTGCTGTTGGGACTGCTCCCATCACCTCCTGATGCGTTACATATCTCTGTTCTCGGCCTTTCTTAATAAGATGTGTTACAGCATCTGGGAATTTTTTTAGGTCATCATCTGTAGGTTGTACGATGAATTTGCGCGGATGTGAAGCCATACTGGAGGAGTATAGGCATATTTTAGCTAACAACAAGCGTTACTTTGAAAAAAGCAAAAGAAACAGAAGAGTCAGAGGAAGCAGAAGAAGCAGAGGGCTATATCAAAACAGAATCAGAAGATTTACTCTTCTGGTTCTTCTGTTTCTTCTGATTCCTCTGCTTCCTCTCAATTGGCCATTTTCGCAAGCTTAAGTACTTGGCTGTACTGATTCATAAGTGCCGCAGCATCGCTTTCTTTGCCTTCGCGATTTGCAATTAGAAGCAGCGCGGTTATTTCCTTTTGTTTACGCTTAACAGTTTCCTGATTGGCCCTAATTAAATTCGAATGTAACTCGCGAGAAGCCAAGCCATCCGACCACTCTGTAAGTCCATGGTGCTCGCAAAAAAGTAGAAGTATTCCGGTTCTTTCTTTTTCTTCCTCAGGTAAATCCAAAGTTTCCAGAGAAATGTCTTTTGTGTTCTCCGGAATTTTTTTGATAGCTTCGTAAACCGATTTTGCGAAACCAGCATCTGGAGGTATAAGTTCGGAAAGATACTCTCTGTGTTCTGGATAAATAAGAAATAATCCAAGTGCAATTTCCATTCTGGAAAATATTTCGGGCTTATGTTCACCTTGCTCCAACGGGGCAGAAGCTTCTGTTAACTTATTTTGGGCTGAGAATTTTTCCAAATCTTCTTTGAAAGTTGAAGGAGTTGCTCCCAAAGCATTTGCCGAACGTTTCATCTCATGCTCTTTCTCAACAGCGCTTTTTATAGAATCAAGCAAAGGCAAAAGCCTTTTAAGCCCATCGTGCTTTCCTTCTGCAGAAGTTACATCCAGTTTTTTTATATCATCCAATACGGCATCCATGTATGGCATGCCTCCATCTGATAATGACTTTTTAAGACCCTTAGGATCCTTATTTGCCGCTTCGTCCGGATCTTTGTAATTAAGCATTACTGAATTAATCTGCAGTTCTTGTATTTTACAAAGCATGAACGATCTCTCCGCCGCATCTTTGCCGGCCCGATCTTGATCCAGACATAAGATGATTTTTTCTGCGTAACGCCTGAGCATTTTTGCATGTTCTTCGGTAAGCGCTGTGCCACTAACCGCCACAGTATTCTTTACTCCAATCTGATGACATGCAATCACATCGAAGTAACCCTCTACGAGTACTACTGCCTTGGACTCTCTGATTGCTTCCTTGGCGTGATAAAGCCCATAAAGAACCCGAGATTTGTTGTAAATGGGACCTTCTGATGAATTTATATACTTAGCATCATCTTCACCGATGGTTCTGCCACCAAATCCGACTATGTCTCCTCTGTGATCTATTATGGGAAACATAATTCTGTTTCTGAATCGATCGTAGATTTTTCCCTCTTTTAAATCTTTCTGTATTCCAAGACCAGCATCCAGAATTTCTTTTCTACTGAATTCTTTTTTAAGCAAGTGCTGGTAAGTGTCGGAAAATGAGTCAGGCGCGAATCCAACTCCGAATTCTTTTGCAAGTTTTGGATCCATCTTGCGAGACTTAAGATACTTAACCGCAATTTCGGATTCCTTCAATTTTTTAATATAAAAGGCCTGAACTTCTTTTAAGCAATTTTTCAACCTATCTTTCTCGTCTTTCTTTACAGTCTCCCCTTTTTGGAAACCTTCTAATGTAACTCCTGTTTTCTCGGCCAAGTCTTTTATAGCCTGACGAAAATCGCACCCTTCGATGGCCTGATAAAAACTGAATATGTCTCCTCCGGTCTGGCATGCGAAGCAGTAAGCAATTCCTTTGTCCGGCGAAATCTGCAAACTTGGCTTTGTATCGTTGTGGAATGGACAAAGCGCAACAAACTGACGTCCTTTTTTCTTAACTTGGCAGTATTGGCCTACTAGCTCTTCTATCGGAAGCCGAGCTTTGATATCGGTTACTGGATCCATGGCGGGTGGACAGCGATTATAGATCTATTCCACTTCCAATGGTACTGCTATTTCCTCGCAGTTTTACAAGCATGCTTATTCAAATTATTGACTATTAACATTTTAATAGTATTTTAGTACAGATGCGACTTCGCCCTCCAGAAACAGCAAGCCTCGATACCCCAGGCCTGCATAGCAGTGCTCTCAATAACCTTGAACAAATGTTGGACGATGTACTTGCATTAATAAGACAAACCAAACATTCACTAACTATTCTTGATTTCGGAAGCGGTAATGAAGGAGTATCACGATCCCAGCTTCCTTATAAACTCCGTAATTTCGACAGTCTTCATCTTTTTGACAAAGAACCTATTGCCAAACCCTCCATTGATTTCGGAGTTAGTATTGTGCAAGCTTCCAACATCTATGGTCATACACGGGCAATATATGACCTGATCAATATTTCTTATGTTTTGTGCCTCATGGAACCAGAGCAGGCAATAGAAACTCTAGATCGCCTAAGGCAAGAGCAGCATGAAGCAGTTGTAGCTGTAACTGATTACACTCTTCAAACATTTCCACCTGGAGATTTTCTAGGTACATTCAATTGCAACCTAGAAAGAAAATGGTGCGAAGCACATGGCCACAATAAATTCTATCGTACGCGTGCGCGCTTCTCACCGCAGTCTCTTGCAGAGTTAGTTCGCGATGCAGGCTACATTGTTCCGGAGGAAAACGCTCAACCCCTAGATGCAAAAAGATACCGTAGCGCAGTCATTGCATATCCATCGCAAACCGTTAAAGAACAATATATTTCACCGGGTGCAAATGATAAACGATATCCGATTCCAGATCTCTCTCAATTCATTGCCCCCTAATTAAACAACAAAACTCACCAGCTTCCCTTCGACGTAAATCTCTTTCTTGATTTTGTTACCTTCAATAAATCTTTTTACGTTCTCTACTGCCTTAGCCTGAGAAATAGCGTCCTTTTCCAAAATTCCTGAGCCTGCTTCGAAGTCTCCCCTAAGCTTCCCATTAACCTGAACTGCGATAGTAACCATGTCTGACTGAATCAACTTAGGATCAAACTTTGGCCATTCCTGTTCAACAACAAATCCTTTGCCACCTAAATTTTCCCAGAGCTCTTCTGCCAGGTGCGGAGCTAATGGTGCCAAGAGTTTTACAAAAGTTTCAGCTGAGTCTTTATCAATCCCCTCTTTCTCGGTCAGATTGAGGAACTCCATTAGTGACGATATTGCCGTGTTGAACCTGAGTGCTTCCATCTCTTCTGTACATTTCTTGATAGTCCTGTTTAGCCCTACAGTTAGCGCCTTACTCTGTTCACCAAATTTACTCTGAATAATTTTCTTATACGCCTTTTTGGCAAACCTATCCGGCCCCTTTATCCCTGTATCATTCCAGTCTCCTCCATCTGCAAACGGACCCATAAACATCATGTAAAGACGAAAAACATCAGATCCATACTTCTCTACAAAATCATCCGGACTTACAACATTATCTTTGCTCTTGCTCATTTTGGCACCTTTGTGGGTAATAAGTCCCTGATGAAAAAGTTTCTGGAATGGCTCATCAACCGAAACATGACCCATGTCTTTAAGAGCCATCGTAACAAATCGCGCATATATCAAATGCATGCATGCATGCTCCGGTCCGCCGATGTACATATCAACCGGCATCCATTTCTTTTCAACCGTTTTTGGAACTAGTTCTTTTTGGCCGTTCTCTGCAAGGAATCTGAACTGATAAAAACTCGAACATACAAACGTATCCATTGTATCTACTTCCGGAGTCCAGCCTTTTCCAAATATCTTTTCGACTCGCTTTTTAAGTTCTTTGGACTCAGCAATAGGTGAAGTTCCCGTTGGCTTAAATTCTACATCAATTGGAATTTTCCAAGGCAAGTGTTCCTCGGGAACAGGGTGTGCTTTTCCATCCGGATCATAAACAATTGGAATAAGGGAGCCCCAGTATCGTTGGCGGGAAATAGTCCAGTCCCGGAGTCTGTACTGAACCACAGGATATCCAATCCCCTCTTTTTCAATATATTTAATGATGTCCCCTCGAACTTCGCCCCATCGTCTTCCCTTAAATTCTTCCGGTTCCAACATTATTCCGTCAGGATCTTTGGTAAAGCAGTATTCTAGGTTCTTGACCTTCTTTGCCTCTTTTTCATCCTCTGGAACCATAACTACATGCAACGGAATATCATATTTCTTTGCAAACGCAAAGTCGCGCTCATCATGGACTGAACAATTAACAATACCTGTCCCGTAATCCATCACAGCAAACGAGGCAACCCACAGAGGCAAATCTCCAGTTACAAACTCCACGTAACGACCGGTGAATACTCCTTCTAAATCTTCTTCAAAGTTATACTTCTTCGTTGCCTTCTTCTTTTTTACACGCTCTATGAAATCTAATACTTCCTGTTCATTTTCTTGGCCTTTTATAAGTTCAGTTAGAAGCGGATGTTCCGGCGCAATAACCGCAAATGTTTGTGCGCGGAAAGTCTGAGGAACAGAGTCGTATACTTCAAATTCAACATCACTGTCTTTTACTTTGAATTTAAAATTCATACCTTCGCTACGCCCGATCCAATTTTTCTGCATAATCTTCGTTTTCTCCGGCCAATCCAGTTCTTCTAAATTATCAAGTAGCTTCTGAGCGTATTCTTTTGTCTTCCAGTACCACTGAGTCATGGGCTTCAAAATGATATCGGTGTCGCAGCGCTCACACTTTCCTTCCCAAACCTGCTCGTTGGCAAGAACTGTCTTACAGCCCGAACACCAGTTCACATTGGCATCCTTGCGGTATGCCAGATCCTTCTCGAACATTTTGAGGAACAACCATTGAGTCCATTTGTAATAATCAGGCTTGGAAGTATTTAGGGTTTTGCTCCAATCGTACATGCATCCCATGCGCTTGAACTGTTCAATCATAACCCCAACATTACCCTCAGTTGATTCTGCAGGAGGTGTTCCTGTACTAATTGCGAAATTCTCTGCAGGAAGCCCAAAAGCATCAAATCCCATTGGATGAAAAACATCCTTGCCCCTCATTTTCTGGAATCTGCTGAATGAGTCCGGAACGCTGTACATGTACCAATGCCCTACGTGAAGACGTGCTCCGCTTGGGTATGGGAACATAACAAGACAGTAATACGGATCCTTGGCCTTTTTGAAGTCCATTTCATACACCTTCTTCTCTTCCCACTTCTTCTGCCATTTGGCCTCTATTTCTGATGGGTTGAATTCGGGTTGCATGCAATAAAGATTACATCTTAGGGTGGGTCCATACAAATAGTTTTAATTTATAAAGGAGATAAGAGAGGTAAAAGAGACCCTTTTAACCCATAAATTCCCATCACAATCATTGCGTAAACGACCTGATCGTGCGACAATGACCTTCTCAATGGCCAGACTACCTACAGTTGCTATCATTGGACGACCTAATACAGGTAAATCTACACTATTCAATCGCCTTGTGGGGCATAGAAAGGCGATAGTTTCTGACGTGCCGGGAACCACTAGGGATCAGGTAGCAGGCAGAGTTGAGACTGACCAGTTGGACTTTTTGCTTATTGATACTGGTGGAATGGGTGGAGGATCCAAAGATCATGAGTTTGAAGATGACGTTCAGGTGCAATCCACAATAGCTCTGGAGAATTCTGATTTGATTTTGTTTACAATCAATTCACGAGAAGACTTAACCTCAAGTGACTTTGAAATAATCGAGGACCTGAGGAAAAAAAGGCAATCGCATGTGCCTGTGATAATCGTTCTTACCAAGTGTGATGATACTTCTACTATCGATGAGATATTGCCGGAGTACTATGCACTTGATATTGCAGATGAGATAGTTCCAATAAGCGCCATGCACGCTATGGGAGTTGAGGAGCTTAAGAATATTGTTATAGATAAATTAACTGAGCTTAACTTCAGCAACCAAGAAAACGAACAACCTACAACCTACAACCTACAACCTAAAATCGCAATTATAGGCAAACCCAATGTTGGCAAAAGTTCCCTGATAAATGCGTTTATGTCCGAAAAACAACAAACAACTTCTCAGCTTCTTGTTTCGGAAGTGCCGGGAACCACGCGCGATGCAGTTGATACCTCGATTAAATATCACGATCAGGAATATATCTTTGTAGACACTGCAGGAATTAAAAGAAGGAAAAGCACAGACAAAGGAATCGAAACATATGCTTATCTGAGGAGCATACAATCACTGGAACATTCTGATATTGCCGTGCTGGTGATTGACGCTACTGACCCTGTTAGCAAACAGGATAAAAGAATCGCTCGACTTGCGATTGAGGAGGGCAAAGGATTGATCGTACTTCTGAATAAATCCGATAAGCTTTCCGGCTCGGAAAAGGAGCTTGCCATGCAGAATGCCAGATCAGAACTCTCCTTTTGTAAGTTTGCTCCATTTCTTTGCGTTTCTGCAGAAACCAGAAAGGACCTGCTTAAAATCTTTGATCTTATAGAAATGGTAAATCAAAGCAGAACAAGAAGGATTGCAACTAAAGCATTAAATGATTGGTTCAGAAAGGAGGCATCCAGTAAAAGCCTTTCTTCCTCCAAACTTATAACTCAGGCAGAAGACGTGCCTCCAACATTCGTTCTGTTTTCCAAAAATCCGAAAAAGATCCGCCTAAATCAACTTAAGTCTTTGGAAAAGAGTTTGAGGAGCACTTTCGGATTTGATGGCTCTCCAATCAGATGGATTACAAAGAACAGTTGACACACCCCGCTTGCGCGGGGCTTTTGACAATTAACTCCTCATATTTTCAGAATGATGAAGTTGTCAATTGTTAAAAGCGAAGTCTCGCAAAGCGAGACTGAGCGTGTCAATTGTCAATTGTTATCCCTTATGCTGCGGCTTATGTCTGTCCTTGACTCTTCCATCTTCATGAATTGGAAGAGGAAATTCTTTAATAACTTCTTCCAGCTTATCCAAAAGTTTCGCGGGATCGTCATCCATAACCATATTAGGAGGAATTTTTCTAAGGCATAGCTCTTCGATTACATGAGGTACGGCATTGCTTATGCCTCCAGTATTAGTTAAAACTCCGTAAGGCCTTCCCTCATCATACGCAATTGTAAGTTCATTTAAAGTTCCTACTCCCCCTCCAACAAACACAACACCATCGGACGATCGGATGTTGATTATATCTCGCTCCATGAATCCCTGTCCCGTATAGATAATCATGTCATGCTCATGCGGAGAATTGTACTCGTGCATGTGCTCATAAAATGAGAAAGCAGGAGATATTCCCACAGTGAAAGCACCTGTTTCTTTTGCTCCCAATAATGAATCATTTGGAAGTCCCGGACATGCTCCATTTATGAAGATGTGTCCTCGTTTTCCAATCTCTTTTCCAAGCTCACGCGCCATTTCACGAGCATGAGGATCTTCTATCTGAGGTCCGCTTGCACTTCCCATTACTCCGATTTTTAGCTTGTGATTGTGATGGTCTGTCATAGTAAGTATTGTAATTGAATTGGGTTTAACTATCACTCATCATCGCCCGCATCATCCGAAATTATCACAGTCGAATCATCGTCTTCGAATCTGCTCATGTCCACCTCCATCTGCATGTATTGATCACCTGATTCAAACTCAACATTGACTGCCGGATACTTGCTCATTCCTTCCGGAGGAACAACTGCGACCCAAATAAAGAGGCCGAGGAATAGGAAGAATGTTGGATACTTCATTACTAATATTATACCATATAATGAGTGATTGGACAATATTGACCAAATTACCAAAGAAACAGAAGAATCAGGGGAAACAGAGGTTTCAGAGGATTTATCGTTATTACTCTTCTGGTTCTTCTGGTTCCTATGTTTCTTCTGCTTCTTTCAACTATCTCTAAAACTAGCCAAAATATCCACACAACCCTAAACTGCATCCAATGTGGTTTCCACTAGCCCTAGGATCGGCAGTCCTGTACTCATCTATGTGGCTCTTTGCAAGAGCCAGCAAAGGACTGCCGTCATCTGTAGTAACAGCTCTTAACTGTTGCTGGGGGCCAGTACTACTTCTTTGCTTCCTGCCATTCGTCGAGTTTCCGTGGGATCAATGGTGGTGGTATGCATATCTAATACTTCCATGGGTTTTGCTGCCTCTTTCGGCCTGGGTGCTTACGCATGCCTGCCAAAGGATAGATGTAACTGTGATCAATCCCCTATCGGCACTTTCTACAATTGCAACACTTTTAACTGCCGTCGTTCTGTTTTCAAGATCATTTGAGCAAATTCATATTCTTGGAATAGTAATAATCACATCCGGACTCCTGTTCTTGTATCACAACAGATGGCATACATGGAAAACAACATGGCTTTGGCTATCAATCCTTGCGGTTATTATCATGGGTATTAACGCCTCTATATTAAAAGAGGTAATCTCGCTGTTCCCTCACCCAATTGCAATATTGGCCATTGGGGAAACAGGTTCGTTTTCTTTTCTAGTTTTGGTTTCTGCAAGAAAAGACTGGAAGCAAGTTAATTGGACCAAGAGAAATATTTTGCTTGTGAGCACTTTTTCTTTCGTAGTCTTTGCACAAGCGATTTTGATTTTCTTGGCTCTCGCTCTCGGTCCCGCACCGCATGTAATTGCTATCAAGAGAACTTCTATACTTCTGACTGCACTTGGAGGTTATTTGATTTTTAAGGAGAAGGATCAGTCGATTTTAAGGCTCGTGACTTCGTGTGTCATTGTGGTGGCCGGAGCAATTCTTCTTAATTTATGATTTAAAGGATATAAATGATATAAAAGATAATCCTTTATCTCCTTTATATCCTTTATTTCCTTTTATTTAATATAATCAATCCTATTCAAATTATGCTCATTATTTGTCTTGGCATAATGAATCTTCCCATCGTTTCCATGAAGGTAATACCAATACTCTGAGTCTTTCGGGAAAAGCGCAGCACGCATACTTTTCTCCCCCGGACTGGCGATAGGCCCCGGCGGAAGGCCTTTGAACTTGCGGGTGTTGTAAGGAGAATTCGTATTAAGATCAGCAACAGTAATCGCGCCGGTCGGCTTATCTATTATGTATCTAACTGTGGCATCAACCCCCAATCCCATTCCTGCATCGAACCGCTTCCATAATATTCCGGAGATAACAGAGCGCTCATCATCGGATAAAGCCTCTTCTTCTATTAATGAAGCCATTGATATTACTTGATGAAGACTATGCTTGGGATCCTCGAATTGCTTCGGAAACGCTTCCAATACCCTTCGCCTGAAAGTCGTAAGCATACGCTCAATAAAAAACTTAGAAACGAAATCTTCCACGTCTATGTAATATGTCTCCGGAAACAAATACCCCTCCAGCCTTCCTCCCCTCTTTGCTTGACCCTGGCCGGACGGCAGAAATTCAAACGTCTCGAAGTCGCAGTCGCTGGCACACGCAATTATTTCTCCTCCTTCAATAATCCCCTTTTCTGTAAGAAGTTCATCTATGTCTTTGACCGTAAACCCTTCAGGAATTGTTACTATCATCTCCTCTGCCCTTCCGTCCTGCAAAACTTCCACAATCTCCGCAACATTCATAGATGGCCTTATTACAAATTTTCCCGCTTCCAGATTTTTCTCAACTCCGTGCAATTTTGTAAATATCATAAACGCTCTCTTTGACCTGATGAGTTCCAGTTTGTCCAAATGTTCAGAAATAGATCTGACAGACATTCCAGATTCTATCTTTACAGCCTTCCTATCATCGCTATTTGAATTGACAGGACTAAGTGATAGCTTGTACCAGGCAAAAGCTCCGACACAAACAAAAAGAATGATGATCAATAATTTTTTCATAACCTGAGAATTGCTAAGAGGCCTTATTGTCAATTGTCAATTGTCAATTGTCAATCGTTATTCACTCATCCCTCTAAGTCCCGCCTCGGTCGGCATCCCCATATCTCCCATAATCCCCTGCATCTTTTCGGAAGCAACTACTTGCGCCTTATTCAATGCTCGATTTAGAGCGTCTTTGAGTAATTCAGGAATCTTTTCTCTTGGTACATCATTTCCAATCGTAATAGAAACTATCTCTTGTTCCGCAGTTACGACGACTTTTACGCCCTGAGCTTCTGCTTCTACCTGAATTTTTTTAAGCTCCTTCTTCATTTTCTTTGCCTGCTTCTGGAGCTTGAACATATCTCTGGCTTGGGATAATGAGACCATAGCAATTAGTTGAAATAGGTAATAATAGTGAGTAGTGGGTAGTTGGTAGACTAAAGCATAACCTAATTTTCCACTACACACTACTCACTACCCACTTTTTTTATTAACCACCTATTCCAATCCTATCCTCGATCTCCTGATCAACGAATACCTTCTTTCGCCCATACTTCATTCTGCTGTATTCCTTAATAAGCTTTGCCAGTTTTTCATTTCGATCTGACTCATCGTAGATTGTTGTCAATGAAAACGGACGGGACTGGACATTGTTGATATTAAGCTTGGTATAAGCCGAGAAGTTTGGAATTCCAATAACATCCTGCTCGGAAAGAACCGGAGCATATTCCTTCGCCATGTACTCTGAGTCTTCTGCACCAATCTTGAAGCTCATTATAGTTCCAACGTTACCAAAGATTGCATCCCTCATTTGCGTACTCGAGTCTCCGTAGCCGGAAGTTTTCCCGACCAATTGTCCTATGTACTGGTGAGCCATAATAAGGGCAAGTTCATACTTTCGGGCTTCGGAAAGTATTGTAACGAATGCATCTGTCACGAAGTTTTGGAACTCATCAACATAAAGATAGAAACGTTGTCTTTCTTCTCGTGGTATGTCAGCGCGTGAAAGAGCCGCCATATTAATCTTGTTAACAAAAATAAGTCCGAGTAACTGGGCATTTGTATCCCCGATTTTTCCTTTGCTCAAGTTCACAAGCAATACTTTCTTATTATCCATAATCTCACGAATATTGAACGCGCTCTTTGGTTGGCCGATTATATTTCTCATCGTTGTGTTTGTGATGAACGGTCCGAACTTCGAGCTGAAGTATGGAATCATTTCTTCTTTCTCGCGCTGACCCGTTTTTGCCATTTCATGTTCCCAGAAACTTCGGACAACCTTATTTCTGCATTTGGCTACTTTATATTTCTGGAACTCTTCATCTACAAACATACGAGGGACATCCAGAATCGTTGCCCCCTCTTCTTCATCATCCATCAAAGTAAGACACCCGTTTCGGAAATAGTGCTGGATTCGAGGTCCGAATATTTCATTACCAAACAGTTTGATGAAGATTTGCATAGCATCCAAAGATGCTCGGTCTTTTTCTTCTTCGGATTTTACTTCAAGCAAATTAAGTCCCATCGGCCTGTTAGCGTCTGCAGGATTAAAGACTACAATGTCTTTGGCTCGCTCCTTTGGAGAATGTGCCAAAGCATCTTCAATCAGATCGCCATGAGGATCAACCATGCAAACCCCATCTCCGTTCGCAATATCTTGTCGTGACATGTACGAAAGCAACGTTGATTTACCTGAACCAGATTTTCCTATTACATAATGATGACGCGTTCTGTCTTTCGGAAGGAACCTGATATTGGTTTCGACTCCGCGATACTTGTTAATTCCAAGAACAACTCCTTCTTTTGGAACAGATGGTGGAGGAGGCAAGACTTTGTATGTACTCCACTGAATAATTGGGATCTTGTTGTACCTGCTATCCGGGAAGTGAAAAAGGCCTGCCAACTCTTTCCCTCCCATCAAACACTCATTGGAAAAATATCCTCCAATTCTGTGCTTCCACAACCTGTGGAAAAACCATGCATTCCACTTAAGAGGCATGAATGGTATGAACATCCTCTTATTTTCGAGATAATTTCCATAAAGATCCTTATACGCATTGAACGCTACCTGCATGTTATTGGTTATTTCCATGGAACGATCATATGTTTCACTTGATGCAAGAATTCTGATCGATGCGTGGTAGAAGTTCATACCTGCCTTTTCTCCCATTCGCTTGTAGAGCTCTTCTTCCGGCTGAAGCATTCGCACATAACTGTCCCCGCTGGAAGCACCAGGAGCATCTGTAGATGCAACTTTTGCAACTCCGCCAAGAAGTCCCAAGATCGGCCCAATAATTGGAATACCACTTCCCCACTTCTCTTTTTCGCCTTTGAACTTTTTGGTTGCATACTGCCTTGCTTTATATGCCCATCTGTTAGAGAAGGACGGAGTCAGCACGACCTGAACTGCCGCTTTTTCTTCTTCTTTGAGCTTGCTTAGAACGTTTGCAATTCCATTCAAAGGATCATCCTGCATTTCGGTGTAGCACCTGATTGGATAATAGTAGTCTCTACTGAACGTCATGTGGTAGCCCATCAAAGCTGATCCTTTCGGGCATATATCTGGCGTTTCTTCCGGAGTAACTTCTGCATTCGGATAGTAGGAGGTAACTTGTTTCTCAACTATCGAAGCAAGACTTGGCTGCGTTACCACAAAAAACATCAATTGGTTTTTTTCCAGAAACATCTCGAAACTCATTATGATGTGACGGAAAAACCAAAAGTGAATCATCTGCTGGAAGTTTAAATTTCTAACTTCCCAAAGAGCCCGGAACAGCTGTTCCATAATCGCTATCTTTTCCCTGAAGTCTTTCTCGGTCCTCTTTTCCTGATCTATCTTGCTGTCTCCTCGCGGGAGAATGACCTTGAGAGTTATCAGCTTCTTTGATTTATACCATTCATAATAGAAACGCCCCGCATATCTAAACAGTCTATAGAAAATATAAACTGAAAGAATAGTAATTGTGAAACCTACAGGATGTTCCATTATGAACTCACCCATCAACACCCAAGAACCCGGATTTATCGCTGTTATTACAACGACGACGAATATCCATATACAAGGCCAGAATGCGTACCTTAGGAAGTTAAACACTTAAGCTATAAGGGAGGGTTAATATAATCATACAATCCTTACATTGTAGCAGAAAATCGCTATTCCTGATAGGGCTTGACCTTGAACAACAACTATTGGCTACTTCAATTATTGCAATCTCCAACTATCATCCTCATCTCTCTGATTCTTCCTTCTTTGGTTCCTACAAAAATTTTGTATTCCCCAATCTTTGAAGGTGTAAAGTGAAATCTTTCCTTAGGACCTACAAAATCCTGCATTCTGACAAAAAAGCCATCCGGATACTTGATTCCTCTTACTACAAAAAACTTATTGGCACCAAGAGAAACCTGTTTGCCTACAGTCCAGGTATGTGGAACACCTCTGTGAAAACGAACCTGTTTTGTGATTCTTTTCTGGAATCTTCTTGTTTCCTGAACACATTTGTCCACATACGAATTATCACCGAGTCTTTGGAAAGTAGCACTGACCACGCCTTGCCCGAGCGGTGCAATCTCTCTGAATGCAGCCAGGCTCAAATCCATATTCCTGCCGTCGACATAAGGGCCTCTGTCATTGATCCTAACTGTTACGCTCTTTCTATTATCCACATTAGTTACTTTGACCAGAGTATTGTGAGGCAGTGTTCTATGAGCCGCAGTTATATCGTGCATATCGAACGTTTCCCCAAACGCGGTTCCATTTCCATGAAAATCATCTGCGTAGTAGCTTACCAAGTGGACTTGCTCCATCAGCTTCGAATCCAATTTGCGCGCAAGTTTTATAACATCGCTCTGGGTTATATGCAGATTGCTGAAGTCATCTTTATATTCAATTATTGGGCACTCAGCAAGCATTCCTGCAATGTTATCTCTGCCCATTAAAAACAAATCTTCACGAACATTTCTGGATCTAAAGAGCCACAAAAGCGCATCTTCCATGTTTAGTGGAGAATCCGGATCAAATTTTTTTGCTTCATCAATAATCCCCCGCGTTGTCGCATAAGTTATTTCCGTATAACCATAATCATCTTTCTGGATGTCTCTGAATACGGATTCCCTCGGTTCAAAAGCTGAGCGTTGTATGCTGTTCCAAATAATAAGGAATCCTTCACGACGAGAAATGTAACCTTCTTCTGCGAAAACAGAAGCGGGTATAGCAAGCGTAACAATGAACAGAATTATTCTGGGCATGGATAAGTAGACTGAAGGCCCAGCTAACAATTATCAATTGACACGATCTCTAGCTTCATTAGCTTCTAGCTTCATTAGCTTCTGCTAATTGTTATTCAAAGTTACCACAGTAAAAAGCTAATGAAGCTAGAAGCTAAAAGCTAATAAGCCATTATAAGACTCTCCAACCTTCTCCTCTAACTCTTCGCAAAGTTGATCTGACTTTTTCTTTTTTTAGAGTATGCAAAGTTTTTGGTCCAACATATCCCGCGCCGGTATCATCGTCTGATGTAATCAGTCCGCGAGAAATTTGATATTTTCTGACTGCTTCCTTTGTAAGCGGTCCAAAGTAACCACTTATGCGATCGGGCGGGAAAAATCCTTCTGCAGCCAGACGTTCCTGAAGTCTGCGAACTTCTGACCAGCCTTCTCCTTCTCCCAAGAATCGTTCAAATACTTCTCCTCGATTTGCCAGGACTTCCTCGATTTTTTGTCGATCCAGAAGCTTATCAACTCGATCGACAACCAAAAGTCTGTTCCATTCTCCTAGCAAGCGCCTGAGAGTTATAGGGCCAATTCTTCCAGCTCCCGGATCCTGGGCTGTTCCAACCAGAAAGTTTTCTTGTTGGAATTTAAGGATTGATGAAGCAAGTTTGTCCGAGTATTCGCCGTCAGTTTTGCCGTCCCAGTATCCCAAAAATCTGAGAATTCTTTGCGCCTCCATTACCGTACTAGGCGCCGACGTCTTGTCCACAAATCCTCCAACCGGATCTCGCGCCTCTTTTCTTTGGACAGCCGCAAGAATAAATGCAGCAGTGCGTTCTGTCAGTTGATCGGAGGGCTCATTCAACCTGAAGTCTCTGATGAATGCCATGAGCGATCTTTCCGTATCTCTTCCAAAGTAATTAGTCGTACTGCGTCTGAAGTATCCAAGCTTCTTTAAGTACTCCTGCATTCGTCTGACAGAAGGTCCACTGTCATCTAACTTTGGACGAACGGCAAGGAAGTTTCCTCCTTCCGGCATATAAAGATTAAGGCGTTCATAGAACGTTGGAATGTTTTCGAAAGCAAACTTTAAATCGGGCTTGCGTGATGCCAGAGGATACACAGTTCCTGTAATTCTCTGCACTCCGAATGAAAGTGCACGCGCCAATCCCTCTTCTCCATGCCCTACCCAAATATCCAAACGATGCACACCGTTTCCGAGATCTTTAATTGCCCCTCCTCTGTCATGAACTTCCAAGACTCCCAAACCCGGTAGACGAACGCGAGTTCCAAAAGCATAACTCGCAGGCGCTGCTAGCATTCCCGGGAAAACTTTCGTTCCATCAGATGAGGTAAGCCCCTCGCCGTTCAATATCTTGTCAGCTTTTAATCCACCCTTAACATAGCAACATTGTCCGGGAACGGGAGAATAGTATGCAGTAATAATAAACTCCTGCTCAAAAGCTTGCGTGCCTTTCAAAAGATTTTCCTGGCTAAAAATATCTGCAGGAGCCGCGAAAGAAATCAGCGCTACTAATCCCAAAATGTGCCGTGGTACTTTTTGCTTTTTTTTGTTCATATTATCGGATAATTATACCACAAAAGCCGTTTCGTCTCTTTCTGTAAGAAGTGACAAATGTCCTGCTTTTTATTATCAAGAATTATTGTCCAGTAAAGTTATCATGAAACTTGCATTTGATACACATAATCATAGACAATGATCCTGACCCACCTCTTCTCATGACTAAATTTATATCTAAAACACTTATAGGGACATATTTTTTCCTTGCCTCAACCTCCAGCGCAATCGCTCTCGATTTGGGTGAACCTGGAATTGGAGGCTCAACTGATTTACGCCAGACAATAATTAAGCTTGTAAAAGAAGTTCTTCTCTTTATGGCGCTTATCGCAGTCGTAGTAATTGTAATTGCAGGCGTGCGCCTTGTGGTCTCGCAAGGCGAACAGGAGCAAATAGAAAAATCCAAGAAAACAATTATCTATGCGATCATTGGGCTGATCGTTATTTTGCTTGCTACGGCAATAGTTAAGTTTGTTGAAATGGCATTGGGACTCTAGTTCGACAATCAACACGGCGCCTCTGGCGCCTCTCAACAATCGACAATCAACATTGTTCACTAAGTTGACTGTTGACAGTCACGCGTGGTTCGGCTGAGTTCACCACAAGTAAGCGTGACGTGTCGATTGTTGATTGTCATCTCACTATTATCTCCTCTTCCAATCGAATACCAAACTTCCCGGGAAGATACACGCCAGGTTCTATGGTAATAATTTCGTTTGGTAACAGTTTAGTCGAACTACCATGTTGACTTAATGATATTCCCTCATGAATGTCCAATCCCACTCCATGCCCAAGCGAATGTGTGCAGTACTCTTCAAGTTCATATTCAGAAAGAATGTCGCGAGCAATTTTATCCAGCTTATGATTAGTGATTCCTGACCTTACTGACTCAATAGCTTTTTGTTTTGCTTCGGATACTGCATCCAAAACTTTTTGCTGAAGACTCGTTAGCCGACTTGTGAAAAATACTTGGCTTTGGTCAGAGCAATAACCTTTGTACTTTGATCCAACATCAATTTGTACTATATGACCTTTTTTAAGTTTCCGATCCGTAGCATGATGATGCGGACAACTCGAGTGCGTACCGAAGGCAACAATTGGCTCGAAAGCTAATTCTTCAGCGCCAAGTTCACGCGCCCATTCCTCAAATTTCCAAGCTAACTGTTTCTCTGTGGGACGGGATTTAAGCGCCAATGGAACTCTCCTCAGAAGCTCCTCCGTAATGCGCTGTGATCGTTTGAATTTCCTTATTTCATCAGGGCCTTTCTGTCTTCTGAAATGCTCAATTATTCCCTTCTTTTGTACAAATTTTGTATTCTTGTTTTTCCGTTTCAATCTGCGCAATTGTTCGACTGTAACATGCTCAGATTCAAATCCAGTTTCATCAAGCTTTTTAAGTGCCGATCCCATCTTTTCCGGCAAGTGAACCTTGATAATCGAATCAGCTTTTTTATCCGCTATTTCCTTGTATCTCCCATCTGCAAAAAGATCATATGAACGTGAAGTTACAAGTAGCACCCCAGAGCTCATTTTAATACCTGTCAAATATTCAATATTTGTTGGATTAGTGACCAAATAGGACTTAGTATTAGATAACTTGAGGATTTGGTTTGGAGAAGTGGGACGCATAACAACATTATAGCTTTATTAGCTTGTAGCTTCATTAGCTTTCGATTTTCCTTGTGTATTAGAGACACCAGAAGAAGCTAATTAAGCTAAAAGCTATAAGCTAAAATCGGTTTAATGGAACTAGTTAAAATGGATTTATTGTGATAGAATATGTTGAAATGAGTCTAATTCTTCGTCCTTGGCAAACCGCCACTTTAACAGCTTCGTTTTGGCTTATTAAGGCCGGAAGCGCTTTGGCTCAAGTCTATTCTGGAGGAGGAGTAAAAGCAGGAGTAAGTGCAGCCTCTGGCACAGGAGTTAGCGATGTTAGTTTAAAGTCGTTAATCGGAAATATTGTTGATCAGGCATTGCTGTTTGTCTCATTGCTTGCAGTAACTGTAATCATTATTGCAGGCTTTTATCTAATTCTTGGAATGGGATCAGATAGTTCACGCGAAACAGCGAAGAAGATTATTATTTATGTCTCAGTTGGCCTACTGGTAATTATTCTCTCCAAACTATTCGTCAACCTTATTAAATCCCTTGTCTAATCATGACAGCAAAAAATCTAAAACAAAAATTTACAAAAGCATTACTTCTAGCTTTTGTTTGCACAGGAGTAATTTGCATATTGCCTGTACAGTCAGTTGTTGATGTGGCTTTCGATAATCTAATTCCTATTGCTTATGCAGATGCCCTCGGAGATGCATCTGAAATTGGCGGCATAGACGACTACGGCGGGGGTGACGGAGATACGGTGCGCGACAAAATTCGCGATATAGTTCAGCAAGTTCTTTTATTCGTAGCCCTAGCGGCAACAGTTGTCATTGTTATAGCTGGAATAATTTTAATTGTGGGAATGGGTAGCGATGAATCTCGCGAAAAAACAAAGAAGATAATTCTATATGCGATCATAGGAATAATCGTGATAGCAATTGCGGAAGCTTTTGTTATATTAGTTACAACAGCTGTTGATAAATAAAAATAAAATGCCCATAAAACAAACAAATCATTATCGAACCTTGGTTATCGCAGGACTGGCAATCCTAGTGACCTTCACGACAGGTAGTGCAATTACAGCTCAACTTACTTCATCTTCCGGGAAATTTACTATAAAGCGTGGATCGATTCTGGAGGTGGTTCCGGTTCACTCTCTGCAAAAACCAAAAACAAGCTGGGTTCTTTCCAGAGATGGAACATTTGTGGAAGCCAAGACGGTCAAACTTTTTAGGACCAGGTTCATAGAATCCGGTACTTATAAACTGGATTCTGAATTAAAAGAAGGCGATGACTCTAATAGGAACAGAGTAAGCATTAGAATCAACATTCCAGAAAAACCTCCCAAGAAGCAAATCCCAAACCAGAAAGAAACAATCGCTACTGTTTATCCCCGTCCGAATGACTCCGGCCACATCATTATAAATTCAAATGCAGCAGTAGTTTTGCTTTCTCCATTGCAGACAATAGAAAGAACCATCGTTTTGGACCTGGACGCAACGATCGACCAAAATGGAGATGGCAATGCGTTAAACGATAATGGAGCAAACGGTACTTATTTCTCTAAAAAAGGAACTCCTATCGCACTTTGGTTCTCGAACCCTTCGGGAACTCACACTCTTACGCTATCGACAAAAAATGCTCAAGGAATAACTCAAAAACAAACGGTATTTGTAATGGACAAGAGATCGGAAGAACTGATGCAAAGACAGGAGATTGAAAAAAGCGCAATAGTTGCAGAAGATTTATCCAAGGGGCGCTTCGCCTTTCATATAGAAGAAAAATTCAATATGCCAATTGTAACAAAATGGGATTTTGGAGACGGAATACAAAGTCTTTTGGACAAACCTGTCCACACTTACACACAAACTGGAAGTTTTCGTGTTAACGCAGAGATTATTGAGATTCGCAGTGGCAAGGTGCTAAAGGAAGCTTCGAAAACTGTTAAGGCAGACTTCTCTGTTAAACCGCATATTGATAATGACGATGAAGATAAGAAAAAAGATAAGTCTTCGAACATTGGAGGCTTAGTTAAACTGTTACTAAAGATACTTGGAATTGGACTTCTGGCTCTTTTGATAGGAGGCGGAATAGTATTTGGAATATCCAAAGTTGCAAAACGCGGTCCTTCAATAGAAGATAAGTTGGCAAAAGCCGAAGAGAAGCTCTCTGGCAAGGGTACAGAGAAAGATAAGGCGGATGTTATGGAGATAAAAGATGAAGAGCCTTCTGAAACCAAAGAACCAAAGAAGATTGAAGAAGCTGAAGTTGTTGACACTAGAAAAGATGAAAAAGAGGTAAAGGAGATAAAAGAATCCAAAGACGAAGCTGTAGCTGCGACTCCTGAGTCGCAGCCTGCGCCAAAGGCGCAGCCCGCACCCGAACCAAAGCCTAAGTCCAAACCCGTCGAAGATGCTCCACAGGGTAAACCAGCCTCTGTACCTCCTCCCAAAAAGGACAAAGGCCCGGTTCCATCTTGGCTGCAACCCAGCGCCGGAGCTCAAGCGACTGGTGCAGGGCAGCCATCTGCTAGTGCACCTGTCGAAGATGCCCCACAGGGTACAAAGCCTGCACCAACACCTTCACCCACGCCTTCACCTTCACCCACGCCCTCTCCCCTGCCTGAGCGGCAGGCAGGCACACCACAACCACAAGGAAAAACACCCGACTGGCTTCAGCCTTCCACAACTGCTCCTGCAGTAAGCTCGCCTGAACCAACACCCTCACCCACGCCCGCACCCTCACCTAAACCTCAAGAGCCAGCACAAGACAAAGTACCAGAAAATAGTGGACCAGACCTGTCCCCCGTAGACAAGAATTCTCGAGGTGAAGCCCCCAAGAAATCAGGGAACGACTCCGATATTGCGAAGGGGGAAGGGCCGATGCCAGATTGGCTAAAATCTAATAACAACGCCTCACCCACACCCGCGAGCCCCGCGAAGCTCGAAGAGCGAAGTGGGGAACCAACACCCCTGCCTGACCGGCAGGCAGGCGCACCTACTTCTGAACCAAAGAAAAACGACGATAGCACTGTTGCGTACTTAAAAGCAGAAGGAATCAGTAAGCAAAAGTCCGAAAATCAAAATCAACCCAAAAAGGATAATGGGAATAATAACAACGGAAGAAACCGTAATAATCGAAACAAGAGTAGAAAGAATGGCAATAATGGGCCCAGGCCTCCTCAGAATCAGAATAATCAGCCTCCTCCTAAAAACAATCAACCGCCTCCACAAAACGCTTAAAGTTGTTTGACTTCCAGGAATCCTAGGTTATTATCTCTGCACATATGCAGTGTGACACTTTCAAGTCGCAGGTAAACCTAATTACTCCACCACCTGGAGCGAGGTTGCGTATGTAAGTTTTTCTTGAACTTCATTTCCAACCTCACGCAAAGGAGGTTGTTTTTTTATATATGTAACTAAATATTCTCATGGAATCTGATAATGAAATCATTGTAATTAAAGTCGGAACGGACACCGTTACCGAAAACAGCCACTTGAACGGCGTGGTTATGGCCCGTATTGCCAAACAAATTTCTGAACTGCGGGAGCAAGGCAAAAGAGTCATACTTGTCTCTTCCGGAGCTGTAGGAGCCGGCAGATCATTATTACCTGACGGAGTGGATGAAGGCGTTAACGATATGAAACAAGGGCTTTCCAGCATCGGGCAAACAATGCTCATGGATGAATGGATGCACCACTTCAGGCGACATAAAATAATGTGTGCTCAGGGACTTGTGAAAGAAGGAGATTTTGAAAACGGAGAAGGAACCGAGAACATGCAACGTGCACTCGAAGAAATTCATGCGATCGAAACAGCTACCAAACAGGCTATAGTTCCTATTGTTAATGGAAATGACTTTGTAACACATGGTGCTATCGATTATGACAATGACCATATCGCAGGACTGATCGCAGAAACTGTGGGAGCCACTAGGGTTGTATTCTTAACGGATGTGGACGGCCTATATGACAGAGATCCTGAAGAAGAACAAGCGCAATTAATTCGCGAAGTGCATGCCGGAGTAGATGACTGGTCAAAGTATATTGTGCAAAAAGGAGAATCCGATAATCACATGGGATCTAAATGTGAAGTGTCCGAGCGCCTTGCAATTGCAGGAGTTGATGTGAATATCGGTAATGGATCTGTTGAAAACGCCATTCATCAACTGCTTAACCACGAGATTGGGACGAGGTTTTATGTTTAAGAATTATTTTCTGGGGATAGCGATGGCTTAGGTTACTTTTTGTTCAGCTTCAACTTGCCCATTAATTTCTTGGGTAGAAACCAGCACACAAATAAACCTACTTCAGTATGATATCTAAATCTACTTACTCGGATGCTTGTGCATTGCCTGTAATACACCTAAAGCCGCAGCTCTTGCTTCAGTTGCAATCTCGGGTGGCAAATCATCAGGCAATTCAAGAACAACGTCGTCAGTATACTCACTTACTGTATTTCCTTCGTCATCTAGACAAGAAATGCCTCCATCGTGACCTTTAAGCACATCATTGAGCTTATCGACAGCTTTATCAACTTCAGGATTTACTCCTGTAGAGCGGTATTTTGTATCGTAGCCAGGTAGTTGTTCTCTCATAATATGATTTGGTATATATGTGTATATTATACCAAATAATATTATATCTTGCAATGGGGCGAGAGATGGGTTGGCAACCCTAAGACCTGCCGGACTCTGACCCGAGCCGCTCTAACCAACTGAGCTATTCTAAGAAGTTTATTTCTGGGGCGAGAGATAGATCTTCTTCGCAAGCTTCGAAGATCACACAACCCGAGACGCACTCTACGAAGCTTGCGTAGTAGAGTGGGGCGAGAGATGGGTTTTGAACCCACGACCTGCCGGACCACAACCGGCCGCTCTAACCAACTGAGCTACTCCCGCCACGATGCACACATATTAAAGGAAAATATCGACCATATAAACTATTTCTATTCCTATCTTACTTTAGCTTAAAAAGCCTCCCTCCTCTTATTTCCATCAAACACCAGCAAAACCCCTCCAACCAAAATCATCAGATTCCTCAAGTTCAATATCAAAGTAAACTTGAGTCCCTCCTGAGCTAGCAGCTTGTCGTAATAAAGAGGCCCTAGCCACTGTCTCGCCACTCCCATTAGAACCAAACTTATAATCAGGCCCAAGGTGAATATGCTGGTCTGACGATTTCTGAGAGTATCAATGACAATTATTATCAAGATCGGATAAAACCACATTACAAACTGCGGGGATAGTATCGGACTTGCAAAAACTATCCACATCATCGTAAGTGGAATCCAAACTGCAGATTTTTCTGACCTCTTCTTCCAAGCGAAATAATAAATTGCAAGGAGTCCCAAAATAAGAATAATAGTTGAGGCAAATGTAACTGAATTACCAAGTTCTGCATTATGATGCGCAACATGATGAAGTGCAGTCTCAACTTTTTCTCCGTTCAAGTTTTTAGCAAGCATGTGTATGCCTGACCAAGTACTATCAATTCCCACTCCCCTTTCGGAATGGTACTTGAGCATGTACTTCACATTCTCAGTTGACTGACTTATCCCCAATGTAAATATTGGAATAAGAACCGAAACAACAATTCCAACAAAAACACCGTAACTTAATCTTTTCTGGGCATTCTTTGGTGCGAGAATATAAAGAAGTGGAAGAAGTACAATCGGAGTCAGTTTAAGTGCGGATGCAAGTATCAAAAAGAATCCGCTGTCTTTCCATCTATCATTCAAGCTAGCTCTCCACGACATAAAGATCAGAAGCATTACAACAATATCAAAGCGCGCGACTGAGTAGTGAACTCCAATCAAATAAATGGATACAAAAGTTGCAATGATCAGAATTGAAGCATCTTCGGTTTTACAAAATCTGTAAGCATACAGTGCCGCTCCAATCATCATTAGCCCCAAGAATATGAGCCAAGCTGTTTCGAAGGAGAAACCTGGCAAGCTAAGAGCATAGAATAATGAGGAAGCCAGTGGCGGATATTCACTTGTACCAACTGACCCCGCAATTTTCTCGAACACATCAATATCATTAGAAAACTGAACATATGGAAAATATGTTGTAAGAATTGCTAGAAAAGCTATAGCCAGCGTCAGAGCAATAAAAAGATGATGTTTCATGGCACTATTATCAACTTGCCAAACCCCCTTGGCAAGAAGACTGAAAGCGTGTACCATTTTTTTTCGAATGTCCCAACCAATGTTCCGCACACCAAAGGGTACACACGATGTCCTTCCAGAGGATCATCAGTACATGACGTATATAAAAAAGGCCGTTAGGCATCGCGCGAGGCAAGCGGGTTATAAAAGGATAGAAACTCCGATGTTCGAAAATAAAGCAATCTTTGAACGTGGAATAGGAGAGCACACCGACATAGTCGAAAAAGAATTGTTCATGATAAGTGGAAAGAAAAATGACGAGGGTTCAGCGAAGTTCGCCCTAAGACCAGAGTTTACTGCTGGTATTTGTCGGTCTTATATTGAACATGGGATGCATCAGTTTCCACAACCAGTAGAATTTTATTCCATTGGCCCATGCTTCCGATACGACAGACCCCAAAAAGGAAGATATCGACAATTCCATCAATTCGATATGGAAGTAATTGGACTCAAAGATCCAAGCATTGATGCACAGCTGATTCTTGTAATTTCAAAAATACTTGCTGACCTCAAAATTAGAGATCGACTGAATCTTCAGATTAATAACATAGGTACAACTGAAAACCGTCAAGCTTATACCGAAGCAATTAAAGACTTTTTCATAGGCAAGGAGAGAAATTTACCGGAATTAGATCAACAACGGTTGAAAACTAATCCAATGAGACTCTTGGATTCCAAAGAAGAAGATACTCAAATAATTTTAAAGAGCGCACCAACAATGGATCAATTCATTGATGATGAAAGTAAAGAGTTTCACTCAACTCTTCTTGAATATCTCGATGCTCTCGAGATTTCTTATGAAGAGAACAATACTCTCGTGCGCGGTCTTGATTATTACACACAAACAGTATTCGAATTCTGTGATGAATCTACGGGTGCGCAGAATGCAGTTGGAGGTGGCGGTCGATACGATGGGCTTATTGAGCTTTTGGGAGGGCGTCCTACTCCTGGCGTTGGATTTGCCGGAGGTATGGAGCGCATGATATGGCATATGAAGGAAGCTGGAGTTAAAGCTCCATTCAAAGATCAGGTTGATGTTTTTGTGGCACAGTTGGGACCGGAAGCCAAGAAGAAATGTCTTACTCTGATTTCTGATCTTCGCGATAGAGGAGTTCACACTCTAGGAGCTCTGGGTGAAGCAAGCTTAAAGAGCCAGATGAGACTCGCAGACAAATTCGGAGCACGTTACACCTTGCTTCTGGGTAAGATGGAAGTAAAAAGCGGAACAATTATTGTTAAAGATATGGAAGCTGGGAAACAGCAAGAGATTAAATTCAAAGATGCAATTCCAACCATCCTTAAATTTATTGGAGAAAAAAACCTCGACACATACACTCTCAGAGACAAGTTTGTAGAGGTGGATGAAGACTAAGCTAATTGACAATTAACAATTGACAATTAACAATTAACGCAAGCGAAAACAAACTTCGCGCCGCTTTAGAATTGTCAATTGTCCATTGTCAATTGTTCATTCTATATGTCTAGGTTTTTAACCCCCTTCGCATGCGTCTGAATAAATTTACGTCTTGGAGCAACCTCTGATCCCATAAGTGTTGAAAAAGTTAAGTCGGCTTGCTCGGCATCTTCCATAGTTACTCTGAGCATAATTCTGTGATCCGGATCCATTGTAGTATCCCACAACTGTTCCGCATTCATTTCTCCCAAACCTTTGTATCGCTGTATGTGCACTCTAGGAGATTTCTTTGTCGACTCTTCCTCGGATGCTTCTTGGTCTGACATCAATTCCTGCATTTCATCATCGTCTGATGCTTCTTCTTCCTCTGATTCTACTGCCTCTTCCAGATTTACCCCCCACTCAGTCATCAAATTCTTTTTCTCATCGTCATCGAACACATACCTTTCGTCTTTGCCTTTGCTAATCTTGTACAGAGGAGGCTGAGCAATATACAAATGACCAGCTTCGATTACTTCCGGGAAGTACCTGTAAAAGAGGGTCAGCAAAAGAGTTCTAATGTGAGCTCCATCCACATCCGCGTCTGTCATTATTACAATTCGATCGTATCTAAGCTTGGTTAAATCTTTAACATCTCCGATGCCAATTCCCAATGCAATTATCAACGATTTGATTTCATTATTTGCAAGCATCTTATCCAATCTCGCCTGCTCAACATTAAGAATTTTTCCTCTGAGAGGAAGTATTGCCTGGAATCGCGGATTTCTTCCCTGCTTAGCGGAACCACCAGCGGAATCTCCCTCAACAATAAACAGTTCCGAGTCAGCAGGATCTTTTGATTGGCAGTCTGCGAGCTTGCCCGGAAGAGTCATTCCTTCCAGAGCACCCTTTCGGATTACGCTATCGCGGGCAGCCCTAGCTGCAAGCCTTGCACGGGATGCGAGCAAACATTTTGCAACTATATCTTTGGCTTCAGATGGATGCTCCTCCATGTATTCAGCCAACTTATCATTAACCACAGTCTCTACTGCTGTTTTCATCTCTGCATTTCCAAGTTTGGATTTGGTTTGCCCTTCGAACTGCGGCTCCTTGATGCGGATCGAGATTACTGCTGTAAGCCCTTCACGCACATCATCAGCTGACAGGTTTTCATCCTTTTCTTTTATTAAACTCTGAGAACGAGCATAAGCATTGATCGTTCTGGTTAATGCTGCCTTGAATCCTGTTAAGTGATGTCCTCCTTCGGTTGTGTGGATGTTGTTTGCGAAACTAACGACAAGCTCTTGGAAAGACTTCGTGTATTGGAGTGCCACTTCTACAAACCCATCATCAGTTCCTTTCTCGAACCAGATCGGAACTCCTATGCGCTCTTTTGATTCATTAAGATGAGCAACGTAAGCAGATATTCCTCCTTCGAAATGGAAACGATATAAACGAGGATGGACGCGATCTGCTTCGGGACGTTCCTTTCTTTCATCTAAGATTGCGATTGTAACGTTTCTAGTAAGATATGCCTGTTGTCTCATTCTATTCATCAACGTCTCCATACTGAAAATAGTCGCATCAAAAATCCCTGAATCAGGCCAGAATTGTATCCTTGTTCCGGTCTTCTTGGTCGAACCTTTGGCTGTAAGTTTGGTCTTGGTTTTTCCTTTGGAGTATTCCTGAGAATGTATCTTTCCCCCTTTATAAACTTCAGCAACCATCTTTACGCTGAGTGCATTAACTACGGAAGCTCCAACTCCATGAAGTCCGCCGGACACTTTGTATCCGCTATCATCTCCTCCAAACTTTCCTCCTGCGTGAAGGGTTGTCATTACAACTTCAAGTGCAGGCTTTTTAAGCTTTGGATGGGGATCTATAGGAATTCCCCTTCCGTTGTCTTCTACACTAACCGAGCCATCATCATGAAGAATAACAGTAACCATAGTGCAATTACCCGCCATAGCTTCGTCGATAGAGTTGTCTACAATTTCATATACGCAGTGATGAAGTCCACGTGAATCCGTGGACCCTATATACATTCCAGGGCGCTTGCGAACGGGCTCCAAGCCCTCCAAAACCTGGATCTGCTTAGCTGTGTAATCATCCTTCTTGGGCATAACTTGAGTAAGTTTACTGAGTTTGCATCAATTTATCAATGGTATAACCTGGGTCTAATGCCGTTTCGAATACTCGAATATTCGAATATTCGGAAGCGATTTCCTTGCAAAGCATCCCTTTGTTCCTTACCCTCCCTTCAAATGGCAATCTACGCACATCGCAAAGGCTCCGAATCGAATGATGCACTTATGCAGAGATTCAAAAAGCAGGTCCAAAAGACCGGACTTATGAAACTACTCAGAACCAGACAAGCCTTTAGAAAGAGTGACTCCAAGCGAGCCACCAGAATGAAAGCTGTTAAGAGAGAAGAGTACAGAGCGAAGAACAGGAAGAAGCAGTTCTACTCAAACATGTAATTTCTACCTGAGTAATTCGAGAGCTTTAAGCATCTGCTCATCTCTTTCTGACGTATACTTAACAACCAAGTCCGGCCTAATTCCATTCTCATCTATTTTTTTGCCATTAGGAGTATGCCATTCTGCAATGGTTACTTTTAGTCCGGATTCGTCATTGAATCTAACAACCTGTTGAACTGTCCCCTTGCCGAATGTATTTACACCAACGATGGTTGCACGATTGTGGTCTTGAAGAGCCCCAGCAACTATTTCAGAGGCAGAAGCTGACCCTTCGTTAACAAGAATTATCAAAGGAATATTTTGACGAATTGTTGGAGAATCGGTTGTAGCATCAACCCGCGTTCTGTCACGGGAAACAATGCTGGCAATATCGGTCCCCTTTGGAAGGAAATTACTAAGTACAACGTTTGCGGCCTTAAGAAGTCCCCCAGGATTTGAACGCAGATCCAAGATGACGCCGGAAGGATTTTTACTCTGCACTTGTGCCATCAAACCTCTTAGCTCATTTTCTGTGGTTTTTCCAAACTGCAGTAGCTTTACAACTGCAATGGTCCCCTGCCATGCGATATCAATCTCTGGAACTTTAATCTCATCGCGTTTAACCTTAACTTCAAACTCATTTCCATTTCGCCTGATTGTTAAAAGAACCGTTGAACCCTTTGGTCCGCGAACTCTATCCACGGCTTCCATAAATCCTAAAGTAGTCAGATCAACACCATCAGCTTTTATTATTTGATCTTTAGGCTTTAGGCCTGCAGCCTCTGCAGGTGAGGATCTGAGTGGAGTGACAATAGTCAGAATCCCATCTTTTTGTTCAACCTGAGCACCAATTCCTGTAACAGTTCCTCTTATTTGAGTCTCTAAATTACTGATTCCTGCAGGGCGCAGGAATGTTGAATACTTGTCTCCAAGAGAATTCACAAGTGCTTCGGCGGCCATGTAAGCCGCCTTTTCCGGGTCGATATTTTCTTTGTAAACAAAATTATCATTGATGTACCGCCATATGGTTTCCAAAATCTGCTGTTTAGGAAGACGTGATGTTGATGCGGTCCCAACTCCAGACAAAGTTACTTTTACATATTGCGGTTTATTTTTGTCATTCTCAACCTGAGTCTTTGTTGTCTTTTTAGTTGGGGCAAATGTAGAAGACCTAATCGGCTGAAGCCTCTCGGGGACTTCTCTGTCGGGAACAACTTCACCTGTAACACGCCTAAGTAAGAGTTTTGCTTCGCTTCCCTTTAGCATCCTTCGAACTCCGAAGTGGCTTCTGCTCTGTGGAGTCATCCATCCAAGTTTTTGGGACACCGCAATGGCACCTGCTTCCGGTGAATTTTTTCTTACATCTCGAAATCGCACTTGATCATTGCTCTTCAAACTTTTTATTCTAACAAGAATAACTAAAGCCTGACCTCTGGTGATACCGCGTGCAAGTTGTAAATCATTTCCAAACATATCAAGCGCTCTTCTGTCATGTGCTACTTCGACGTATGACCTGAGTGCTTTTGGAATTCTAAGATAAGGAAGTTGCCTTTTGCTTTTGCTTGTCTGAATACCCAGAGCTTTGATTGAAGCTCGCACAAAATCACCTCGCGACACAACTTGGTTTTCTTTCGCATTTATATAATCACCCGCATTCCCAATTGCTTGAACTTGCGAGGGGAAAACAACCGTCAGTATAAAAATTGATAAAAATAGCTTAGATATATATCTGGTCATAATAGTTTTGTTGGTAGCCAAGGCATTGTAGGGAAGGTAGGGGTGACTAACAACCAACTACAGACAACTGACAACTACTTCATTTGTTGTGTATTAACTGTTCCGCTCCGAAGCGGAACGTCTTTTGGGGCTATAGCTAGGTAAAAAGTCTGAGTCGTTAAAAGTATTTTTTGAAGATGCATTGACTGAGGATTTTTCTCGATCACCATATATAACTACCGCCCCGCCACCCTGAAGCTTAACCCACCCCTGGGGGGAGGGACCATCAATATGATGAAAATAAATCAGCTAGCTAAGCCCCCACAATCTTCCCCTTAACAAAAGTATCCGTATTAACCAGCCTTCCTCTTTCTTTCATACTCTCCTGCTTATAAAACAAAGTCGTAAATATCCAGAATCCACCAACAATGTACAGGAACGAAGGAAGAAGAAGTATCGGAACCAAATGAAGAACATTACCGGAACCAAATCCAAACAGATCGCCGAATGTTTCGGGGTTATTTGGAAGCATATCCGGCAAAGTAACCATAAAGTTAAAGAAGCCGTGCAAGAGCGTCGCAAGTATTAATCCAACTATCATTACTTGAACTCTGAATGCTTTCTTTGGAGGAATTCTGAATAACCAATAACTCAAGTCGGCAAATAGCGAAGCCTCCCCTCTTTTGTGCACATCAGTAAGGTATGATTTTGCAAAGATAGAAAGTCCCAGGAAGTATCCGAGCACTCCGGAAGATACTATATGCACCATTGTGGTAAGTATTGATCTCCCCGAAACATTGCCCAAGAAAATCCACCACTGTGGCTCACTTGCCTCGGTCAAATATTCTCTTACGAATCCTAGGAAATAGCTCGAATTAAGTACGTTTTCCGCAAACGCAAATCCAATTGCCACGATAACTGCCATCTGTATTACGTCATCAATGCTAGAGAAGAAGGATGAACCGCTTTTCTTAAGTACCCAAAGCTTGGATGATTCTTCGATGATTCCAACAATAATAAAAGATATAAACATCGCAAGTATCGTCGACCTTATGCCTTCCACATAAACCAAAGTGCCGGATACAAATGCGTTTGAAGCTCTACTGAAATTTTCCGGAACTATTCTAAACAGAAAGAATTGAAACTCTACTCCCCTTCTGACCAGCGCGTCATAAAAAAGGATTGGAGCTGTGGAAAGCATTCCTGCAAAGAACATAAGTAATACAAAACTGAAATGCTGTTTATGGTATTCAAGGAAAAACCAACACCACACAAGCGCAGGTACAAGCGCAACTAGAGCAGCTATCAGGTGGGCATACCTTTCACCAGGATCTTCCTTAAATATGGCATGCATTCCAATCCATAGTATGAACGACCCCAATACAATCGCCTTGATTCTCGGTGACCATGGCCCGAATAATAGTCTCCAAAGAATAATTGTACATACTATCCCCAGCGCCATTACATACGGATCTTGTTCAACTCCTACCTGTAATATTGCATGGGCCAGTCCCATTAGTCCGAACGAAATACCAGATCCCATCAAAACTGCAAATACATAATCTCTTGCCTTCTTCCACTTGTACTCAGCCGCAACCATCAACCCTCCTGCAACAAAGAAATAAATGAGCATTCTTGCCGGAGTAAGATTGCTGAAAGGAATTACTCCATCGAGAACTTTGAGGGACAGAATAAATAAGAAGCCTGTCGCAATAACTGTACCAATAACAACTTTCGTAGTTGGAAGATATGGTTTGCGCTTTTTAAATGATTCAGGAGACTCATGATCCATCAACATGTGATTGCAGATTCCAACCCACACCCTTGCAAGCCCGCACCCAATCACAGCCCCAAGAGCAACCAATCCAATGATTGTGAGCAGTTGATCATTCATACCAAATACCTTTTTACTATCCTCGGCAGCTGAGGCTATAAGTGGCATTCCTAGGAACAGGATTCCTGTGAGTATGCTTACCGGAAGTCGTCTTTTGATGCTTATGTATAATGTGGGTATTTGGGTATTATTATAACATAATATTGATGTTTTTGGAAGATGTTGTATGAATTAAAAGAAGCAGAAGAATCAGAAGATTCAGAGGATTTTATTAAATCAAAATTTCAGATAAGCATTCCTCTGTTTCCTCTGCTTCCTCTGTTTCCTCTGCTTCCTTATCAATGGATATTCCTGTACCGTGTTCCCGATTATGCCTGCCGAAACACTCGATCAACTCGTCTCTCTCTGTAAACGCAGAGGTTTTATTTTCCCCGGATCCGAGATTTACGGAGGGCTAGCTAACACATGGGATTACGGTCCTTTGGGAGCCGAACTAAAGAATAACGTGAAACGCGAATGGTGGAGAACATTTGTCCACAAGAGACCTGACGTGATCGGGCTTGATAGCGCTATTTTGATGAATCCCAAGGTTTGGGAAGCAAGCGGTCATTTGGAATCATTTACTGATCCGCTGGTAGACTGTAAGGAATGCAAAGAGAGATTTCGAGGTGATCATCTGCTGGAAGCAAAACTGGGAGTAGAAGCTGTAGTCGTTCTGGATCTGGATCAGATTCAACCAATGCTGATGGCGGAAAAAATTGCATGCCCAACATGCGGAAAGTGCGATTGGACGGAAGCAAAGCAGTTTAATCTGATGTTCAAGACTCAACAGGGTACGACCGATGATTCTGCGACTGAGATTTACATGAGGCCGGAAACTGCTCAGGGAATATTCACTAACTTCAAGAACGTTCTAAGTACAGAGCGCCCACGCCTCCCGTTTGGAATCGCACAGATCGGAAAAGCTTTTAGAAACGAGATAACTCCCGGCAACTTTACATTCCGAACCCGTGAGTTTGAACAAATGGAGATCGAATATTTTGTAGAGCCTAAAAGTTCTCCCGACGCTTTTGAAGAATGGCAAAAGAAAGTTTGGGATTGGTACATGATGCTTGGAATCGATAAGAAAAATTTGCGCATTCGCGAGCACGACAAAGATGAACTATGCCACTACAGCTCAAAGACGATTGACATTGAATACAGTTTCCCATGGGGATGGGGCGAACTTTACGGGCAAGCAAACCGCGGGGACTTCGATCTTTCTCAGCATGAAAAATTCTCGGGTGAAGATCTGAAGTACACAGACCCGGATGATCCGAAAAATAAATTCCTTCCGCATGTAATTGAACCGAGTTTCGGTTGCGATAGAACAGTTCTGACTTTCCTTATCGAAGCTTACACAGAAGAGGAACTGGAGAACGGAGATGTAAGAACTGTAATGAAACTCGATCCCCGCCTCTCCCCTGTCGATGTTGCAATACTTCCGCTGAGCAAGAAGGAACCTTTGATTGCAAAGGCACAAGAAATTCACAACATGATTTTGGACCAGACTGATCTGGTAACGGACTTTGATGTAACCGGATCGATCGGAAAGCGTTACAGAAGGCAGGATGAAATAGGAACTCCAAAGGCAATCACAGTGGACTTTGGAACAATTGGGGAAGACAAAGAACAGGGCGGGAAGAATACTGTGACCATGCGGGATCGTGATAGTTTGGAACAGATGAGGGGAGGTATTGCCAAGCTAGTGGAGGAATTGGCTAAGATAAAGCCGAGTGAGAAGGTTTTATAAAAACAACTCAAATTCCTTGCATCCCCTCCCCAAAATCCCTTTAATGGGGTCAAGTTCTTCCTGATTGTCGCAGTCCTAGCGCATAAGCGCTACCCTGAGCCTGTCGAAGGGTGGCCCGCGATTCCTCTGCAAAATGGCAAGATGAAGGAAGAAATACCAAGGATAAAGCACAGCTAATAAGTCCTACGCCCTAAGTCTTACGTCCTAATCTCACGTCCTACGTCTTACCCCTTACGTCCTAATCTCATGCCTATTCCAACCGAAAAAGAACTATTCGCGGCCAACTGCCACATCGGCCACAGAAAAGAAAAGTGGAATCCTCGTATCAAACCATATCTATACGGCTCACAACGCGGGATTTATATCTTTGACCTTGTGAAAACAAAAGAGCATCTAGAAAAAGTAGTTGCCGAAGTTAAGAAGCTCTACAGCGAAGGCAAGACCATACTCTTTGTTTCTACAAAACAACAATCAATTGCTCCCGTAGAAGCTATCGGACAATCACTAAATCAACCTGTTGTAACCAAGAAGTGGATACCGGGACTTTTGACTAACTGGTCCACAATCAAAAGAAGAATTAAATATTATCTGGATCTGCAACAGTCATTCCAAACAGGAGAGATTGAAAAGTATAAGAAGAAGGAACAGCTGATGCAAAGAAAGAAATTAGCCAAGCTTGATACTGCACTTTCTGGCGTTGCAGATATGACCGAGTTGCCTGATGCAATTTTTGTTATCGATGCAGTGCGTGATAACGTCGCCGTTCGCGAGGCTCACAAAAAAGGAATCCCTCTTTATGGAATTTGCGACACGAATGCAAATCCCGATGACTTTACAGAGTTCATTCCTGCTAACGATGATGCTGTGACTTCCCTTAACGCAATTCTGGACACGCTTGAATCGGAACTTAAAGGAGCATCAACTAAGTCCAAGAAGAAAAAAGAAGAAGTATTAGCAGCCTAACCCTCACCCTAACCCTAACCCTAATCTAAATCTAATCCCCCAACTTACCAATTACCCATTTCCACTATGACTCCAATATCCGCCTCCACAGTCGCTTCACTCCGCCAACGAACAGGTGTCTCTATGATGCAATGCAAGAAAGCATTGGAAGAAGTCGGCGGTGACGAAGAGCAAGCCATAGAAATTCTTAAGAAGAGCGGCGAAGCTCAAGCAGTTAAAAAGTCTGCACGTGATCAGAAGGAAGGTCTGGTATTTATGGCTCAAGAAGGGAATAAGGCAGCAATTCTACTGCTTCATTGTGAAACTGATTTCGTTGCAAGGAATGAAGATTTTCAGAAGTTTGGAAACGAACTTGCAGAGAAGCTGTTGAACGAAGGTGAAGATGCAGTTAAGTCTCATGCAGAAAGTGTAATGAGTGATGTTGTACAGAAGTTGGGAGAAAATATCTCTCTTGGTGAAACAAAGACTGTCGAAGCTCCAGTTCTTGGAAGTTACATACACTCGAACTCAAAGATCGCTGTTGCAGTTGGACTTAATGAAGGCGAGCAAGAAATTGCGAAGGATGTTGCGATGCATGCCGCTGCGATGAATCCCATATACAAAACACCGGAAGATGTAGAAGACTCTGCTGTTGAAGCGGAAAAGAATATCTGGAAGGACCAGCTTAAATCGGAAGGAAAGCCCGAGGAAATCTGGGATAAAATTATGATGGGCAAGGAGAAGAAATTCCGTGAAGAGAATGCACTTGTAACTCAGGAGTTTGTAAAAGAGCCCGGCAAATTGATCTCTGAGCATCTAGGTGGAGCAACCATCGTTGAATACATCAGAGTATCTGTAGAATAGGTTGCCTGCCCTGCCTGTACTGAGCGCAGTCGAAGTAAGCGAGTCCCGAACTTGTCGAGGGGCGAGCCGAAGGGTTGAATATGTAAGAATTGCAGTTGAATAGTATTCCATGAACACAAGTTTTTGTTATACCCAAGCCTAAAAGTACGCATTGACAAATATTGACTTTATTGTCATAAAACCATATAATAACATACTTTGCTTTTTCAAATTATTGGCATATTTATTATGTAGAGAGGAATCTGTTCCTTGCTTCCGCAGGGGGCAGATTCTCTCTATTGGGAACAGAAAGTCCAGTTAACCCTTTCTATGAGGTATCTTCGATGCGAAACACTACGACCTTTCAGTTGCCGCAAGTGGCCGCGATTTCCAATGCCTATGTGAACAACATGGGAGGCACATTGGGCATGACCGGACATCCTCTGCGGCCTGCCAAGTCCGCTGCGGATTTGATCACAGGATTGAACTTCACAAAGAGAGTGCATTTTCGTACGTTGGAGGATTTCCCCAAGCGGGAGGACTCAACAAACGTTCGGCACAAGGCGAGAGTCAAGGTTGCGGAAATGATCCGCGACCAGTACGCCCGCAACGACTTCTTTGTGATCCTGCAAGGGACGGACAGTCTGGCGGAGACAACCTCCGCATTGTCCATGATTTGGAAACAGTCCCTGCAGAAGTCGGTCTTCGTGATTGGGTCCCAAATGACCAAAGACGAAAGCGGTACGGACATGCCCATGCAAATGGAATCCGTAATGCGAATCGGCCGCGCGTTTCACAGAAACGGTGTGGTCGGAGTTTTCACTCTGAGTGTCGGACAAGTTTGGGACGGCGCACGTGTGCGCAAGAAGAACGAATCCGATTTCTTCTCGTTCTACACCCCCGGACGCGAACCAGTCGCATACGCAAGGCCCCACATCATGTTGCAGGAATACCTCCTGCGACGCGTCGACCCTCAAAGGGTCGCCGAGGGATTGCGAATCGACGGCGAGTTCGAGCCAAACGTCATGACCCTCAAGGTTTCCGCGGATACGCCTCCTTCAGCACTGACCGCCCACATCGGGGGTAGTATGAAAGGCGTGATCCTGGAAGCAAAGGGTGCGGGCAATATCCCTAACTGCCCGTGGGACGATGGTGAAAGCCACAACGATAGTACTGGCGCCAATGATTGGATCAGTGCTATCCGGCAAGCGTCTGAAGCCGGAATGCACGTCGCTGCCTTGTCCCCATTCGACGATGGGCGGATCAACTTGGACCGCTACGAGTTGGGGGCGCTGGCAAGGGACGCCGGCATGTACTCCCTCGGGAGTCTGACGCCGGATATGGCGGACTTCAAATTCCGTCAGGCAATCGCCCGACACGACGAGGATCGAAAGGCTCTGCAATTCTTCCTGACTACAGACATGATTGGGGAAATGCTCCCCGGTCTCGAAATCGAGGAAGACGAGCCAGAACCAGATGTCGTCGAAAGGCACATCGCAGCGCTGGACAATTTACAGCTTTTCAACCCAATAGACAAGGGCCTCGCTTTAATTAGCTGGGCCCTTAGGAGTGCAAAAATTTTTTATTATAACCTTGTCTCACTTTTCATCTTAGTCAAGCTCTCTAATTATTGTACTTACGTCTATTTCCGCTAGAGTGACACCGATGAAAGTTGCAAATATCCTCATTGCTGAAGATGATTCGGTCCTTCGTGAAGTATATTCAAAGAAGTTCACAATATCGGGATACAATATAAGAGCGGTTGAAAACGGCGCAGAAGCAATAAAAGAGGCAATGGAAGTAGCACCTGACATAATGATTATCGATCTGAATATGCCTGTAGTTGATGGATTTGCGGTGTTGGAAAAGTTTCCTAAGGAAAAGAGGAAATTTCCGATTATAGTTCTAACCAACTTTGGAAATGAGGAAAATCGCGATAGAGCTTTGAAACTGGGCGCTAACGAGTATTTTATCAAAAACGAGATGACTATCAGGTCGCTTTTGGAGATGGTGGAAAATTTGCTTAAGGCCAAAGAAATGTGGGATAAATAAAGGAAACAGAAGAGTTAGAAGAAACAGAAGAGTCAGAGGATCTTATTAGCATCCGGATCATTGACAAATATTTCAGCCTATCCTCTGCTTCCTCTGTTTCCTCTGTTTCCTCTTCTACACTAAATAATCTATCCATAATAGCAATTTAATGCTAATATAGTATGATACCTCTAATGAATCTACTTCCTGTTATTATCGTTTTGGTCCTACTGGCAGGAGCTCTGCATATAGCTCTCTGGCTGTCTCGCTTATGGCACGAAAAACGCATGGAGCGAGATCTGGTTTTTCTTCAATTACTAACTCCGAAAAAGGAGAGCAAAGAGGATAAAGAAGTAGAATCTGAGCAATTCTCTACAGGAAAAGATTTCAAAGAAGTACTAGGTGTGATGGAGCATCTGTTTGAGGCTCTGCATGGAATTTATCTGACCAGAATAGAAAGATTTTGGAGGGGCCAACCATTTTTCTCGGTTGAGTATGCAGCACTGGCAGGAGAGATTTTGCTTTACGTAGTTGCTCCAAGAAAATTCGCACCACTAATAGAAAAACAAATAACCGCATTCTATCCGGACACGATTATAGATGTTGTCGAAGATTACAACATTTTTACAGAGAAATCTGTTGTATCAGTCCAACCACTTGTACCCAAAAAGAAGTTCACTTCTGTATTCAGAACTTATCAACAACTAAAAAGTGACCCGTTCAATAACATTACGAATGCATTTTCGAAACTTAAAACGGCCGAGGGTGCCGCAGTACAAATTGTACTTAAACCTATAAAATCCGGTTGGCAGAAAAACCTCCAAAAAGAAGCAACTCAGTTAATCAATCCAAAGAAGCAACACGCAAAATGGTGGAATCCAATTTCTTGGGCTAGTGCCGCCTTTAGTATAATTACAGGAGGAGATGATCTTGCCGAATTTAAGGAAGCCGAACATTCGACCGGAGAACGCGTATCACAAATGGTAGAGGAATACAGCAAATCCATGGACGAGAAGGCCGGACAGGCCGGATTTACATGTACCCTCAGGCTTCTTGTATCTACTGATTCTGAAACAAGATCAAAAACTATTCTGGAAACTCTTATCGCTGCTTTCAGACAATTTGATTCTGTCCGGGGTAACAATTTTAAAAGACCAAGGATAGTTCAAACTACCGAGATAGTTAATAAATTCATACGCAGGTCTCCCAAACGCACCAAGAAACAATTTTTCATGAGCCCAAAGATGCTTTTGGGAACGAGTGAACTTACCGGCTTTTTTCATCTTCCAAATATCAAATATAACAAAGTCGAAACCATTAAGTGGCAGAACTTCAAAATTGCACCTGCACCAAAAGATATTCCGGAAGAAGGATTGTTCCTTGGGAACAATACGCACCGCGGAGAAAAGACCAAGATTTTCCAGAACAATGAAGACCGCTTCCGTCACTTCTACATCATAGGACAAACCGGTACAGGTAAATCATCCATTATGCAGCTGATGGCTCGTCAGGACTTTCATGATGGAAAAGGCCTCTGCGTGGTTGATCCTCATGGTTCGCTTGTAGAAGACCTAATGCCATATATTCCACGCGAAAGAGCTGATGATGTAATTTACTTCAACCCAGCTGATGTCGAACGGCCTATGGGACTGAACCTATTGGAAGGCAATTCTCCGGAAGAAAGAGATCTGATAGCTTTGGATGCTATGAACATGATGGTAAAGATGTTTGGAAACGAGATCTTCGGTCCTAGAATTCAGGACTACTTCCGTAATGGATGTCTTACTTTGATGGAAGATGAAGAGGAAGGTGGAGCTATAACTGATCTTGTTAAGCTGTTTACAGACGAAGAGTGGCAAAAATACAAAGTATCAAAAGTATCAAATCCGATTGTTAAATCATTCTGGGAAAAACAGATGGCACAGACTGGACAAAGGGAAAAGCAAGAGATGATCCCCTACTTCGCCGCTAAGTTCGGACAGTTCTACACCAATTCGTTGATCAGAAATATTGTGGGGCAAACAAAGAGCGCCTTTGATATTGCCGATTGCATGAATTCGGGAAAGATCCTGCTTGTGAACTTAAGTAAAGGGCTTGTTGGAGACATTAACTCCCAGTTGCTTGGAATGATATTTGTTAACAAAATCCAGGTTGCAGCTATGCGCAGACAGCAACAAAGCAAAGAGGAGCGAAAAGACTTCTTCCTGTACATCGACGAATTCCAAAACTTTGTAACTGATTCAATAGAATCAATTCTTTCCGAAGCCAGAAAATATCGACTTGGCTTAGTACTTGCTCACCAGTACATCGATCAATTGGAGAAGGATGACAAGATGTCGGGTAAGACGAGCCTTAAGGGAGCAATTTTTGGAAACGTTGGAACGATGATGTTTTATAAGATTGGACCGCAGGATGCAGAAGTATGTGCGAAGGAAATGGCGCCTGTATTTTCTGAGCAGGACTTGGTTAATATGGATGCCTTCAAAGGCTCGATGAAGCTTTGTATAGAAGGAAAACCCTCCAGACCATTCTCCATTGATGTGCCCCGCCCATGGCTCGATACCACCTACCCGAAAGACCCTCAGGCAGCCGAGGCATTCAAGCAGCTCAGCAGGCTCACTTATGGTAGACAGAAAGACTTTGTTGATCGTGAGATTTTGAGGAGAATTGGATAAAAAGAGGAAACAGAAGATGCAGAAGAAGCAGAAGATTCAGAGGAGTGGATGTAAACAAACTTGTGGAAAGTTATATTTGAATATCTTCTGATTCCTCTGATTCCTCTGTTTCTTCTGCTTCCTTTGCCAGTATACGCATATTGTCCTCCGATCCATTACATGCTATAATATAGATAGTTACAAACAAACACTATGAAACACAGAATTCATACAAAAGGCTTAAGTCTCGGGATAGTTACAGGAATTGCAGTGGGAGCTCTCTCTGTAGTCGGATCCATTAATTCTTCGACTACTGCTTTTGTTGGAATCGATCCAAATTTCGCGCGCACTGGTGATCCGATAAACCAAAATATTGATATTAATGATGAGAATCACAAAAAGAGGGATTTAATTAAGGGTTGGCCTCGTATTCAAGATAGGTTGCAGGAGCAAGGAAGCTACTACTGGAGAAATGGCAGAGGCAAAAACAGTATTCCAAAACACTGCTGGGAACTAAGCCATGCCAGCCTTGCAAAATGCGTTGTGGAAGCAAGAGAGGGAAATATATATCGGAAACAGCAAACTCCAAGAAACTAAAACCAATCATCTAACAAACTTTATCATGTTCTTCAATCAGCAAACCAAAGTCGCTCTCCTGGCTGGAGTCGTGGTAGGAGTCGTAGTAGGAGCAGCGGCAGTAAAAACGGGCTCAACATCAGCATTTATGGGCACAAGACCAGATGAAGCTATTAAAATGGACTCACTCAAATGGATAGATGAGGAAAATCCAAAGTACAAACCTGCTGCAATGAAACCACGAGATAACTTTGTTGAGCTTCAACCTTCCTCAATTTGGTTTGGACCAGCAAGATGCAGACAATTTCATCTTGGACCTAGATATACGAAATGCTTGCTTAGAGATCAACAAGTGGGGCCTACAAAGCTTCCTTATCCAGATAAGAGCCGATAAAGAGGAAACAGACGAAACAGAGGAAGCAGAAGAGGCAGAAGAGGCAGAGGACTACGTTAAGTTGTTATCTGACATCATCTCTTCTGTTTCCTCTGATTCTTCTGATTCTTCTGTTTCTTTTACCATTTTTAGCATATTGTCTTCAATATCGTTTTGTGCTATATTATAAATAACAAACATTTACTTCCTAACTGTCCCAGTCATGAACTGCAAGAACAAGCATAATGTCGTTGTAGCATCGCTAGTCGGTGTCATCATTGGTGCTCTTATCGGCGCCAGTACTATGCAGTACGCACAGCTAATCGCATTCAAGGGCGCAAATCCTAACTTCATGAAGAATTCTGTTAATGTACGTGCAGCAGACGGAATCGTTCGCGAGCGTAGCGACGCAGGCGTATTCCAAGTACCTGGCAAAGAAATTTCTGAGAGAGAAGCAAGGCTCAGGAGAGCAGAAAATGCCGGACACAGCGCTCCTCTCAATTTAGAAGATGAGAGTAAGGGCTGTAATCGGTTTGCTTTCGGCAGCGCTCGATATGCCAAATGCACAGTCGAAAAGCGCGAAAACGACATCGACTATCAGCAGTGGCCAAGTGTGCCTCATTAAGAAGAACCAGAAGAACCAGATGAGTTAGAGGAACCAGAGGATAATCCTCTGATTCCTCTGTTTCTCCTATTTCTTTTGTATATACATATATTTGCTTTTTTGCGTATATTATGTTATAGTATAACCAATACAAATATTTAATTCCTTCCTCCAAACAGTAATGAAATACAACAGTAATGTTTCAATCGCTGTGCTCGCAGGCATCGTTGTCGGTACCCTTATGGGCGCCGGTACAAGCCAGTACGCATATGTTGTCGCCAGCAGCTATCATCCTAATGATGCAAAAGCTGGTGCAGTGGAATCTTACCACGCTGCTCCTAGTGGAGCCACAAGGTACTCCAACACACGTGCACTTCGCTTGAACCTCGACGAAGGTCTTAATGACGGGGCATTTCTTTACAGAAATCCCGATGTCACTGGACGCGAACGACCTGCCTTCGACGAGTCTAAGTACTCAGAAGTACGTGGTTGCGTTGGCACAAGCGGCAAACGCCGAGCAAGCTGCGAATCGGGTAATTATGTAAATTAATCCCGTGCTTAAGCACTAGCGAATAGACGTCAATAAAAACCTTACGAGTCCAAACTCGTAAGGTTTTTAACAATCAACACGTCCGCCTACGGCGAACTGTCAACAATCAACTATTACTAAATATGTTGATTGTCGATTGTTGAGAGGTGCCGAAGGCACCGTGTAGATTGTTATCTCAAGGCAACCGAGCTCACCGGCAATGCATGAATCAGATATCTCTGTGCAATCGAATCTCTGGGCCAACAGGTATATAAAATCAGCTCCTCTCCTCCTCCCTGATCTTGGAATGGTGTTGTATCGCTAGCCTGAATTGTCTGGTGCCTTGTTACTTCGTATGTGTGTAGCTTTCCGTCATAAGTCACAAATATTCTCGATCCAACTTCCAAGGTATTTACCGTTCTGAAGATTTTGGTGAACTTGGAAACATCCCAAGGGTAGCTGGAAGAATGCCCGTATATCATAATTTTGCCTCCTGCTCCCGGATAACTAAACAGATGACCAAGTCCATGCTGAAGAGGCTGAAGTATACCATCAGGCGTAAAAGGATCGGCCGGATGAGTTACTGTCAGATCTTTAATTCCAAGAGTAGGAATAGAGACCGCAAAATGCTTCTCGGAAGAATGCTCGGGCAAGGCGGCTATCGAAGACTGGCCCGCAGATATTACTCGAACCTGAGGATTAACTCTTTGTGGAGCATTGATTCTCTGCTGAGGAGAAATAGGCCCCTGAGGTTCAGAACCGGAATAAGCGATGGCTTCTTCGGCCTGGATTTTATCTAAACGATAAACCAAGTCGAAAAATCTTCCACGAGTAATAACTTGTCCAAGCTCCATTCTTCCCTGATGCATAATCAGATTCTTTGCAATTGCATCATTAATATATGGAGTGAACCACTCACCGTCGCGATTCTGCGCATAAGGAGAAAGCTGCGCACCTCCAGTTACACCCTCAAGCCCGTACGCTCGAAGAGCCATCACAACTGCTTCCTCAAATTTTAAATTATTGGCAGGCCTGAATGTTCTGTCTGGATAACCTGTGAGTATGTTTGATTCAAATCCTGCTTCAACATAAGGCGTATACCACTCACCTGATGGAACATCGTAGAATAGTGGAAGTGGCATTACATTCTGTTTGTACCAATCCACTCGATCGGGAACTTTTAATCCTGCAATTACCTTCAAAGCCTCGGCCCTGTTAAGAGCACTATTAGGCTTTCCCTCTCCTGTTGCATAACCTTGAATAACTCCCTTCGATCTTAGGTATGTAAATGCCGTGTCATAAGGAGTACCGACTGTATCCGAAAATCCGGCGGCATATGCAATGTGCGCAAATCCCAAAATCGCGAAAAGGCCAGCAAATAGTTGAATCTTTCTATACATAAGTTAGTGCAGTATTTTACCTTGTTAAGTGGAGTTGTCAATGGGCAAGGACCCCCATATTTTGCATTAAATCAGCATTTAAAAGCAATATTGCATAAATCTAACGAATACCTCAAACTCCCCCCAATGGCCCTCAAAGTCGGCATCATCGGTCTGCCCAATGTGGGAAAATCCACACTTTTTAATGCTCTGACCAAGACGCGCGGAGCCAATGCTAGCAACTTCCCTTTTTGTACCATTGATCCAAATGTCGGGATTGTGGAAGTCCCCGATGAGAGGCTCAAAAAGATTTCTGATATCGTTAGCCCGGAGAAAATAGTACCCGCCGCAGTTGAGTTTGTGGATATAGCCGGACTTGTAAAAGGCGCACATAAAGGAGAGGGATTGGGCAATCAATTTCTCGCCGCGATAAGAGAAGTACACGCACTCTGTCACATCGTCAGATTTTTTGAAAGTTCTGATATCACGCATGTGGAAGGAAGCATAGATCCCAAGCGTGATCGTGAGACTATCGAGACTGAGCTATGCTTGAAGGATCTGCAAACCGTAACTGATCGGATTGATAAAATGGGCAGCGCAGGAAGAGTCGGAAATAAAGAAAGTCAGAAGGAGTTTGAAATTCTGGAGAAAATTAAAGACTGCCTAAATAATAGCCTGTTTGCATCAACGCTAAGTTTTACTGATGAGGAGGCTTTAATAGTTAAATCATTTTTCCTTCTGACTGATAAGCCTCTTATATATGCAGCTAACGTATCCGAAGAACAAATGCATACTCTCAGCATTGCTGATGCTCGTACTCAACTTGGAGTGCCTGAAGATACGGAAGTAATTACAGTTTCTGCAAAGATAGAAGAGGATCTTCAAGATTTATCTGACGAAGAGGCAAAAGAATTTCTCGATGATCTTTCCGTAACTTCATCCGGACTTGATCGACTGATACATGCCGCCTACGCAGCGCTCGGATACATAACATACTTCACAGCTGGTCCGAAAGAGGCGCGTGCTTGGACGATTCCAAAAGGCGCCCTTGCTCCACAAGCGGCAGGAGTGATTCATACAGATTTTGAGAAAGGATTCATCCGAGCCGAAACTATTGCATATGATGATTTTATTGAGTTCGGTGGCGAAGCAGGAGCTAAAGAAAAGGGTAAGATGAGGTCAGAAGGAAAAGATTACGTTGTTAAGGATGGAAACGTAATTTTGTTTAAATTTAATGTCTAGGAAAAGGGTACAAAAGAGATAAAAGAGAAAAAGGAGACAAAGGGGCGCAAGCATGATACGATCGCCTGCTTTAATATGAGAAAACGTCCCTATCAAGATTTGGTTGTATGGAAAGAAGCAGATGAACTCTGTCTGCAGACCTATAAACTACTTCCACACTTTCCAACTGAAGAGAGATTTGCACTTTGTTCTCAGATAAGCAGAGCAGCTACTAGCATCCCCACAAATATTGTTGAAGGAAACTACAGAAGATCCAACAAAGAACGTCTTCGTTTCTTCGAAATTGCTGAAGGGTCTTTAGAAGAACTATCTTATCAATTATTCTTAAGTATGAGATTAGGGTACATTACTAATGAACAATTCGAATTACTTGATAATCAGATTGGCAAAGTAGGATATCTTCTGACAAAATTGAGAAGTGCAATAGTAAAAAAATTGCCTTAACCCTTTTAATCCTTTGCACCCTTTGTCTCCTTTGAACCCTAATTGGAATTTTACCCTTTGAACCCTTTTTGCCCTTAAGTCATTCTCATCCTTTAAACCCTTTGTGCCCTTTGTCTCCTTTTATCGCCCGCCAAGAACCGTTCATATGCGAACACTGCTCAGCTGAAGTCAGCCCTCTTGAAAAAGGAAGTTATCGTAATCACTGTCCTTACTGTTTATTTTCTAAGCATGTTGATCTGGAAGGACCCGGTGACAGGCAGTCACCATGCGGGGGGCTGATGAGACCGATTTCACTTGACCTGAGTGGTAAGAAGGGATGGGTCATAATTCATGAATGCATGATTTGCGGAAAAAAGATTAACAACAAAGCTGCATCGGATGACCGACTCGATACATTTCTTGTCTGACCCGCTTGTTTGACCTCACCCCCCGGCCCCTCTCCTGCAAACAGGCAGCAGGAGAGGGGGGCGCGGGCATTTGGATAGTTGCCCCCCACCACCGCAGCGGGGAGGGGGGTT
>JASMHZ010000060.1:144-393 GCA_030750465.1 Candidatus Peribacteraceae bacterium
CTTGCTGTGTTTCTTTGCTTCTTTCTTTGTTGTTTCTGTGTCCTTTCTTGCTGTGTTTCTTTGCTTCTTTCTTTGTTGTTTCTGTGTCCTTTCTTGCTGTGTTTCTTTGCTTCTTTCTTTGTTGTCTCTGTGTCCTTTCTTGCTGTGTTTCTTTGCTTCTTTCTTTGTTGTTTCTGTGTCCTTTCTTGCTGTGTTTCTTTGCTTCTTTCTTTGTTGTTTCTGTGTCCTTTCTTGCTGTGTTTCTTTGCT
>JASMHZ010000061.1 GCA_030750465.1 Candidatus Peribacteraceae bacterium
GTATGTATCTGATCTAGGAACGTATGCTTCTGGTGTATAGTAATCGTAATATGAAACAAAATATTCAACAGCATTATTTGGAAAAAAACTTTTCATTTCACCATATAACTGAGCAGCCAGAGTTTTATTTGGTGCCAAAATTAACGCAGGTCTGTTTGTTTTTTCTATAACTTTAGCCATGGTAAAAGTTTTTCCAGAACCAGTAACACCCAAAAGTACCTGATCGTTTTCACCCATTCTTGCATTAAAAACTAATTGTTTAATAGCCATTGGTTGATCACCAGCTGGTTTAAAATTGCTTTCAATTTTAAATATTTTGCCACCCTCAAGTTTGCTAAATACTGGTGGCTTTTTGCTTTGAATATCCACAATTTTATTTTGATAAGTATTTTGCATTTTATGTTAATAATAAATAAATATTAATCTAAATTATATAATTCAATGAGCATAGTTTCCAATAGCTTAAAAAAAATAAAACCATCTCCTACTTTAGCGGTTACTCAAAAAGCCAAAGAATTAAAAGCAGCAGGCAAAGA
>JASMHZ010000062.1 GCA_030750465.1 Candidatus Peribacteraceae bacterium
CACTACCATTTGAAATGCTGATTAGGGAATTTTTTGAAGTCAGACTCACTGCATGCGTAATTATAAAATTATCTAAACAATTTTTTCATTCAGGCTTGAAGTCAATTAATACAACATTTTGATTTACTAATTGTTATGTGTGGCATCAGCGGCATAGTGCATTCAGAAAATTTTGGCAGGAGTTTGCTTAATTCCATCAAAAATCTTGAATATCGAGGATATGATTCCTGTGGAGTTGCCGTGATACAGAATGGCAAGATAGATTTGCGAAAAAATATAGGCGGAATTGATGATGTCAATCTGAAAGAACGTTTGGATCAGATGCAGGGCAAAATTGGTATTGCTCACACACGCTGGGCAACTCATGGAGGAGTCACTCAGGAAAATGCTCATCCTCATCTTTCTGCAAATCGAAAATTTGCCGTCGTTCATAATGGTATAATATCTAATTACCAGCAGCTCAAGGAAAGACTGCTTAGTGAAGGTGTTTATTTTGATTCATTGACTGATACTGA
>JASMHZ010000063.1 GCA_030750465.1 Candidatus Peribacteraceae bacterium
TTTATGAAGAAAGTATTAATTTATTGCGTCATCTTAATTTTAATCTCAGGTTGTAAAACAGTGAGCAAGAAGGTTGATGTTGCCTCAGAAGAAGAGCAGAAGAAATTAAGCAGATTTCTTAATAAATCTACAGATGAATTAAAAATAGAATTCGGTAAACCGGATTTTATCGAGGTGTCTAATAGTAAAAATAAAATTTTTGTTTATTACGACTCTAAATTTAAAATTAAATGTGAAAGACGTTTTGAGATTGAAAACTCAAAGGTTGTGGGCTTTTCATCTAAGAACTGCTGGTAAATTTTAAGACACTATATCTGCTGTTTTTAAAATGAAGCTAAATTCTTCTGCTAATTCTTTGATTGAATTATCTCTTCCAGAAAGACCTCCGTGCGACGAAGGCTCAGTTCTGCATTTTAAAAGTTGTACATTGTTATCTGTCTTTCTATCATGCAAACGCGCGTGGTATTTTATAACTTCACTGTAGATAACGCGACTATCAAA
>JASMHZ010000064.1 GCA_030750465.1 Candidatus Peribacteraceae bacterium
TGCTCCAAGAATAGACGGACGTCCGGGTTAGAAATCACTGCCGCTAACATAATTTAGCCAAAGTTTGATTTTCAGCCATACAAGCTGTTAACTTTTTTTATTACAGCTACCGTAAATACCTGGCTGACTCAATCTTCAGGCTGCTTAGAAAGGTGCATAGTGCGGAAAAATTTATTGACGGTTCGGATATGAAACTGCAATAATATTGCGTACCGGGGATATGCTGGTGTACCGTCCCAGCACCTCTAAACCGATTTCAGTCAGTGCGGCTGAAAGTAATTTATTTGCTTCTTCAATTGTCTCTCTGCTGTCGCCAAATAATAAATACGGCGACGGTGATTCAACTAGAAGCTATCTTTTCACGCAGAATCCTTACGTTTTCCTCGACACTCTGCTTGTCGTTAAAAACCGCGGAACCTGCAACAAAGGCATTTGCTCCAGCAGTAACTACTTCATTGACCGTGTTGACATTAACACCGCCGTCCACCTCTAAGTCCGCTG
>JASMHZ010000006.1 GCA_030750465.1 Candidatus Peribacteraceae bacterium
GCGAGAGTAATCCCTAACGTATTGATCAGCGGATCCCTTACTGCATCCGTAAGGAGAGTGAAAGTCGAGCAGTTGCGCTTCGGAGACTCCTGTCATGTCACCTGCGAACTTGTATCGGATGTCTCCTTCTTCAACTTCAACATTTTCGAGTCCTCCATATACTTTGTTTGTCGAAGCATAGATAATCGCGGGTTTCTTTGAGCTTTGCCTGACGGCTTCAAGTACATTGAAAGTTCCAAGTGCGTTAATCTCGAAGTCTTCACGCGGATCAACTACTGATGTTGTAACCGCAACTTGAGCCGCCAAGTGCAAAACTATGTCGCACTCTTCGCAGAGCTGATTTAACTTCTCCTGATCAGTTCGAATATCGCCAACAACAATCGTAAGTCCACTCTGGAAGTTTTCTTCCAGAAACTTGCGGTTAATATCCGTTCCCTTGCGTGAAAAGTTGTCGAAGATTACAACCTCCCATCCATTATTCAAAAAATGCTTAGCGGAATTTACTCCTATGAAGCCTGCTCCGCCTGTAATCAACATTTTTTTTGATGACACAATAGTAAATTGGAATATCACATGCCTCTCCTGCCCTGAGCGAGGAGCGGAGCGACGAGTCGAAGGGTTATTAAGATCTTAGACATTGACCGAACGATATAGACTCTCGAACTTTTCGGCAATAGAAGACCAGCTGTTTTTCTCTGCATACTCTCTACCGGCAAGGCCCAACTTTCTGCGCAAATCTTCATCTTCACAAAGCCTGAGTATCCTGTCCGCAACGCCGTCTATATCGCCATCATCGGCAATTAAGCCTGTTTGAGAATCTATGACTGCATCTTTGATTCCTCCCGCATCCGTCGCAACAATCGGCTTTCCGCATGCGCTCGCCTCCAAATAAACAATCCCGAATCCTTCGAATTTCAGGTCAACGATCTTCGGTGTATGAACATAAATATCGCACGCTTGGTAGTAGCTGACTAAGTCATCTGCCATTTGCCGCCCCGCAAACTCAACATGATCCTGCAAACCAAGCTGATCAGTTAATTTCTCAAGCTGACCGCGCCCATTTCCTTCCCCCACCATTACATAATGCACATCCTTTCTCTTTTGAATGACCTTGCTCAAAGCTTTTAGAACTATGTCATGTCCCTTGCGACCCCATAATCCTCCAACTGTGAGTAATACAATCTTTCCCCTATATTTATCTAATTTAACTTGGGGTTTTTGAAAGCGTTCGAAATTCACTCCATTATGAATAACTTCAATCGGATAAGTTTTGCCGGCCACGGCACTGCGCGAGTGGCCGTGGCCGGAATGTTTCTCGATCATTTGCTTGGTGAACAAACTTGGCACCGTAATCTTCTTTGCCTGGCTGTAACACTTCTTTAAAACCAACTTTTCCGGAAAGTAAGTGAGAGGACGAACTCCATGCGTTCCCTGCGCGCCCATAATGAAAGGCTTCTTGTATTTTTTGGCTGACCGCATTGCGATCATGCAATAAGGAAATGCAAACAAGCTATGAACCAGATCAAATTCCGACACATTGATTCTTTTCCAAAACTTTAGCGCCTTTGGCTGATAAAGCCTGAAAATATACTCAGGCAACTCATATCTAACTTCGAAAGGCAGACTAAGCTCATTTGCTGATTCTTTTTGTGATTCGGGCAGAAAGAGTGTTATATCAACACCCTTCTCGCTCAGGAATCTTGTAAGTTCATACGTTATATTCCCGTAACCGTCTTTTGGACTAACTGTGGAGGAGAAAATAGCAGATTTCATGTAATTCAAGTGCTGTATTAAAGATTTAGGCAGGGTAAGTCAGATACGTATTGTAGGTCAGGTAGGTGTTTTATTCGAAAAAACCTACCTTACTTACCGGACCTACCATACCTACCTTACCTAATTATCAATTATTTGATAGACTCGCCACCCATGAAAACCGCAGTATTTGTAGGCCGTTTCCAGCCCTTCCACGACGGACATAAAAAGTGCATAGAAAAAATACTGGAAGATTGCGATCGATGCGTTGTCCTTTCTCGTGACACCAAACAATCTGAAAAAAACCCTTTCGACTTCGAGAAGTGCAAAGCTCTTATCAGAGCCCAGTTCCCGGATGAAGATAAAGTTATCATTCAAAGACTTGATGATCCCGATTGCGAACTTTCCGTATATATTGGAAGGGACGTTGGTTATGAACTCATACAACTGGATGAAAATACCGAATCAATATCGGCAACTGACATTAGAAAAAAACTTTATGCTGATGCGAATAAAGAATTTAAAGAAAATCCTCATCCGATGAAACAATGAATTCAAATCCTCCAATAATTTGGCTAACGGGAAATTCTGGTTCTGGCAAAACTACTCTCGCCTATGGTATCCGCGATTATTTTAACGAATCTGATTTGGACTCAAACTTTGCAAGAAGAGTAATAGTTCTGGATGGAGACGAAATGCGTTCAACCATCTCGATTGATGAAGGCTTTTCTCCGGAAGACCGCAAAAGGCATAATCTGAGAGTAGCAAGATTGGCTAAGCTAATGACTGAACATGGTTTCCTTGTGATAGTTGCCGTGATCGCACCATTTAATAAAGCACGCGAAGAAGTAAGCGTAATTTGCAATCCAAAATGGGTATACCTGAAGCGCTCCGGACTGGAATCCGAGGATAGACCATATGAATCGCCAATTAATCCCGATCTGACTGTGGATAATGATGAGCTCTCTGTTGATGAGGCCAGAAACACCTTAATTTCTTATCTAAGAGGCCTGGAAATTGGCATACGTAAGCCAAAATCGATGCCCATAAAGCACAAAGATAGTGTAATAAAGAGATAGAATAAAGACTGCAAAGGATTTGACGATATACCCCTTTTTGTTGTAAAAACTACTTATTATGCCTGATCCAAAAAGACCAGCGGCTTCTGCTGAAGCAACTCCAGGCACTCCCCCATCTCCCGAGACATCGGAGGTCGTTGTTAGATTAGAAGCAATTGTCCAACAAATTAGAGGACTTGTTGCATGTACAACCGATAAACCAGATGTTGCCGAACCTGATGCAGCAGAGAAAACAATAAACCAAATCGCACGTGCTAAATTCACAGAATTCAGAGATCAATGGACTGCTCTTGCAGATGCAGGTCGAATGCAAGAGGCTGGCGATTTATTGGATCAATTATTCGAATATTTCCGCGAGCGCGAACTTCATGAAGATAATGATAATAACTTCCTGCTTAAACATGCATTTAATATGTTCATAAGAAATGAGGATATTCGTTTCCTGCAGACCATTGCAGCACGTTTTACAGAACACGGTGATGCGGATCTACCTGAAAACAAGGACTTGGTAAGCAAAGCACATGAGTTTGGCGCAAGGCACTTAAGAATTCGCGGTTCAGAAATGCTGAAAGGAGGAGGAGCGGATGCTGATGCGGGGAAACTCTTGATTGAGACTGCTCGTGAAACGCTTAGTCCACTAGTACTCCAATACGAAGAACGCGAAGAATTTGGTTCAGCGTGCCGTGCAGCATACGAGACGGCCTACACATTTGTACCACTTGAACGTTGGGGAGAAGCAGCTCTCTGCTTCCGAATATCCGCAAGAATGGCAAGGCAAGATCCACAAGAGACCCTTGGACTATTAATTGCAAACAACGAACATAACTGGGCATTAAAAATGGGAGGAACTCAACCAGTTCCAGAACTTATGGATGAATATCGAGAATTCACAAGAGAGGTGAGGAGGATTGCGGCAGAAGGAAACCCGACTGCAAAGAGATGGGTAAGTAATGCGCTTCATGAACAAGGTGCTACAGCGCTAGAGATTGCACAGGAAACGCGCAGTGCAAATGCAGATGCAAATGTTGATGACTGGATAGCAGAAGTAATTGAATGCTGTGACGCAGTAATAAATGATGAGGATGGATATCTTGCAGAACTTGACGAACAAAGAATAATTATAGACAAAGCAACAGCACTCAGGAGAAAAGCAGAATCATTTAAAGATTAATATCCTTGGCGCTTTATTAATTCCCAACTAAGATTATCTCCATGCCGCACATTACAGCAATCATCTGTGTACGCATGGGATCCGAAAGGTTTCCGGGCAAGACTATGAAGCCAATTAACGGCAGGCCTCTTCTTGGAATACTTATAAACCGCGTTAAGCAGTCTAAGCACATAAATAGCATCGTGGTGGCTACTTCGATTAATGATGAGAATGACATTATCGAGACTTTTTGTGCAAACGAAGGAGTCCATTGCTTCCGCGGATCGGAAGATGATGTTGCCGGACGGATGCTTGGAGCTCTGGAAAGTGAAGGAGCTGATATTGGAGTTGAGATTTACGGTGACGGTCCTTTGAATGATCCAAAAATAATTGATAGATGCATTGAGTTTTATCTTGAGGATGGAACTTGTGATCTTGTGGGGAATGATATGAAAGCAGGCTACCCATCAGGAATGTACAGCGAGACTTTTTCTGTGAAAGCATTCAAAGACTCAACAGAACGAACTTCGGACCCTGCTATTCGGGAACATGGAACATTGTATTTAAGACAACATCCGGATCTTTATAAAACGATTAATCTTGAACCTCCCGAAGAACTTAATCGTCCCGATATTCATCTGGATGTGGATACGGAGCACGACTTTTATATAATCGAATCGATTGTAAAAAACCTTGCTCCCAGAAATGACTTCTCGCTAGAAGAAATACTAGACTATCTGGATGCAAATCCTCTTCTTGCCAAAAGCAACCTGCATGTTGAAAGGAGATGGAAACAATACCAACGCACATAATGAATGATTCTAAGTTCAAATGCGGCATTATTGGAACCGGTTCGTTTGCAGAAGTGCATTCACAAGCGACTACCGAGAATTCTGTAACTACTCTTTCGGGTGTATGTGATATTGATCCAAGCCGAGGAGAAGAGTTTGCAAATATGTGGAATACAAAAGCTTTTGGAAGTGTAAATGAACTGCTGACTGAAGTTGCTCCTGACATTGTCGCAATCTGTTCGCCGGATGAAACACATGCAGGCATTGCAAAAGAAGTAATTGAACACGCAAACGCTCCGCGAGTGCTGGTGATCGAAAAACCTCTTTGCACTTCGACTGAACAATTGGAGATGCTAAGTCAATTACCACAAGATCGAACCAGAATTATTGTTGATCACAGCAGAAGATTTAATTCAGCTCATCAGAGATTAAAACAAATGATTGAAGCAGGTGAACTGGGAAATGAATTGATCTCTGTTAACTGGCAATACTACGCAGGCTGGTTCCACACGGGCATTCATGCGATTGATACGTTAAGGATGCTTCTAGGCGACCTCTCATTTGTGTATTCCAAAAAAACTCAGGTTGATAGATTCCCGGAAGATCCGCTTTTTGACGTTGAGCTCCAATCAGAGAAGTTCCCCGGAGTGCGCATCAATCTGGAAGGAGTTCCCGAAAAGCCATATATGATCTTTGAGTGCGTTTTGCTCTTTAATAAGGGCAGAATCCGCATTCATTGGGACGATATATTTATCGATCGAGAGAGGCTCGATCGCGCAAAAAGGCCGGCTCTTTGGTTTGAAGAACACTTCAAAGCAGATAGCATACACAAGGCGCTTGATACTATGTACAGCGCATGTGCTGAGTACTTAAGCGGAGGAGATCCTGAGCTCTTGAATCAAGTAAATTTTGAAGAAGCACGCAAGACTACCGAAATTCTGCTCGCTGCAATTGAAAACTAATGAATGACCCATCAACTTCCATTGGCACTGACCAACCCGTGCGCACAAAGCCTTGGAAAGAAAGTAATGCCATAGGCGAAGAAGAAAGACTTGCGGTTGAGCGAGTCATGCAGAGTAAAAATCTTTCCATGTTCCAAGGATCTTTTAAACCTAATCCACCTCTGAGTTTTTTGGGAGGACCGGAAGTGCAAACACTCGAAGCTCTTGCCAAAGATTACATCGGATCGTCTCATGCAATTTCGGTTAACAGCGCAACTTCCGGACTTTACGCGGCAGTTGGAGCACTTGGCCTTGGATTTGGTGATGAGATGATTGTTTCTCCTTATACAATGAGTGCTTGTGCAACTGCACCGCTCGTTTACGGTGCAATTCCTGTGTTTGCAGATGTGGAACGGGAGACCGGCTGCTTGGATCCCGATTCAATTAGAGCAAATCTAACACCAAGGACAAAAGCAATACTTGTAGTTCATCAATTTGGAATTCCCGCGGATATGGATGCGATAATGAGTATTGCCGACGAGCATGATCTGAAAGTTATTGAAGATTGCGCTCAGGCATGGGGAGCGAGTTTCAAGAATAAGCATGTTGGAACATTCGGCGACATTGGAGTATTTAGCTTCAACGTGCATAAGACCATCCAATGCGGAGAAGGAGGACTTTGTGTCACTAATGATTCAGAGATTGCTCTTAGATTACAAATGATCCGCAATCACGGCGAAGCAATTGTTGGCGATACCCAGCACCATGATCTAACTAATATTATTGGATTTAATTACAGAATGACTGAAATCAATGCTGCTATTGCGTCAGAACAACTAAAGAAGCTTGACGGCTTAAATGCAATCAGACTGGAACTTGTAAAAACCGTTTCCGAAGGTATTACTCACCACGAATGCCTAAGTGTTCCAAACCCGGAAGCTGACCGAAGTGCAACTTATTACGTTTATCCACTTCGATATCATGCAGAAAAATTCAATAACATGCCAAGAGCTGAGTTTGTACAGAAACTTAAGGGGCAAGGAATTATTTTCTACGAAGGATACATGAAACCGCTATACCTGCTTCCGATTTTCCAAAGCAGAACTGCTTACAAGAACGGCTATCCATGGACCGCGCCGGAAAACAGCGAGTCTGACCCGAACTATGCAAAAGGCGCTTGCCCTGTTTGTGAAGATTTGTTTGAAAACGAGTTTTTGATGAACTTACATTTGTGTCCACCTCAGACAATTGAAGATGCGATGGATGTGGTGAAGGCAGTTGATGTGGTGTGTGGTTAATATCGGTCACAAGTCACAAGTCGCAAGTTTTGTCGCAAGTCACAGGTCGCAAGTCTGATTCTTATTTAATAGTAATTGAACGCTTTTTTCGTTTAGTTGAATTCAAATAATTTATTAGATTTGCTAGTTGTCTTGCAATCTTTACAGCTCTAGCTCTTAAGTCATTAAATTCTTCTTCATTTATGTACTTTCTATCAAACGCATAATAAATTTGAGATCTTACTTCCGAAGCCGATCGCTTTGCGTAACCTAGAAACTTAGCAAACTCTATATCAGATTGTGAATCATTGCCCTCAGCAATATTGGACATTATTGAAAGTACAGCTCTAGATATTTGATCCTTCCAATCCAAATCTTGCATTACTGCAGGACGATTATAAAAATCCTGCAATTTAATATTTAGCTCACGAGCTGCTTGCCATGCATTAATATCTTCAAATGATGCAAATGCCATAAGCCATGAAATCTAAACCTATTGATAGTATTCTGCAACAAAATTTGCACTTTTATCCTGCGACTTGTGACCTGTGACCTATCCTGTGACTTGCGACTTGTGACCTGTGACCCCAAACACATCAACTGCTTAGAAATACTGTTTCACTTTCTTCCTCATCTCCTCCCCCACAATCACCGCACGCTCTATCCAGGTTTCGGACATGTGTGGAGTTTCCGGTGCACCTGCGTAAGGGAAGGTTGTTTCTTCCAACGCTTTCATAAAAATCCTCATGTCGCGAAGCGTATGTGTTTGCTGGCCTGAAGTTATTACTTCAACTGCGCGCTTGCAATCTTCATTTGTATGAACGCGCTGTACACCCGGAGCGTATTGGAAGAACTGGTGCCCGAACATTACTGCTGGTTTGAGTTTGAAGAGTCCCTCTAGGCATGCGACTCCTGTTACGGTCGCAACTGCCAATGCATGTTTTGTAAGCTCATGCGTGCTGAAGTATCTGGGTGCCAACACAACCTGTTTAGTAGTTCTAAGTGTTTCGTAAAACTCAGGACTTCTGCAAAGCTCCTCCTGCGCCGGATGCTCTTTGACATATAACAATACATCAGGCGGAAGATGAGATGCCATTTGCTGAACCATCAAATCCTGATCTGTGTACACGCCACCGAGAGGGCATGTGGTAGCTTCCGGTTGCATGTGCAAAGGCATATAGATGAATTTCTTACTCAGATCGGGCTCAACTGCAATTCTGTCGTACATAAGCGATGTTTTATGTTGCCTTAGTTTTCTTTTCCAAAAAGTTGGAGAAAATACCGATCTAAAAAAGTACTTGGGCTTCTTAAAAAATATGTGGACTGCAATGCTTCCCCATTTTTTTATGAAACTGTCTGTTTCCAGATGCGGATCTCGCGGACCCATGTACCAAGGATCTTTGTCCTCCATTTGATTTTTGCAAAACTCTTCGAAAAGCGGATGTAAATCGATTTCATCTTTCTTGTCGGCCGTAGCCCCGCTCAGCGGGGCGGAGGCTGAGCCTTCGTATCTTTTTGCCACTTCTTCCATCTTTTCTTTAATCTCCGTTCCTGTTGTTTCGAAATCCTCTTCCATGGAAGCCACACCAAGTATTGGCATTCGTTCGAAAAACCAAACTGGAATGCTTTTGAGTTTGCACAAATCATTAATCACTTGATCGTAGCATTGATGTGCGACCGAGTTCATCAGAAGCAAACCGATCTGATGCTTCTCTATCATGTGATCCCAATATCTAAGGTGATCAAAGTACTGACGCTTACGCTCTTCGTAAGGCATATCCTTGTAATTCGCGTATCTCTCTATCATTGTCATAAACAGGGCTTCGCATGCACGCATCTTTTCTATCAGCTCCTCATCAAGCGGTGAAATTTCGGACCAATCTGTGCCTGAATAATCTCCTGCCCTTTGCGGACCAGCTGGAACAAATATCTGCTCTTCGCAATCAATCTCCGGCCATTGCTTTTTGTCATTCATTACATTGATGCAGGTTCCAATCTTAAGGCCCTTGAAAGTGGTCTCGATCATTGGCTTGCCTGCGGAATCGTCAAAGCCCTTCAAAATAATGTTCATGCTAAGAGTATTGCAAATAATTGGAGCTTAAGACATAAAAAGAAACAGAAGTTTCAGAAGAACCAGAGGAAACAGAAGAGAATTAGTCGATCCTCTGATTCTTCTGTTTCATCTGTTTCCTCTGTTTCCTTTACAATTTCACTCCACTTACCTTTCTCTCCTGCTACCATACCCCCATGGAACTGTCTCTGACCAAATGCGCCTCCGTTCAGGAATGGGATGACTTTGCAAAGACCTCTCCTCAGAGAAATGTTTTCTGCTCCTCTTCATTTTTGAATGCAATGACAGATGAACATGAAGGATATTTCGTTGAAGCAAATGGAGAGAAGCTTTTGGGTGCAATAACTTTCGGGGACAAACCTTCTCCCCGTCCTTTCACAACGTATCAGGGCGTTTTGTTCGCTGAGTCTGTTTCCGGCGCTAAACCTCACACAAGTACAAGCAAACAGATGAAGTTGATTGATTTTCTACTCGAAGAATTAGAAAAGGAGCTACCGCTAATATCGTTTAGTCTGCACCACAGCTTCCCTGATATAAGGAGCTTCCTTTGGTTTCATTATCACGAACGCGAAAAGGGGATGTTCAATATTAATTCGCGTTATACCGGGCTGATTGATCTTGAAGGAATGGGAAATATGGAAGAGATGCTTATGGACATAAGAACGGTGCGCAGGCAGGAAGTTCGCAAAGCGGAAAAGAACGGATGGATCGTTGAGGAGTCGACTGACATTAGTTTGCTTGATGATCTGCATAAAAAAACATTTGATAGGCAGGACATCGAGCGTCCCGAAGAGCATGGAGCACTTGTGAAATCGATTGCCGAATCGGCATTCAAGAATAATTACGGAGAAATGCTAATTGCAAAGAAAGACGGAGTTGTTGCCAGTGCGGTTCTGACTCTGTTTGATGACAGATGCACATATTATCTGTTTGGAGCCAATGATCCTGAATACAGATCCGATGCATGCGGCAGCATTCTTCTCGCGAATTCAATTCAAAAAGCAAAAGAGCGCGGCCTAAAGTGTTTTGATACCATTGGAATCAACTCCCCTGCACGAGGTGACTACAAAGTAAGCTTTAACGCAGTACCAACCGTATATTTTGACGTTACCTGGACTAGATAAGGAAACAGAGGAAACAGACGAAACAGAGGTTTGAGAGGATTATTAAATATGACCTTCTTCTGTTTCTTCTGTTTCTTCTGGTTCTTCTGTTTCTTCTGGTTAAAATACAACTATGTTCCTAAAACTCATTAGAATATTTAGCGAATACGAGGACAAGAGTTTCGATAAGCGATTCGGATGCGACTTTAGCGGAGTTATAGGCGCCAAAGATTTAAAAACTGATTCTGAATTTAAGGATAATGCCACTTCGTACCATGCGGCATGGTGCAGTTCGATTCGTAAGCTCATAAAGAAAAGTGCGAGCCTTAAGATTAAGCCTGAGACTTTTATTGATATCGGATGCGGGAAGGGAAAGGTGTGTTTTTATGCGGCGACTCTCAAGAGATTCAAAAAAATCATAGGAATTGATTTTGATTCCGAGCTTGTTGCTCAGGCCAACGAATATAAATCTAAATTTGCTGAGTATAATATTGAGTTTCTGCATGCCGATGCCACTGAGTATGATTTAAGCCGCTTTGAACAGGGCATGATATTTATGTTCAATCCTTTTGATGAAAAGGTGATGAGGATATTTTTGGAAAAGAACCTGAATGCCTTCAAAGAGAAAAAGCATGTGATTGCTTATTCCAATGACATGCAACACAAAGTAATTGAAGAGATGGGCTTTAAGAAGCTTTGGAGGCATCCAAAGCGTAAAATGTCACTATGGCAGTTATGATTTTATTTGTTGCCACCGAAGCCGGCGGAGCCAAAGAATTGATTCCTGTAATCAAGCTGGCGAAAGACCAAAAAGTATTTGGATCCGATGTAACTGTTCCTATCTTTTCTGACTTCGGCATCGAAGCCAAAGAGGCATCGGTAAGCTCAAAGAATGAAGCTGATGAGTTTCTGAAAGAACTTAATCCTGACTCTATATGCATGGGAACAACCGGAACGATTAAAGCTGAAAGATATCTGACAGAGTCAGCAAGAGCTCTGGGAATCAAAACCGTTGCAGTACTTGATGAATGGTATAACTACAAACTCCGATTCCAAGATGAAGATGAACTTATTGGAAAATACTTGCCTGACATTATTTGCGTGCAAGACGAAACTTCACTTGAACTCGCCAAAGCCGAAGGTATTCCCGAATCCAATTTAAAAATAACAGGAAGTGTTTCTCTCTCTGAACTTAAGCAAACTGAGCCCCCGGAGTTTCCCGAGATTTTAAAAGCCGCAGGTGATAGAACTTCGATTCTTTTTGTTTCTGAACCTCTTAAAAAGGCATACGGAGAAAAGGAAGGAGACAAAGGAACGCACGGCGGGTTCATAGGTTTTCATGAAGAAATTGTGCGCCAGCTTTTAGCTGACGAACTAAGCAAACTTGATAAAGAATTTTTCGTTCTGGAAAAAATGCATCCGTCCCAGAAGGATACTCTCGATCCACCCAAGTGCGGACCCAATGTCGAATGGGTTTCATCATCTGACCCGATGCCGATCATTCCTCTTCTTTGGCATGCTGATCTGGTGGTCGGAATGAGATCAAAAGCATTACTAGAAGCAGCGATACTTGGGAAACATCCGATCTCGATTCAGCCAAATTCCCCTGATCCCGAAAAATGCACCGCTGTAGGGCTCGGTGTTTGCAGGCTTTGTACGGATGAGCTGAATATTGAAGAAAGTGCTGGCACACACGAAATATCGGAATTTGAGTTTGTGAATGTCGGTGCAGCCTCTAATGTCCTTAATTATTTGTAACATTGGCGAGTAAGCCCCCTCTCCTTGTAGGCAGGTGGAGGTGGGAGGAGAGGGGGTTTGGGGGTGAGGTCAAAAAACCCCAGAAAACGCTTCCTTAAGCCGATTCTAACGGATAAGATGCCGTTCAATGGAAGACCTCTCCCAGGCCTCAATACTCGTCACAGGAGGCACCGGCTCATTTGGTAAGAAATTCGTAGAAGTGCTTCTGAGGGGAGTTCATCCACGAAAATTAATAGTATTCAGTCGCGATGAGCTAAAGCAGTATGAGATGAAGAATGATGGATTTGATGCTCCATGTATGAGGTACTTCATCGGTGATGTAAGAGATAAGGAGAGGCTGGATAGGGCTATGAGAGGAGTTGATATAGTTGTTCACGCAGCCGCTCTAAAGCACGTTCCTGCATGCGAATACAATCCGATTGAAGCTGTGCAAACGAACATTATGGGAGCTCAGAATATTATTAATTGCGCCATTGATACCGGAGTCAAAAGAGTTCTGGCACTGAGCACGGACAAAGCCGTTAATCCCATCAATCTTTACGGTGCGACTAAACTTTGCGCGGAAAAGCTTTTCGTTCAGGGTAGTGCATATTCCGGAGTAGGGGGAACAATTTTCAGCTGTGTTCGCTACGGCAACGTTGTTGGAAGCAGAGGAAGCGTGATCCCGTTGTTTATGAAGCAAAAGCAAACAGGAAAAATCACAATCACTGATGACAGAATGACAAGATTCTGGATTACCTTAGAGCAAGGAGTTCAGTTCGTCTTGAATTCACTTGAAACAATGCAGGGCGGAGAGATCTTTATTCCAAAGATTCCAAGTATGAAATTGACTGACCTTGCAGAAGCAATTGCTCCGGGATGCCAGAGAGAAGTTATTGGAATCCGCCCGGGAGAAAAACTGCACGAGGCTTTGATTTCAGAAGATGAATCTCGCCATACGGTCGAAAAGGAAAATGCATTCGTAATTCAACCCGAAAATCCTTTGTGGACCACGGCACATACGGAACTTTCCAACTTGCAAGAAGGATTCAGTTACACAAGCGACAAGAATAGTCACTGGCTTACTGTGGAGGAACTCAAGCAGATGTTCTATAGTAGTGAGGAATGTCCTCAGCCCTCGCCATCAACGGCGGAAAACCAATCCGCGACACACTACTCCCCTACAGCCGCCAATTAATTGGAGCTGAGGATATAGAAGCGGTAATAGAAGTGCTCAAATCGGACTGGCTTACTACAGGACCAAAGATTCAGGAATTCGAAAAAGAGTTCGCTTCTTTCGTGGGAGCTAATGATGCTGTCGCAGTCAGCAACGGTACTGCCGCCCTGCATGCATCGATGTTTGCAACGGGCATTTCGGAGGGCGATGAAGTTATCGTTCCCGCAATGACTTTTGTTTCAACCGCAAATTCGGTTGTTTTCCAAAAAGGCACTCCTGTATTTGTTGATACTGACCCTGATTCGCTTTTGATCGACCCAAAGAAAGTTGAGGAAGCCATAACGAAGAAGACCAAAGCAATTGTTGCAGTGGATTACACGGGACAACCTTGTGATTACGATTCGCTGAGCCAGATTGCGGAAAAGAATCAGCTGACTCTTATAGCCGATGCATGCCACGCACTTGGCGGGATGAACGAAGGACAATCGGTCGGGTCTTTGGCTGACCTGAGTACGTTCAGCTTTCATGCGGTTAAGCCAATAGCGACGGGGGAAGGAGGAATGATTACAACAAACAATCCACACTTCCCGAAAGTAATGAGGGAATTCAGAAATCATTGCATCTCCAGCGATCATCGCGAGAGGCACGAAGCAGGTTCATGGTTTTATGAAGTGGATCAACTTGGATTTAATTACAGGCTGACTGACTTTCAGTGTGCGCTTGGTCTTAGCCAACTTAAGAAGGTGCCCAAGTGGACATCGCGCAGACAAGAGATCGCACAAATTTATGACAAAGCATTTTCGAATTTGGAAGAAGTGACCCCACTTAAAGTCCGCGAGGATGTTTCACATACATACCACTTGTACGTAGTTAAACTTGAATTAGATTCTTTGAGGGTTAATCGCGAAGAGATTTTCAAAGCGCTTAGAGCCGAGAATATAGGAGTAAACGTTCACTACATCCCCGTACATTTGCATCCATTCTATGTGAACAATTACGGCACCAAAGAGGGCCAATTTCCCAATGTGGAATCTGCATACGAGAGGATTCTGAGCCTGCCGATGTTTACTGCAATGAACAACGAAGATGTGAAGAGTGTTATCGAAGCAATGGAGAAAGTTATTACCCACTATTCGTCAAAATAAGTATCTGCCCCCCCCTCTCCCTGGCCCTCTCCCGAAGGGTGAGGATTAGGGATAGGGAGTTAAAAAGGGAGGTTAAAAACTATTCAATGTATTAGCTTTAATCACTCAGAATGATACTATTCCTCCGTGAATTCACCAGTTGCACTAGTCACAGGCGGTTCGAAGGGCTTGGGAGCGGAAATAGTACGCGAGCTTGCTGAGGTAGGATGCGACGTTGCTTTTACTTACAGAGAAGACAGCAAATCAGCCGAAGAAGTTGTAAAAGAACTGGAGGGGAATGATAAAAACGCTATTGCCATTCAGGCTGATGCATCTGATTTTGATATGGCACATGATGTGGTGGATAAAGTTGTTGAGGAGTTTGGAAGCATAAGCGCACTTGTTTGCAACGCAGGATTTTCGAAGATCGCTCCGCTATGGGAGATTGAGGAGGATGATTGGGATGAGGTTGTGAACGCTAATTTGAAAGGAGCTTTCAATTACATTCACGCTGTCTCCCCGTACTTCATAGAGCAGCGCGGAGGCAAGATAGTTTCAATCGGATCTATAAATGGACTGCGCGCACGCAAAGGAACAGCTAGTTACAATGCAGCAAAAGCGGGACTAACAGGACTAATCAAAGCCTCTGCTATCGAACTTGGTGAATATAACGTGAATGTGAATTTGGTTGCTCCCGGTTTTATAGAAACTCCTTCGCAAGTCAATACTCCTGACTCCGTAAGAGATCTTGTTCTGAGTGAGTGTGTTATTAAGAGATTGGGACAGCCCGAAGATATAGCTCCAATGGTCACATTCCTTTGTTCCGACGCAGCAAGACATATAACAGGTCAGGTTATTAAAGTTGATGCTGGCCAATACATTTAATCTGTTGAACATGCCTGAATCTTTTCTTTTTCGCGCTGACGCCAGTACTAGTATAGGCACGGGCCATGTGATGCGATGTCTTGCTCTTGCTCAAGCCGCACAAGATGAAGGACATTCAACTACTTTTTTGATGAACGGACTTACAGACAGAGTAAAGGAGAATAATTGTGAGGTAGTTGAACTAAAATCAGAGCGAGGATCTTTTTCTGACGCGAAGGAGACATCTGATCTTGCAAAAAAACTTAATGCGAAATGCATTGTCGACGGATATGCGTTTGCTGACGAATATCAGTACGCTCTTAAACAATCCGGAGCTCGATTCATGTTGATTGATGACTATGGTCAAGCAACTTCATACTCGGCTGATATGATTTTGAATCAAAATTCGTATGCAGAATCTCTAAGAGATATTTATGAAAAGCGATCAAGCGGAAGTGAGCTTCTTTTGGGATCTAAGTACACGATGCTTCGCAGAGAATTTAGAGATATTGATCCCAATCCATCTGTTCCAATCAAAGCAAAATCAATTTTGGTTACTCTGGGCGGAGGCGATCCGGATAATGTGACTCTGAGAGTAGTTAAGTTGCTGAGTCAAATTGAAGACATAGAAGCAACAATAGTTGTTGGAGGAATGAATCTGCATCTAAATGACATTAAAGTGTCAGCCAAGGATATGAATGTGCTGACTGATGTTCATGATATGCCATCTTTGATCTCTGAAGCTGAACTCGCAATTACTGCAGGAGGATCAACGACTTATGAAATGGCATACATGGGAGTACCGACCGTTGCAATCACCATTGCAAACAATCAGCAACCCGTAGTGGCAGATTTGGGCGAACGAGGAGTAGTGGAATCTATCGGCCGACCTGATGAATGGAGTGATGACGATTTATTGACGATTGTAAGGGGCCTTATTAACAATCAATCAAAAAGAAAAGAGATGTCCGATAATGGTAGAATGCTGATAGATGGAAAAGGAGCCGAAAGAGTATTGGAAAAATTACTCAAATTCGTATGACGACTCAATTATCACTTCGCAATGCCTCGCAGAATGACTCACGCCTACTCTGGGAATGGGCAAATGATCCCATAGTTCGCGCATCTGCATTCAATACTGAACCCATTCCATGGGAAGACCACGAAAATTGGTTTGATAAGAAACTTAAGGATCCAAATTGTTTCATATATATTGCTGAATTATCGAATGAGCCTATCGGACAAATTCGCTTCAATTGCGATGGCCAAAGCGCAAATATCGATATTCACTTGGCTCCCGAAGCCAGAGGAAAAGGACTCGGAACAAACCTTCTGACATCCGGAATTGAAAAGATATTTGCAGAATCAGAAATTAATGAAATCCATTCGAGCGTTAAAGTGGAAAATGCGCCATCAAGTAAAATGTTTCTTAAAACCGGCTTCTCTGACCTTGGAAAGGGAATTGAAAATGAACAAGAGGTATATAATTACGTTTTAAAAAAATCATGAGCAAAACTTATGTTATATGCGGCTGTAAATCCTGGAACAAAAGTGTGTTTGATGAAATCATTTCCAAGTTTGATGGTGAGTGGATTTACTTTGGCTCCAAAGAAGAACTTACAAATGAAAATCTGGATAAAATCAATCCCGACAGAATTTTCTTCCTTCATTGGTCTTGGATTGTGCCGGATGAAATACTTAGTAAGTACGAATGTATCAACTTCCACATGACTGATGTGCCTTATGGAAGAGGGGGAAGCCCTTTGCAAAATCTGATTGTTCGGGGGCACAAGGAAACCAAACTAAGCGCACTGAAAATGACCAGTGAGCTGGATGCCGGCCCTGTGTATTTGAAGGAACAAATGCCTCTTGATGGAACAGCGCAGGAAATATTGGAACGATCAAGTCAGCTTGCCGGAAAAATGATAGAAAAAATTAATTCAGATAATCCCGAGCCAAAAGAACAAGATGGGGAACCGACCATATTTGAAAGAAGAAAGCCGGATCAAAGCGAAATTCCGGACGGGCTCTCTATAGAAGAATTATATGACTATATCCGCATGTTGGACGGCGAAGGATACCCTCCGGCATTCGTCAAAAAGAGAGGATTTCGCTATGAATACACCTCTGCAATGCTTTATGATGGGCATCTTGAAGCGCGCGTGCGCATAATCCCTGAATAGAGCTATGAACATTCTAGTTGTATCGGCCCACCCTGATGACGAAGTGCTTGGATGCGGAGGTACTATTGCGCGCCTATCCGAAGAGGGTCATGAAATATCAATATTAATACTCGGTGAAGGTGTTACTTCCAGATATAAAAACCCGGAAGAAGCGGATGAAAATGAATTGGCAGAACTGCATGCTCAAGCTGATAGCGTCGGAAAATTCTTGGGAGCCAAGTCGGTTACCTTGGCTGATTTCCCGGATAACAGATTCGATTCTGTTCCCTTGCTTGAAATTGTTAAGGCTGTGGAAAATGCAATTGATGATGTGAAGCCGGAAATAGTTTATACCCAACATGGCGGTGATTTGAACATTGATCATGAACGTACATTCCGCGCAGTTATGACAGCAACCCGCCCAATGAAAGATTCAACTGTTAAACGCGTGTACGCATACGAAGTCCCTTCTTCTACAGAATGGTCATTCCAAAAGTTTGCCCCTAAGTTCACACCAAATGTATTTACGGATATTTCTGATACTGTTGATAAAAAGATAGAGGCTATGGCAATGTATGAAGGTGAAGCGCGCGAGTTCCCCCACCCCCGCTCTCCCGAAGCTATAACTGCACATGCCAAATACTGGGGAAGCGCATCCGGATTGGATGCCGCCGAAGCTTTCGAACTTGTACGCGAGATTCAGTAATGGAAAGTACGATAACAATAAATGGCCGTAAGATTGGACCCAGTCATCCCGTGTACATCATTGCGGAAATGTCTGCCAATCATGATCAGGATTACGAAAAAGCAATTCAAATTATTCATTCCATGAAAGAATGCGGAGCTGATGCAGTAAAAATTCAAACATACACGCCGGATACAATGACTATTGATTGCGACAAACAAGATTTTATTATTGGCAAAGGAACAATATGGGAAGGCAGGAATCTGCATGAGTTGTATGGAGAGGCTTTTACGCCATGGGAATGGCAACCGAAGCTAAAAGCAGAAGCTGAAAAACTTGGAATGGATTTGTTTTCAACAGCATATGACGAAACCTCCGTTGATTTTTTGGAAGAGATGGATATGCCCGCATACAAAATCGCTTCTTTTGAGCTGGTTGATATTCCTCTTCTTAAGAAAATAGCTAAGTTAAATAAGCCAATGATCATGTCTACCGGAATGGCAACGCTTGAAGAAATTGCGGATGCAGTTGATGCAGTTAAGTCTGAGTGTAATGAGCAGATAGTTCTTCTTAAATGCACAAGCGCATATCCCGCTCCTCCGGAAGATATGAACTTAAGGACAATTCCGGACATGATTAAGCGTTTCAATTGTCCAATAGGGCTTTCTGACCATTCATTGGACTCGAATGTTCCTCTGACTGCTGTCAAACTCGGCGCATGTGTTGTAGAAAAACACTACACCCTCAGTCGTTCCAAGGTAGGACCCGACAGCGCGTTTTCTTTGGAGCCGGAAGAGCTTGCAACAATGATCAAAAATATCCGTTCCGGCGAGCTTGGTGAATTGGATGAAGTAATTCTGGGAAAGGTTAATTACGAACCTTCGGAAAAAGAAAGCAAGAGCCTTCCATTCAGAAGATCGCTTTACGCTGTTGAAGATATCGCTGAAGGCGAGGAATTTACTTCAAAAAATGTTCGTTCCATACGCCCCGCAAACGGACTGCCTCCGAAAGAAATCGATAATGTAATCGGCAAAGAAGCATCTGAGAATATAGAGAGAGGAACAGCTCTTAAACGCGAGCTGATTGCATCCGCTTAACTAGTGCTTCTGATATCGCCTTTGTATTCGCCTCATGCGAAAGATTCGACGCCTGTTTTCTATGCCAATCGCAAACCGCAGCCCGCACGCATGTATCCTGTATTGCCTTTAGGTACAGTCTGACTTTTTTTAGCTCAGGCTTCTCCCCTCTCTCGAAGATTGCTGACATAGCATTTTTGCAATCTTCCTCGGTTCTTATCTGGAAAACCCCCGGGGCGTACTGGTAAAACCTGTGTCCAAACATCATCACAGGTTTTTCGCGAAACAGTGCTTCGAATCCTGCTGTACCGGTTCCTGTGACTACGGCTGAGCAATGCTCGCGTAGTTCAAATGAGCTGGTATCAATCTTCACAAACCTGACATTCTTCAGCTTAGCTAGATCTTGATAGTAAGCTTCGTTCCTGTACGCAATTCCTTTTTCGTGCTGACGAGGATGTTCCTTTACATATAGCATAACTCCGTCAGGAGCACAGCTTGAAAGTAGCTCTACAACCAATTTTTGATTATCGTAAGCTCCCGCCATGGGGCATGTAGAACACTCAGGCTGGAAATGAAGCGGAACATAGATGAATTTCTGTGAGTAATCAGGTTCAACTGCAAAACTATCGTAAATACGAGCAAGCTTATTTCTATAAAGCTCTGCTTTAAATTTTTTAATTCTTCTTGCCCACGCTTTAAAAGAAAATAGTGTTGGGATCGATCGAATGAATCCTCCCTTTGCTGCTCGCTGAACCGCATTAGGCCTTTTAAAGGTAATTGGTTTTTTGCCCTGAGGATTTACTTGCTCCTGATAATAATTCTCGAAGTATTCATCAAGTGTTACTTGGGCTTCCTGACTTTGTAACTCCTGATATCTGTCTTTAACTTGCACTGCAGACTCCTCCCAATCTTCAACCAGAAAAGCACAATCCTCCAATGTGGTTGAGTGAAGAATAAGAGTCGGAATTTTTTTAACTTTGCATAGTCCGTAAATAACGTAATCCGGAATTTCATGAGGCATGATTCCGAAGATCGCAACGTTGATCCTGTTTTTTTCTATAAAGTCGTTCCAAACTCTAAGGTGCAGGTAATACATTCGCTTTCGCTCATCGAATGTGAACTTTCTAGCATGCTCCAAACGAGTTACCAGATTCATAAACACAGCCTCAGTCGATCGCATCGCATCGATCAGTTCTTCGTCTAAAGGTAGAAGCTGATTTAGATCCAAGCTTTCGTAATGACCGCCTCGGATGTCGCTTGAATTAAACCAAGGCTGGTTTTCGGAACTGACCTTTGAATATTCACACTTCTTGTCTCCAATACTTGCTGAGAACTCAAATGAAACCTGCTCCATTAACTGCTCGATCGCCGCATGTGCGGATTCATTTGTGAAGCGGAGGATGATGGCTCTGGTTGAATTCATGCCCGAGCAGATTACATATATATTAAGCTCCTTAACACTATTTTCCACAAATAACCGATTCTGGGCGCACCCTCCCCCCAGGGGTGGGTTAAGCTTCAGGGTGGCGGGGTGGTAGTTATATATGGTGATCTCGAAAAATTGCCAGTCAACCCCATCTCAAAAAAAACTTTTTACTGCCCCAACTTTTCCCCTAGCTCTAGGGCTGAAATAGGGTTTATACGGAAGTGGAACAGTGCTAATTATCTCCCCTCTTTGCTTTCAATTTGGGACCTAAATCCCTAAAATCACGCTCCAATGCATAAACGCCTGGAGCCAATAATCATCAGCCCACAGACCACCGTTCGCGATACGATGAATGTTATCGAGAATGGGGTAAGGAACGATCCTCCTGCTCCATGGGGCATCGCACTTGTAATGGAGAATAATCAGCTGGTCGGGATTGTGACTGACGGAGACATTAGAAGGGCAATCTTGCGAGGTGTTTCTTTGGAGAATCCAATTGGAACGATAATGACCCGCGATCCTCTGACCGTTAGACATTCGGAAGATCCTGCTGAAATACTGGCTGAGTTCCATCGAATTATCAGAGAAAGAAATATGCCGGAAAGTCGTTTTCATCACATCATAACTTTGGATGATGCGGGGAGACTCGCTGACGTGATTACTCCTTTTGAACTCTGGAGAAGGAGCGAAGTGAAGATCAAAACTGTTGCAGTAATAGGACTTGGGTATGTGGGTCTGACGCTTGCACTTACGCTTTGCGAATTTGGAATCAGAGTTATTGGAGTTGATTTGAATGCGGAAGTTATCGAAAAGCTTAAACGCGGAGAGCCTCACTTCTTCGAAAAAGGTCTGACTACCCTGCTTAAGAAACACGTTAACAAGAATCTGCTTCTGAGCACGAAGCTCAATGAACATGCGAGCGATATATTCATCGTATGTGTTGGAACTCCTGTTAATGATAGAGGAAGATCCGATAAGAGTTATCTGATTAGCGCAATCACCGAAGTTGGAAAGATAATGAAGCCACATGACCTTGTTATCCTTCGCTCAACTGTTCCAATAGGAACTTGCAGGAATTTAGTAGTTCCAATACTGGAACGCGAGTCGGGCTTAAGCCATGAAACTGAGTTCATGTTGTCTTTCGCGCCGGAAAGGACGATTGAAGGCAAGGCGCTTGAGGAGCTAAAGACTCTTCCACAGATAATCGGAGGAATAAATAAGCAGAGTTTGGATAATACATCGAAGCTTTTCCAAGTTTTCGCACACACAATCGTGTCAGTTGATAGTTTGGAAGAGGCTGAAGCTGTAAAATTACTGAATAACACTTTCCGCGACGTTAGCTTCTCTTTTGCAAATGAAGTTTCACAAGCCTTGGATGGATTCGGTATTAGCGGAAGCTCCGTAATTCGTGCAGCCAACAAAGGATACACAAGGAACCCAATTCCTCTGCCAAGCCCCGGGGTTGGTGGCGCTTGTTTGGTTAAGGATCCGCACTTGTTTGTGGAGTCCGCACGCTCAACCGGTTACAACCTTCAACTCCCTTTGCTTTCCAGAAATATTAATGAGTCAATGATCGACTTTGTTGTGGAAAAGATTGATAAGTTTGTAAGTGAACACTGCATTGATCCTGGGAGAGCAAAAATATTCCTGGCCGGCATGGCATTCAAAGGAAATCCGGAGACCTCTGACCTCAGGCACTCCACATCAGTGGATATTTTGAATATCCTTAGGAGTAGTTATCCAAATATCGAAGTTTTTGACCACGTTGCAAGCAGAAACGATTTGATGGCTCTTGGAGCAAATGTAGCAGAAAGTCCCGAACAAGGATTCAGAGGAGCCTCATGCGTTCTGATACTTAATAATCACCTCGAATACCCCGAATGGGACATATTTGAGCTGGCATCGACTATGCAAAACCCGGGAATGATATTCGATCCATGGGGACATTACGGCAAAGAACAATTCCACGGACTGCCCCAGATACAATATACTGGTTTATAGATGGACAGTCAGATCATCATTTGCAATCCCGGATACGGAAACGGACCGTACCTTAGGTGTGCGGAGATTGCCTTGGCTCTGAAGGAGAAGTTAGGTGAATGCAGAATTGTTATGCCTCTGATTTACGGAGATAAACAGAAGGCAATATTAGAAGAAGAGTTTGGAGCAGGCCACAGAATTGAATTTGATGAATGGCTGGGGAAGTTAATCGATTCAATTTCTTTTAAACATGAAAGTTATGAAAATTGGCTCTTAAGTTGGATTGAACATGTCGATCACACTCAAGATGAGATCAAATCACATTTAGCTGAGCATTACGGCTCTGACTTTATAGAGATTGCAAGATCTCCGATTGTAAGTCTTGGAGGAAGCAAAAGCTTTGCAGTCCTCTTTACTCGATCTTCAGAAATTCTTTCACGTGCAATAGATGAAGATGCAATTACAATTGATAAAGAACTTCTCAAAAAAGCTTCTGACCGAATGAGACAACTCGAAAATGGTTTCACAAAAATATTTATTACCGATCCCGGAACTTTCAAAGCTTCTGAGCCTGATGAATCTGTACCGCTGACGGCATCACTTAAAGATAATTCAACTGAAGTTTCTGAACCAAGCGTCTATGTTTCAGTAAGCGGTATTCCAAACAAAAAGTTAGATGACATTATGAATAAGATTGATCTTCCTGTTTTCACAAACAAAGATACATCACCTCATATAGTTGCCGACGAGAATATCGTGTTACAAGTTGCCCGCTCAGGCTGGGGCGCATGCTGGATGTCGCTTCTCTCCGGAACTCCGCTCGTCGTTGCTGAATATGATCCATCTGACGATCCTGAAATTTACTTTAATAATAAAAGAACTGAAGAGCTTGGGATTGGGCTAATTCATAAAGGTGAGAAAATTAGCGAGCTGATGTCTAAGCTTCCGAGGCTGAAGAAGTCGATTGAGGATTACAGGTCAGGACTAGAAAAGAAATATGGCACTCTGGATGGGGCTGAGTATGTTGCTGGCAAAATATCTGCATCAAATCATTGATTCTCCCACAAAAAAGCATAGTATTACCGCCATGGTGAAAATAATCGCAGAAGTGTGCCAAAACCACGGCGGATCTCGCGATACCCTTAAGGAAATGATATCTGCAGCCGCTGAGGCCGGAGCTGATTACGTGAAAATGCAGACCATTTACTCGGAGGACGTGAGCTTTCGAGAGAGGTTTGAGGAGGGAGAAACACTGCCTGATGGAACTGTTAAGACAATCAAAAGACCACAGAAAGATGAAGTTGAGAGACTCAGGAAATTGGACCTGACTGAGGATGACCACATCTTCTTTATCGAGGAATGCAAAAGAAACAATGTAATTCCATTCACAACTGTTTTTGCAACACACAGAATTCCATTTGTCGCTTCCCTCCCCTGGCCGGAGAAAGTTATAAAGGTAGCAAGTTATGACTGTGCAAGTTTGCCGATGTTATCTGAGCTATGCGATAACTTTGATCATTTGATAATTTCAACTGGCGCAACTTTCGATGAGGAGATCGAGAAAGCCGCTGAACTTGTTAAGAGTAAAAACAAGAAACTTACATTCTTGCATTGTGTAACGAGTTACCCCAACACAATGGACATGTGTAATTTGAGTAGGATGCAGTGGCTTAATAAATTCACTGACTCTGTAGGCTGGAGTGATCACACTTTGGTTGAAAAAGATGGAATCAAAGCAGCTCAAGCTGCAATTGCACTTGGAGCCGAGTGGATTGAGAGGCACTTTACGATTTTGAACAAAGACCAAACTAAAGACGGTCCGGTTTCTATTAATCCCTATCTTCTAAGAGAACTTAGAAAGTTTGCGAACTTAGATAAAGAGGATCAACTTAAGATCGTAAGAGAGGAAGTTCCCGAATTTGAGGTAATGAAAGGCATGCCTGTGCGTGCGATGACCCCAACTGAGCTACTTAATCGCAATTATTACCGCGGAAGATTTGCAACCAACATTGATGGCGAATGGAAATACAATTGGGAAGAATCTCCCGTGGCTTCAACTGCATAATATGGAAAATAATCCCAAAGTCTTAGGCATTATCACAGCACGAGGAGGATCCAAAGGGATTCCACGCAAAAACATCAAACCTCTCTGCGGAAGACCGATGATTTGCTACATGATTGATGCAACCTTAAACAGTAAATTGCTGACCAGATGCGTGGTTTCGACCGATGATGACGAGATTGCCGAAATTGCACGCGAAGCAGGGGCAGAAGTGCCTTTTAAGAGGCCTGCTGAACTGGCTCAGGACGATACAAGGGACATGCCCGTCCTTCAGCATGCAATCAATTGGATTAAAGATAATGACGGTCAGGAGTTTGACGCGATTATGATGATTCACCCCACTTCCCCGCTTTGCTTGGGCGAGGATATTGATGCTTGCATAGAAAAAATGATTGAAACTGATGCAGACTCCGTAATGAGCATGGTGGAAGTTACTGATTTTAATATCAAGAAACTCAAAGCAATCCGAGATGGTCAAATCGAATCTCTGTTTGCAGAGGAGGGCCGCGAACCGATACCAAGAACAGCGGGACCAAAAGTGTATAAAAGAAACGCAGCATTATATCTAACAAAAACTCCCCTGATTATGTCCGGCGATATGATAGGCGAACGAAGTTTCGCGCACATAATGCCACTGGAAAGGTCTGTGGATGTAAATACTACTATTGATTTTGATATAGCCGAGTTGCAATTGGAAAAACTTAAAACTAAAACTCCAGTAAGCTAATGGAACACAAGATTCTTTGTTACACCGGCTCTCTATTCGCTCCCGAAGGCAAGGAAGTGCTCAAAAGCATCGGATCTGTTGTATTTGAGGAACCTTCCAAAGAAAATCTTGCTGACAAAACGATGCTCGTAGTCCAACTTGGAGTGAGCGTTGATAAAGAGATGATCGACTGCGCTCCGAATTTGAAGTTCATAGCTACAGCAACGACAGGACTTGACCATATTGATACCAAGTATGCCCAATCTAAGGGAATTGAAGTTGTAAGCCTTAAAGGAGAAGCCGGATTCCTAAACACAATTACCTCAACCGCCGAACTTGCACTTGGTTTAATTATCTCTCTGACAAGACAGATACCCTCCGCTAATAAGTCAGTCCTGAATGGTGAATGGAACCGCGAGAAGTTCAGAGGAAGTTCTTTAAGAGGAAAGACTCTTGGAATCGTAGGATATGGAAGGCTTGGAAAGATGATGGAGAGATTTGGAAAGGCGTTTGAGATGAATGTAGTGTTTTCTGACTCGAATGTGCCCGGAGGCCTTACTCTTGAAGAGCTTTTGGAAATTTCTGACGTAGTCTCGCTCCATGTTCCGCTTGATGAAAGCACAGAAGGATTGATTGGGACTTATGAATTGCAGATTATGAAACCAGACGCTATCTTGATTAATACTTCACGTGGAAAGATAGTTGATGAAGACTCCGTGATCGGCGCTCTTAAGAGCGAAATACTAGGAGGATATGGAACCGACGTGCTTTCTGATGAACTTGATTTTTCCGGAGACGAAATTAGGTCGCACTTAGTCAATTATTCAAAGAGCAATCCAAACGTTTTAATCACTCCTCATATTGGAGGGACAACAGCTGAATCGAGAGAAGCTACTGATATCTTTATAGCCAAGAAAATTAAAAGCTTGGTGCAAGAGAGCGTATTAACAAGTGGTTAAATTGTTAAATTGCTCGACAGAGCGAATTAAATACCCTGACACAAATAATAGAATCATCGATCATGCGTAACGCTCTGACGAACAATTTAGCAATTTAACAATTCTACTTTTTTCAACAAAATTCTTACAAAACTATCTTATTCAGTTAAACTTGATTCATGAGTCAGAAGGCTTTTCATAATAAATGGGCAAAAATCCGCGAAGGCGGGAAAGATAGTAATCTCGAGGAGAGATCTATTTACGTTGAGAAAGGAAATAAGCCCCGCACGCAAAGGCAACTGAGTCTTTATTATTATTTCAGATTTATCCAAAAGCATTTGGAGAAGATTGGAGCGAAGAAGGTTATCGAGCTTGGGTGCGGACGAGGAACAATAGGACTTTATTGCAAGACATACATGGGATTGGATGTTTCTCTTATGGATAACGAGGAAGATGCAATAAAGATTGCACGTGAGGCTTTTGGAAGCAGAAATTTGGATGCCGAATTTATTGTTGGAGACGCTCTTGATAGCACAATTCCTGAAAATATCTATGATGCAACGGTTTCAATCGGCCTGGCTGAACATTTGGACAACGTGGACGATTTGTACAGAGAGCAATTTAGAATTCTGCGCCCCGGAGGCGTAATGGTATCGCTTAATATTCCAAAAAAGTTTTCCGTTCAGGAATTAAACGTAGTTATGCGATCAATTAAAAAAATATTCGGACTATATAAGGATAGTGCAAGACGCGACTATTATCGAAATACATTTAGCGCCAAAGAATATGAAAAGTTTGCCAAAGATGTCGGATTCACAGACACCAAAGTGACTCATGTTTGCCCGTTCCCGATCTATGTACCGCTTCTTAGGTCGACTGACCGGTTAGTTACAACTATAAGAAGAGGAATTCTCAAAATCAGATCTCTTGTAATGAGGTATCCGTATAAAACGAATCGCGTGATAGCACATGCGCATTTTCTAGTAGCATTTAAACCCATTTAAGTAGTTCCCCTCTCCTTTCTTTTGTCGATACAAAAGAAAGGAGACAAAGAAAAAATCAAGGCAAACACAAACTCGCTCGAAAGCATAATTAGAGATATATAGGGGTGCAGAACGAATTGGATGCACTCGGAATTAGAGGCCTTTAGATGTAGAGCCTCATCCAATTCGTTCTTGCGCTAAAGAACTAGAAATACAAGGCTTTCGAGCTCAAACAGTGTGTTTGCCTTTCTAATAGTTATAGAAATGGAGGGGTCGCCCGCCACGGGGGGTGCGAGGGGCAAGTGGGTGGGGATTGGCGGGCGTTGATTTTTTTCTTTCCCTCTTTCTTTTTGTATCAAGACAAAAAGAAAGAGGCTAGAAAATTATCTTTTTCCATAAAACTCCCTGACTACTCTATCCCCCGCAAACCCAACAGAAACCATCAGGATTCCGAATAAAATCAACCCGAGCCCTAACATTGGTCAATGTAAACGAATAACCAATAACCTCCATTAGAAAAGCTAATTTTTTACATAAAAACACATTTCTGATTATAATATCCCCGACCCTCCCCAATCGTATGAATATCTTTTCGAAAGTACTCTTACCGAGCCTTCTTATATTCCTGCCGAGCCTTGTTCTGGCGGTATTTGTATCTCCCGGAAACCTGATACTATCCTCTGCTTATAATGGAAAGCCGACTGAATTCGATTACAAGCTTTATATTCACGCAAATCATCCCAAAGATGAAGAAATGGATGTATCAAGAACTTTAGAGGTGAAGTTTGTATAACCAGAGAAAATGGTAAATGGACTCTGAATAGTGAGAGGTTTATTATATCTGACATGAAGAAGATTGCTCCACAGTTATGTACCCTAATACCTGACTAAAAATCATGAATCTTACAATAATAACCACTTCGCTGAAACAACATAAGCTAATCACTACATTTATTATAATTGTTATCTTGGTAGCCCCAAGGAGAATCGAACTCCTGTTACCAGGATGAAAACCTGGCGTCCTAACCACTAGACGATGGGGCCACAGAGATATAAGGATCAGTTGATTCGCACGACCACGACTCCACTTCGCTCTACGAGCTTCGCGGAGCACGTGGGGCCTAGAACGAGAGTGAGTATATGACATAGATAAAAACCCCGCCAGATAAACTAGCGGGGTTTTTCTGCGGCTTTCTATTTCCTCTTAAAACGCTTCGCTTTCTTATCTAATCCCATCTTCTCTTTAACCTCTTTCATAATTAGCTCAAATTCTTCGTCGGCGATTTCTACTCCATGCGCCTTGAATACTTCCTGCATTACAGCATTCTTTTCTGCCTTGTCGTGTGATTTGAACTTTCCAAATTTACCTTTCATCATACCGCCAGAAAGGAGTACGGAGCCAAGGAAGCCAAGAACAATAAGCCAAACCCAGAGTTTCTTTAGCTTATCTTTGGACAAGTGCTTAATTGCCCATACGGCAAAAAGTACTATTCCAAGCGTTAGAAGAACGCCGAAGATTCCATGCAGTTGCATGAACTGCAAACTGTGAAATGATTTTGTAAAAGGATACATAAATATAAGGATGGAAAGAGTTATCCACTCCATTATATCATTTTTTTACTAAATATTGATATTTCTAAAAAACCCCGCCAAAGGCGAGGTTTTCTTGGTTAATGGCAAAGTGAGAAAATAATTACTCTTTACTAGCCATGAAACACTCTTTACAGAGAACAGGTTTGCCACCTTCTTCCTCTGGACGAGGCTTGAAGGGAACCTGGCACTCTTTGCTGCACTGTGCACAAACAGCGTCGTGCATCTGTCGGTTTGCCATGCGGTCTGCCTTTTTGGCAGCGCGGCAATCCTTACAGCGTTGAGGAGCGCTTAGGTCCTTGGAGGCGTAAAACTCCTGTTCACCCTCTGTGAAGGTGAATTCGTTGCCGCAGTCGCGGCAGGTGATCTGCTGATCAGCCATAAACGTATAAGAAGGAAATAAATGGACAGCTACCTTCTCACACGATCTTAGAATCAGATTGTACTTCCGAAGGTTCTGCTATGGGGAATAGTGGCGGAATTGGGGCTATTGTCAAGAAATATTATCTCCTTATCTCCTCTCCCCCTTCCTGCCCATCCGAAGCTCCGAAGGAACGAAGGAGGGAGAAGGGGGAGAGCCTGCCTGCCGGCAGGCAGGTACATACAGTGGATCTAGAAGTGTCAGCAATGGCCTCCACCGCAGAAGCCGCAATTACAGTGTTCTCCTGACATTATTGATTGGTGGGTTAAGAAATAGATGTTGTTATCCTAATTTCAATCGTTGACTAAGTCTGTGAACCTCTTCACAATACGACTGCTTTTCTATTTCTTTGAATATTCAAATCAAACCCTCGTCCCCGACCCTTCTCCCACAGGGAGAAGGGAGCTACTTCTGTGTTAAAACAAGCCAATCTCCATCATAGAAGTAGCTCCCCTCTCCTTCAAGGAGAGGGGCAGGGGGTGAGGTTGAAAAATTATAAATAATTCCAGCAGCCATCTCCACTTCTACTACCGCAACAAATAAATTTGCCACGGAAACGGATACCTCTGATCGATAATTTCGAAACCTGCATCTTTAATAATTTTTGAGAACTTCCTCCTGCCCCAGCAATGCACATGATCCGGTCTGTTCCCAAACCTGAGTATATATTTTAATCTTAAAAAGTTTGAAATTCTGAATAACGGCTCATTTGGTACGCTCAAAATCAGATAATTTTTGTTCAAAGTCCTTAGTGAACTTAAGGCAGACTTTGTATCCGGCAAGTGCTCCAGAACTTCCAGACACATAACAACATCTGTATCTACATTAATCTCCGATGTATTTAGCAAATCACCAGTTTTTAAAATCAAATCAGGATGCAGATTTCGACCTCGCGATAAAGCAGCTTCATCAATATCTATACCTTCGCATCGAACACTCGGATACTTATTTTTAATCTTATTTATTACGAATCCTTCGGCACACCCCAAATCCAGAACGCTTTTGCCATTCGTTTTTCCAAAAAGATCCAAGATGTGCACCAAAAACCTTTTAACAAAGAATGCTTGTATCTTGCCCGCATTCATATATTTATCCCAGTTGCCCGAAGACATGTTTCTATCCTACTAGAACTCGTGCTTTCTCCCAACATCATCACGATGATATTTACCAAAGTCGGTGATTTGAACGCATATGTCGTTATTTATCACAGGTCCATCAATGCATAACCTGATTCCAAGAGGATCTACCACGCAATTCCCGCATAATCCGTATCCGCATTTCATGTAGCGTTCTAAACTGAGCTGTGATGGTATCTTTTTATCTGAAGATATTCCGGAAACTGCCTTAAGCATCATCTCGGGACCGCATGCCAAAAACTCATCGAATGATTCCCCTCCTTCGATCATTTCACTTAGCTGATTTACGTTGTATCCCTTGTAACCTTCTGACCCATCGTCGGTTGCCACGTGCAAAGTTACACCTTTAAGTGATCCAAGTTCATCGATATAAAGTAAATGATCCTTTGAACGTGCTCCTACAAACACATGAACATCGCAATTGTCTTTGATTGCCTCATGCGCCGTGAAGTACATCGGTGCCGCACCGTATCCTCCTGCAAGCAGAGCAAGTTTCTGACCTTTCTTCCATTCATAATTCGTTCCAAACGGACCTCTGAGTCCCACCAAGTCCCCTTCTTTCTTCTTTGCAAGCTCTTTTGTCATGTCCCCGACTGCAAAGAACGTGATTTTGAGTTGCTTGCCATCATCATAGGCAATGCTCATGGGAACTTCATCAACTCCCGGAAGCCAGATCATTCCAAACTGCCCGGGGCGCGCTCCTAAACTGACTTCAAATGTAAAAGTCTGAACATCAGCCGTTTCTTTCTTCACCGAAGCAATCCTGTATGTAGTTGGCAATCGATTCTGCATGCATGAATATTGTATAAGTGAATAGTGAAAAGTGAATAGTGAATAGTGCTTTTAAATATTCGATTCTCTTTAGTAACTATTCACTTTTAACTATTAACTATTCACTCATAGAACCAATAAGCTCCGAAATTTCGGATACTCCCTCCGTCTCACACCACTCATTCATTTCATCACACACTTTTTTGAATACATCCTGCCCGCGCTCGCCAATCGATGTTCCGATTCCGACTAATGAGGCCCCTGCAATCATCATTTCGAGCGCATCTTCTCCTGTATGCACTCCTCCCGTTCCGATTATGGGAAGTTTCCCACCGGTTGCTTTGTAAACATCGTGTATGCATCTGACTGCGATTGGCTTTAAACCGGGACCGGAGAGTCCTCCCACCTTATTAGCAAGTATTGGCTGACGGCTTTTGAGGTCAATTGCCATTCCCGGCCCAAAAGTGTTAACCGCCGTGAAGCCATCTGCCCCGGCTTCCGCGCAAGCAACTGCAATAGCTCCAATATCATCCACATTCGGAGAGAGTTTGATAAATATTGGAACATCTCCGCTTACTTTTTTAACTTCTTCTGTTACTTTCTTCGCATCCGGTGCGCTGCAGGCAAAAGGTTTGCCACATTCATCTTCAACATTTGGGCAACTGATGTTAACTTCGAGAAAATCCGGTCCTAGTCCGCAGATAATCTCTGCAATTGCTACAAAGTCCTCAACTTTTCCCGCAACAATATTCGCAATCAGAGGCGCAGGCTTATCTTTTAGGTACTCGCCAATCTCTTCGCGCGCTTTTTGGGGACCAGCATCCGGAAGTCCTACAGCATTAAGCGTCCAATGTTCGTTTGCAATAACAGTCGGATTCGGATGACCCTTGTGTTCCCGGATCCAGAGCGACTTTGTGGTAATTCCACCTGCTCCATTCTCCACAACACGCTTCCAGCTAGAAGCTGTAATACCCCAAATGCCGGAAGCCAATACCGTAGGGTTTGAAAATTCGACGTTTAGTATTTTTTGGCTGAGGTTCATCAGTTTAATTCTAGCGCAATAAACCCTCATCCCCAACCCGACCTCACCCCCAAACCCTCTCTCCTCTGCGGAGGAGAGGGGGCTTATAAAGAAATATTCCTTTATCTCCCCTTCTCCGGCTTGAAGTTGAAGGGGCCGGGGGATGAGGTCGGCTATCCAACTACAGCCTCCATGAACGCATTGAATAGCGGCTGCGGTCTATGCGGACGGCTTTTAAATTCCGGATGGAATTGTGATCCAAGCATAAACGGATGCCCCTTGATCTCCACAATCTCCATAAGCTTGGTCTCTGGCCATTCACCCGAGAATATTAGACCCTTATCTTCCAGTTTCTTTCTGAGTGAGTTATTAAACTCATATCTATGACGGTGTCTTTCCGAGATTGTGTCATCATCTCCCAACTGATCTGAATCTTTATAGGCCCGGTAAGCCACAGTATCTTTCTTCAATTTGCATTGATATGCGCCTAACCTGAGAGTTCCGCCTTTTGCCCTCCCCTTATGCTGTCCCGGAAGGAAGTGTACAACGTATTTTGATTTTGGGACTTTCCCCTCTTCATCAAACTCTTCACTTGTAAGCTTAGGATCCTTGAGTTTGGAACGCGCGAATTCAATTGCCAAGATCTGTGCACCCAGACACAAACCAAGATACGGAATCTTATTTGTTCTGGCATATTTTGCGGCTGCAATCTTTCCTTCAATACCTCTTAGCCCAAATCCCCCAGGTACTATTATTCCATCACAACCCTTAAGCTCGTCCCAGGTTTCTTTATCTTTAGCTTCCAATTTCTCCGAGTCTATCCAAACTATCTCTGCCTTCCTCTTATTATAAACTGCGGCGGTCTTGGCAGCTTCAATAACTGACATATATGCATCTTCAAGGTGCGTGTACTTTCCAACTAACGCGATTTTGACTTCCTTCACTGCTTTCTCGTGCCTCTCTCTCCCCTTTTTCCACTCTGACATGTCCGGTTTTAAGCTTCCAAGCTCTAATTGCTTTCCGATAATCTCTGCAACTTTATATTTCTGGAAGTTTTCTGGAACATCGTAAATTGAGCTTACAGTTTGAGCAGGAATTACAGCTTCGCGAGCAACTCCGCAGAACTTACTGATCTTATCGAGCAATTCCTTTGGAATCTTGTAGTCGGCACGCGCCATAATCATGTCCGGCTGGAGTGCAATGCGCCTGAGTTCGCGGACAGAGAGTTGAGTCGGTTTGGTTTTAAGTTCTTTTGATCCTTTTAAGTACGGAAGAAGCGTCAGATGCACGTGGAAAACACGCTCCGGACCTAAATCGGACTTGAATTGTCTGAGTGCTTCCATAAACGGTTCGCCTTCTATGTCGCCAACCGTTCCTCCAATCTCAACCATCATTACATCAGCTCCGCTTTCTTCCGCAGCTCTGATCATTCTATCTTTGATTGCGTCTGTAATGTGCGGAACTATCTGAATTGTTCCTCCAAGAAAATCTCCTCTGCGTTCGCGTGCTAAAACTGAGGAATAAACCTGTCCTGTCGTAATCGTACTAAGCTGACTCATTGGAGTATCTATGAAGCGTTCGTAATGCCCAAGATCCAGATCCGTTTCCGCTCCATCGTCTGTGACGAACACTTCCCCATGCTGAAACGGACTCATTGTCCCGGGATCAACGTTTAAGTACGGATCAAGCTTCATTACAAAAACCTTGAGTCCACATGCTTTTAGAATCGCTCCCATCGAGGCTGTTGCTATTCCCTTTCCTAAACTTGAACAAACTCCTCCTGTTGTAATGATGTAGCGGGGAGAGGTTGTCTGCTGGTTTTTGGTTTTTGGTTTTTTGTTACTCGCCTTTTTTGTGCCTTTAGGTGGAATCATTTTAAAAATGGGCAATCCCTATGTTCTGGGGGACCCGCCCGCTGGGCAGTTTACAGATTTTTGAGCTGATTTCAAGAGAAGATTTAAACCACCAAAATCTTGTCCGGATCTATGTCATAGTGCTCATATCCGGGCCTTAAGTCCTTTGCCACTTTGCGTCCCGTAAGCTTAGCATTGTAGGCATGTGTTTTAAGTCCTCCTGTAATGAAATGCTGTGGGATATTTCTCTCTTGCCACCATTCAACCGGATCTCGCCTGAATTTCTCAAATGCATCTCGAGTTTCCATAAGAGAACAAGTAGGCACCATTAATTTGAGAATGCATTCATCAGCAAATCCATCCTTTTCACATCGTCTGTATTGTTCAACTAAATGATGCCAATAATGATCATCTTTTGCGGTTGGCAGCAAGTCTGTTAGAGGTACAGGACATGGAACTGTAAATCGCGTTGTCATATCCACAAGTTCTTCCGTTGTTTCACCCATTGTTCCTCTACCTCCGTTGACCGTTATAAATCTGTCGCCCCAATAGGCAAGGTTTGTCTGCCTGTGCCTCCTGTGCCTTCCGTCAAATAGTGCGAACGCATGAGCAGAATCATTCGGCGTTTGGTTCGGTAATACATTCGCAGCTCCAATCAACTGAACTTGAGGATATTTCTGAACAATTTCCGACAGAATCGTCATCCAGCCGGATGAAGCTCCCGAAGCAATTCCATAGTTAGGGTCATCTTGTAGTCTTGCTTCAATATACGGAGGTAATTGTTCTCTTAAAAGATCTGTCGATTGCTGCGTAAAGGAACAGAAGAATGAATCGACACTCGATAGATTTCTGAATTGCTCCAATCGATCGATATCGATAAACGAAACTCCCTGCAAAGCTCTTAGACGACCCCCGGGTGCAGACCAAAGTATCTGCGATTCCCCTTTTCTGACCATATCACTTAGCGCTTCCATCCATCCGGTCTCTATACTTGTTTCATGATGATCGCTAACCTCATCGGCAACACCATTGCCGGTTCGAAGACGGCTCGAAATGTATGTCCAAATGCCGGTTTCTCCCGCAAGTTGTCTGATTTCATGCGGATTGGGCAATGTTTTGCACACAAGTGCATATTTCAAAGTATGGTGAGAGCCTGCATTGCGCTGAATAAGTGATTGCAATGCTTGTACTGCAGGATCTGCTTCGAATCTTTCTTGTGCATCAGCTAATTGTCCCTGAAGATCGCCACAACTAGCTCTTCCATGAACAGCTGCATATCGCGCATCAGCCCAAAGCTCCTCTGGGCTGTCACTTGGAATTAATATCACTCCATCTGCTCCAACAATCAGGCCCTCCGCTCCATCAACATCATCTAGTTCTGCGGTGAGCCTAATAATTTCATCTTTTCTCCGGCTATAGAACTGTTCTCCGGATCTTTCAATGACAGTTCGAGGTACGCTGACTGATGTTCTTTCTGATTCAGGAGTTAGAGGAAATAACTTCCCGTTTAACCTGACTTCTTCCTGAGATACATCACTCTTTCCGGTGTTCAATTCGGCATGCCTGAGCTGGCTTGTGCCTGCATCTCTCTGGCCTAAACCGGTGCTTATCCAAAGCGAATTGCTGTGTTTAACATCATCGTGAGTAGTGTCTTCCGACAAGATCAATATATCTTCTAAGCTCGCATCCCAACGAAATCCGCGAATATCAAACGGTGGCAGTAAATTTGAATGGCCGTTTCTCTTGCCTCGTTGAGGAGGTTGGAATCTTGCAAGAAAACGTTTGCCACCATCCGCAAGAAGCCAAGGCCAATCATTATCGATAAGTGCATTTGCCAGATTTCTTCTAAACCATGCATCCAGTTCTAATGGAATTTCTAAATTTCCATCTGCATCGTATTCCAGTTGATCAGAAACGTGAAGCCTGCCATGCCCAATCATTTCATCCAATTGTTCTCCGCAATACGGCTCAACATTGGGAGGCAGTGTGAAAAGTTCTGCTACCTTAGGGCGTACATCCCCCTGCTCAAGCAGTCGAGCGAAAGCATCGTAAAGAGGATATTCAATAGTACCGGTATCATTATCTCTGGAAGAAAAGAACTCCAGGTCCGCATGCGCCTGCAGTTCAAAACCTTCCGGAGTAAATCGAAAGTCATTAATTCTTCCATTAAGTCCGATCCTCGCAAGAAAGCTTCTGATCATTAAATTTACATACTGTTTTACTTCATCAATTCTCGTTAAATTGTCCTTGAGCATGTCCTGATCCAGGCTTTTATCTCCCAAGTCCTTTTCCCCCCATGTAATAACAGCTTGTGCAACTCCAACTTTAAATTCCGTACCATCCCCTTGAATAATACGTTCATTTAATTGCCCAAGAGAAGTAAGCGTTCCATCGCCGGTTTTAGTTATGCGATAAGCGCACATTGCGCATAATATATACTATTTGGCTTATGTGTCAATATATCTCCATCTTTTGTTAACTATCACTTTGTCCTACCCAAATGCTCCGTAAGCAGTACTTGTTTTTTGTTATCGATAAACTCTCTCCCTCGTCGAGCAATTGAAGCTCGAATGTCATGCAGTAAAGTTTCACCATCAGGCAAGTAAAGACTGGAAACTTGAGATCTGGGACCGGAAAGATCAAGTTGAGCAACAACTTTCGGTTCAGGATCATAGATACGACCATTGGTTCCTTTTAAATCACCCATAGTATTTTGCAATCGTTCGACTCCCCCGTAACCTTTATCTGCCACAAGTACAACACCGACAATATTGTGATTTGTCTGTTCGATTATGCCATGCGTCTGAGCATTCATGGTTCCACCAGTACTTATTAGATCATCAACAACCGCAAGCTGTTCTTTAGGTTCATGCTTCGTAATACCATCAAAATGCAAGCGAGTTGCCGCAAATTCCATAATCAGCGGGATAGCCGGTCTATCATCTTTCGGTTGAGTTACACATCTGGATAATCCCATTGGAAGATCAATGTCTTCGGGTAATTGTTGTTGAATCGCGGATGCAAGAATTGCTCCTCTGTCCTCTTCACTGCTAAGCCTTGTTGCTCTTGTAAATACTTCCGATCCAACATACAACATAAGCCTCGCAATGCTATCTAAGACATAGCGTGGAGTGGGAGGTGTTTGCTCTGTAAGAGAATTCCACATGAATTTGGTATCTTCGCTACGCTTTCCATTCGCAACCACAGGTTGCAAAGAACAATCATCAAGAACTTCGAATAGCACGTGAGCATCTTGTTCAAGTTGTGTTTGCCGATACGCATCTGGTTCATCTATTGGATTCATTTTTTGGCGGAAATATTAGTGGTTATTAGAAAAAATTCAAGCTTAAATCTGCATAGGCTTCCCCTCCACGTATCCAGAGGGCCTCTGAAGTATTATTCGAGCAAACCTATACATTTCATCTATCGTCATAGCTCCTGAATACGTCACTCCAGATGTAATTCCATCAACGTAATGATGAATAATATCTGCTGTAGACATCCTTCCTTCTTTTGGGAATATTGGAACACCACTTACTCCCTCCGAGCGACTACCGACTATGCGTCTGAATAGCTCTATATCAGATTCTTTACCTTTGCCACCATTTGCTCGAAGAGTAGCTTCCATTCTTGATGCCATTCCTGCAGATTCAATATACAATCTGCCATCATCTCTTGTTTGCCACCTTGGCGGACTTTCGTGAGTAGCAGTAAATTCAGTTCCAAGCATGACCTGAGAAGCACCTGCAGCCAAAGCTAATGCTGCATCACGGGGATGCTCTATGCCTCCATCAGCCCAAATGTGCTTTCCATATTTTCTTGCTTCTTTTGCACATTCCATAACTGCACTAAATTGCGGTACCCCAACTCCAGCCATTATCCTTGTTGAACACATTGCCCCGGGACCCAAACCAACTTTCACAATATCAGCTCCCGATGCAAGAATATTCTTGGTCCCCTCTTTTGTTACAACATTTCCCACTATCAAGGTGACAAGACCTTTTGCCCTTTGCTCGATAAGATCTCTTACTTTTTCAATATTGTCGTAAGCAATCATGCCATTATCTATGTGTGCGGCATCCAAGACAATTCCCCTGACTTGCAAATCAATAAGCAACTTGGCTCGCTCAACAGGATCATTGTTGAATGCTCCTATTGCAGCTGTCATTGCAAGACCACCTGTTTTTGGATGAATGTGCGGCTGGTACCGCAACCGCATTGGAGTGTTCATTGTAAACGCACCCACCAATTTTTCTTCATCATCAATAACAGGTAACATCGATAATCTTCTTCGATCCATAATCTCCGTTGCTTCCCGCACACTCATTTCTGTTCCGGCAGTCGGCCAATCGGTTCTCATTAGTCCAGATGCTCTCTGATCTTCATTAATACCACCTGGAACTTCGTCAAGATTTACTACACCTTTGTATTTCTTCTGCTTGCCAACAACAGCAACAGCTCTGGCGCCGCGCTTTTGTGCCCAGTGCTGAATCTCTCCTAATCTTGCATTGCCCTTGGACCATACTGCCGTTTCATAGTCTGGATTACGCGAGTGCAGGAATTTTGAAGTTCTTCTCATCTGTTTATCAGTAAGATCCTGCGGTAACACTGCATTAGCACCCATTCTTGCAGCTGCTTCTGCTTGTCTCTCGCCTGTTACCTTATTCATATTTGAAATTGCAATCGGAGTATTTCCGTATTCGTCTGGAGGCCTGAAATTAACATCATCACGAGACAATGAATCCGGAACGCCCAACTCATTGCCTAAAGCTTTTAGAGCTCTTCGATATTCAGCAGCACTCTCAAGTGCTGACTGTTGTAATCTTGCCAATGTTTCCTTGTCGGTTGATTCTACATCAATTAAACCTTCACTTTCGGTTGCCTGCCAATGAAGAATTCCGACAGACTCCCACTGGCTTGTTGAAGCCAAATCGCGAACTCTATCTTCATATGAATTATAAGGCCTTAGAGTTACGTCCTCATAAGCAAGATTCTCATCGCCTGACTCGAATAGTAGTTTTGGCATAAGAAAAGTGGACTATTATACGAATAATCGCACCATAGTCCACTATTCTGTCAAAATTTCTAGAAAAGCCCATTCGCACTATAAAGCCCAACCGTAAGCACGCTCACGATCGTCATCAACTTAACCCTCCTTCGCTCCTTATGGAGCTACGGAGGGCAGGCCGCTAGAAACAAACTAAGATTAAAATATACCCTGTGCTGAATACAATCCAACAGTGAGTACGCTCACGATAGTCATTAGTTTGACCAGAATATTTATAGAAGGCCCTGAAGTATCCTTGAAAGGATCCCCTACGGTATCGCCTACAACAGCTGCCTTATGCGGATCTGAGCCTTTTCCACCTAAGTTTCCCGCTTCAATGTACTTCTTGGCGTTGTCCCATGCTCCTCCGGAATTTGCCATAGAGATTGCAAGGAGTACTCCTGTTACAAGAGCGCCGGCAAGAAGTCCTCCCAAAGCTTCTGCTCCCAGAACTAAGCCGACGACGACAGGCGAAGCTACTGCCATAAGACCTGGGAGCATCATCTCTTTGATGGCGGCAGCAGTTGCAATACTTACACAACGCGCTGAGTCCGCTTCCGCTTCTCCCTCCATAAGTCCCTTGATTGTTCTGAATTGTCGTCTGACTTCTTCGATCATTTTAAACGCCGCACGTCCAACCGCTTTCATTGTCATTGCGGAGAATAGGAATGGAAGTGTGCCTCCCAAGAGGAGCCCGATAAGAGTAAGTGGATTCATTAAGTTAATTGATTCCAATCCCGCAGCTGTAGAGAATGCTGCAAAGAGCGCGAGCGCTGTAAGGGCTGCTGAACCGATAGCAAATCCTTTTCCAATTGCAGCCGTGGTATTTCCAGCTGAGTCGAGTGCATCTGTTCTGGCTCTTACTTGTTTTGGAAGTCCTGCCATTTCTGCAATACCTCCTGCGTTATCCGCAACAGGACCATAAGCATCTACAGCCAAAGTTATTCCAAGAGTTGAAAGCATTCCTACTGCACTTATTGCAATTCCATAAAGCCCTGCGGAGAAGTATGCAACTGCAATCGCCAAACATATGAATAGAACAGGAAGAAAGGTGGAGGCGTATCCGAGAGCAAGGCCATCAATGATCGTTGTTGCCGCTCCGGTCTTGGAAGCGTCAGCCAAGCCTTTGACTGGTTTGTACTTATCGGAAGTGTAGTACTCCGTAATCATTCCAATAATTACTCCAACCACTAATCCTGATATCAATGCAAAGAAAACTCCAAGATATACCGTTTCTGGAAGCATCTGTTTGCTTAAGAAATATGCACCAACAATCATTAGGCCTGAAGACAGGAAGATGCCATTCTTAAGAGCACCATGCACATTCTCACCTCCCTTTCTTGTCCTGACTACGAATGTTCCGATTATGCTTACGATAATTCCAAAACCGGATATAAATAACGGAAACAAAATTGCAGATTCCATATTCGAACCCCATGCAACCGAGGCTGTAACCCCGATAAGCATCGCCGCAACCAATGATCCGACATAACTTTCAAACAGATCTGCTCCCATTCCCGCAACATCGCCGACGTTATCTCCAACATTGTCTGCAATAACAGCAGGATTTCTTGGGTCATCCTCCGGAATTCCTGCTTCGACTTTTCCGACCAAATCAGCCCCTACATCCGCCGCCTTTGTATATATCCCTCCTCCCACACGTCCGAACAAAGCAACCGAAGAAGCTCCAAAGCTGAATCCTGCAATTACCTGAAGGGCATCAGGAAGAAATAGGCCGAATTTCTGAGTTAGAACCAGCATTGTTCCAATAAGTCCCAGAAGACCTAATCCTACAACGGAAAGCCCCATAGTCGCTCCGCTTAGGAAAGCAACTCTGAGTGCCGAAGATAATCCCGTTCTCGCAGCCTGTGTAGTTCTTACGTTTGCCGCCGTCGCAGTTCTCATCCCAATGAAACCCGCTAGCACAGAGCAAACTGCACCGAAAGCGAAGCTGACTGCAGTATATGGATTGGACCATGCGCCTGTGCGAGCATTCTGAAGTCCTGTATCCAGAAAAACAAACAAGAGAATTCCAACGATAATTACAAATACAACTATTACGCTGTACTCACGCTTGAGGAAAGCCATAGAACCCTGACGAATACTCTTTGCAATCGCCTCCATTTTTTCTGTTCCCTGACCTTTGGTACCAATAATCATTCTAAAGACTGCAGCAACTATTAATGCCAATACGGCAGTAATCAGAACTACAAAGAGGGAATTCGAGAATGCATCTGAAAACGGGAGATAAGATGAAGATAAAAATGAATCGATCATAAATAAAAGGAGAACTAAATCCGTGGCATTGTAAACTATAAACTGCTTTGAAAAAACGGAGATTTGAAGATTTTATTTGTGATGCCAAATGTTCCATTGCTAAATTGTTCGACAGAGCGTTACGCATGCTAGATGCATCAATTATTAGTATCGGAGTTTGTATCTCGCTCTGCGAACAATTTAGCAATTTAGCAATAATTTTAAAAGGACCACCATTACTGGCAGTCCTTCTGTTTTGATCGCTTATTGATTAATTATTCTGCATCTCTTCCAAAATATTCCTATCCCGTCCATTTACTCTGTAGAAATACCCATTTCCTCCACGAATATCCCTTCTGGTTGGACGATCATAAGCTGAACCAGTTTGAATCAATGAAGGAGGCAAAGATGATTGCTCTTCTTGCCTTCGGAAATACCTGGTGTTTGGCCTGAGGGTGCGGTAACGATCTGAACCTAGTTTGGGTACGCGATTTCTATTTCTTCGTCCCCTATACAACCTAATCGTTCTTTCAAGATAAGTTTTCTGTGTAGAAGTGGTAACGCTGGTTCTGCGGTTACGAACCTTGCGTTCCAGAAGAATGGGACGATCGCGGTTATCTCGAATGAATCGTCGAGATGGTCTTCTTACATCCCTCATATTCTTTATGGATTCGACTTCCATTCTATGCGAAGGCCTAATAAATCCGCTGGAAGGCATATAGGCAAATGCCGGAGCAATAAACCCGAAAGTAAGGGCAAGGGAAACGGCTGAAACAACTGACTTTTTCATGAGTGAAAAGAGGTTACAAAATACAGAGGTAGCCTATGGTGGCGTAAAAGTGAAAGCAATGCAAATGTATTTCCTGAATACAGATTGTATACAAGGCTAGACTTTGCTGTCTGGAAGCCAAAAATTGGACTAACGCCCAGAAACTGAACGAATCTTTTACAACAACGGAAAATTGAATCAATACTATTTCTTCTTACGTACTGCCTTTTTAACGCTCCGTTTCGCTTTGGCAGCACTCTTCTTTACAGACCTTTTGGCTTTCGTGGCCCCCTTCTTTGCCGCTTTCTTTGCCTTGCATGACCCCTTGCAAACCATTGCATCCATCTCCATCTTGGCTTCTGACACTTTTTTCTTTGCAAAGCTCTTCGCCTTGCCAACATTTTTCTGTACATCATCACTTGCTACAAAATCCTGAACCTGTTTTGCGATTTTCTTTCCATCTTTCTGAAGATGCTTCCCAAGAAGCTTAGCAGCCTCTTCGGCATCCTTAGCGTTAGCTAACTGATCACGGAGCTTCTTGTTATGTAGAAGGTATCCTGCCATTGCTCCTCCAAGTGTGCCTACGAGTAGTGAGAGTCTTTTCATATATCAGTTGGGAAAGTGCCTCCTATTATAAGGAAGAGGTTAATGATATGCGAGCAATAGAAGTTGACGCATATACTCTGATACTTAGATACACCCGCCCCCCAGCCTGTCAGCCGTAGCGCGTAGCGCGAAGGCTGAGGGTGGGTTTAGGGTGGCGGGCCGGTAGTTACATATGCTGATCTTCAAAAACCTGAAGTCAATACCCTCTCAAAAAAAACTTTTGAGGACTCCGACTTTTTAGCTTACGCAAAGCCCGCAAGACGTTCCGCTCCGAAGCGGAATGCAAACTAAACTTTTCATTTATTTAACACCTTCTTAGCCTCCGCAATCTTAACCATATCCACCTCCCCTGTTGACCTATCCTTAATCTCAATCTGACCATCCTTCAGAGTCTTTTCTGAAACCACGATTCTCTTAGGAACTCCAATCAAATCAGCATCTGCAAGACGCGCTCCAACCGAAAGCCCAAGTCGGTCGTCAAATATGCATTCCTTGCCAGATGACTTCAGAGATTCATAAAGCTTAATCGCCTCTTTATAAGGCTCATCTCCATCTTTCTTCGCAATTGGAACTATGTGAGCATCTGCCGGCGCGACGCTGCTTGGCCATTTAAGACCATGTTCATCATGAAATATCTCCGCAAGCACACCCATAACCCGTGAAGTTCCAAGTCCGTAACAGCCCATATATACCGGCTTGTCTTTTCCATCCTTATCCATATATGTGAAACCGAAGCTGTCGCTGAACTTATTATAAAGAGTAAACAGGTTACCAACTTCGCAGGCACGAAAAACTTCATACGGCTTTCCAGTTTCCGGGACCAGATCTCCTTCCCTTGCAATTTTGATATCGAAGAATTCTTTAGGCTCATCAACGTCTCTGCCAAAATTCACATTAATGCTGTGCTCATTTGTTTTATTTGCACCGCATTCAAAGTTCTTTCTGCCCTTTGTTGAATCGTCCCAATAGACCTTAACCTCTTTGGGCAAACCGATTGGACCTGCATAGCCTACTTCAGCTCCTGTAACTTCTTTTACTTTCGCTACTGAGGCTAATGTTAGTGATTTACATCCGGCAACCTCTATAAGCTTCTCCTCGTTCATATCGTAACCGCCACGAACAGCTGCTGCGATTACCTTTCCATTGTCAGTTTCAAAAAGAAGAGTTTTGGTAGTCCTTTCCACTTCGATTTTCAAAAACTCAGCAAGTTCTTCCACTCCGATAATCCCCTTCCCAACTTTGTCCTCCCTTTCCCTTTCCTCCTCTTTCGGATCTCCCCATGGTGGCGCCAAGCAAGGACATATCTCGCGGTTATAATTTACTTTTGATTTCGGATCATGAAATACATGATCTTCGCCAGTCTCGCAACGAGTTTGAAATTCGACAGAAGGCTCTTTGCTAAAGTCACCACCGGAAGCCAATGCATTTTCAGTTAGATCTCCAATCCCAATCCTATCAAAGAATGCTTCATATGCTGGTTTGGCTTTTTTGTGCAGATAATCAATCATATCTTTCTCCGTTGTATGAAAACTATAAAGATCTTTCATCCTAAACTCACGGCTCCGAAGCAAACCTGACTTTGGACGGGGTTCGTTTCTAAATTTTGTCTGAATTTGATAAGCAGCACATGGAAGATCCTGATAACTGGAAACGAATCTTTGAAAGATAGGAGTAATTACTTCTTCATGAGTTGAATTCAGCACATATCTCGCATCATTAATGGACTTCGAAGCCTCATTGGCAGGCCTAGCTTCGAAAAGAACACTGACTGTATCCAATCGATTGGTTTTTTCCCAATTCGCTGTCGGTGAAAGCGCCGGCATAAAAAGCTCTGATCCTATTTTGTCCATCTCTTCACGCAATATATCCTCAATTTTATCTAAAACCTTCCATCCTAAAGGCAAGAATGAGTAAACTCCCGCCATCGTCTTGTGAATGAATCCCGCACGGGTTAATAGATCTACATTAATAGCAGTCGCATCAGTCTGAGACTCTTTGGAAGTCTTTGTGAATAGCTGGGAAAGATACATGAGATAACTGTATCAAAATTAAGGATTCAGAGGAAGTACTGTAAAAGAGACAGAAGAGACAGAGGAAACAGAAGAAACAGAAGATGTCTTGTCATCACTATCTTCAATCTTATTCATAATAAAATCCTCTGAAACCTCTGTTTCCTCTGAAACCTCTGTTTCCTCTCAAGATAGCGCTATGCCCACAAGTGTTACAGTGCCACCGAAAGCTATGCCAACAGCCACTTCCCGCAATGTATGACCTACTTCATCCGAGAATTTATGTATCTGCTGCATCAAATTAAGCGCTTTCGCATGTTTGCTAACAGTACCGCGGACAGCAATGGCATCGTACCAAACGATTCCGGAAAAAACCGCAGCAAGGGCAAAATCAACCGACTCCAACCCTGATTCTCTGCCTACCACAATAAGGAGCGATGTTACGAAAGCAGAATGGGAGCTTGGCATACCACCCTGGCGAAACAATAAGCGTTCACCGGATCCTTCACGGATTCTGTTTATCACTTTTACAATTTCCGATAGAAGCAGAACTGCGATAGGAATAAGAAATGGATATGTACTTAAAAGATTTTGTATATATTGCATGTTTAGCATTGTATCAAACAGCCGCCACATCGCACACTCCCTTATAAGGACACCTCTTGCAGGCCGTAACTGAGGGGCGCGGTTTAAATTCCCCTTCCTTTATATAGTTGCTGACGGAAGTGATCTGTTTTACTGCGTCTTTTAGCTGAGATTCTGATCTTTCGGTCCTAATTTCAGTCACACCATCATCATTAAGATAAAGCATCATTAATTCTGACGGATACTCTTCGAAAAGCTCCTTAACCGCCATTGCATAGATTGAAAGCTGAAGATCAGCATCAACCTCTTCCTGGGTTCGAGTCGGAGTAGTTTTAAAGTCGATGACCTTGATGCCTTTTTCGATACGATCAATTCTCCCACTAACAACAATTCCACCAACATCAATCTTGAAACTCGTTTCAACTCCCATAACCTGACGATTTTCTGATTTCCACCATTCAAAAAACTTTTTCATGATCTCCTCTCCCCTCTGGCGATGAAAATCGGCTTCGACTCTGCTTTTGTAAGTGTCGATGATGAAAGATTGCTTCCAAAGATCAATCAGATCTTCGAGTTGAAGGTTGATAGTTGAAGGTTGATTGTTATCAAACATCCCAACCTGATCATTGACCACTGACTTCTGACCACTGTATTCCTTTTCCCCAAACTTCTTCAAACAATTATGAACTGAGGAACCGAAACTCTCCGCAGTCGAAATCCCTCGTGGCAGTTTTTTTATACTTTGATACTCGTATTGCCTCGGGCAAGCCAGGTAGGTACGCAGTTGTGAGTAGCTGAGGGGCACAACAAGTATTATGCACTATTAGCGCACCAAAATATTGTTGTATCTGAAGAAGTTCTCGAGAATCATGATCTGATTCATTAATTCTATCTCTCGTTTACGCTTTTTCTGAGGATCCGAGATCACTAAATTATCAAGCTCCTCTTTGGCAGTAGCAAGCTCCTGTTGCTTTTCAAGAAACTTAAGAACTTGAGCATGCTGCTTTGTATCATCCTTCAGCCTTTCATAAAATCTTTCCGGAGTATCGCCCAGGAAGAAATCTTTGATTTCTACAATTACATCTTCAAGATGCCTTTCTTCCAGTTCATCAATCAAATTATTGAATGCAGAATCAGATTCTTCCCCATTCATCTGTTCTTTTACTCGCTTTTGAACCAATTCGGTAATCTCTGAACTTTTTTCTTCAACCATCTTCCCGAATTTCGCAAACATGTACATTTCCAACTCAGTTTTCTGAGTAGTATCCAACCATGGGAAATTTGCTTCTTCGCATCTTACTTTGAATTCGAGAATTATATTCTCCGATCTCTTATAAATCTGATTTGAAACCATAACTCCAAGCATTTCCTTGGCCTTTTCTTTCTCTTCTTCCGTATCTCCCATGGCAGTTTGTATAACTGCCTGTGCATACAGAACCTCAAGTTGCTGTCTCTCATGATGCTCTCTGTATAGAACCGCTCTATCCTCATCACTTCGAGTGTTATCCAGAATCTTTTCCAAAGTGGCTACTGTTTTGTTGTCATCTGCCTCTTTCGCCCGCTCCAATTCAGCCTTAAGATCATCTTCATTAGCCATTAGCAGTGCAAAGTACTCTGCATTCTCCATAAGCTTGCGCACGTCCGCACCGGATTTTATTGGATGAGTATGACTGTTGCTTTGTGCCTTGATATAAGCCACTTTTGCTTCGACATAAGCCCTGGCCTTTTTTTGAATGGACTCTAATTCTTCGGGTTTTAGATCCCTCGGCTCTCCATCTTCTCCCATTACCTGTTCCGGCACAGTCATTGTTGTAGTATGACCAACTAACGCTTGTAATTGCTCATCATTCAGATCCCTCATTTGCTGAGCTACTCTCTTTATTTCTTCAGTTTGTCTTCCAGATACCCAATCGTAAATCTCCAGAGGCAAACAGAATGCTGACACGAAATTGTACCATGAACCTCCAAACATAGCTTCCGATTCCTGTCGCACAGACTCGGTGAAACCCTGGGAACGCATCATGGCAATAAGCTCGTGTGCTTCGTGCGAATTCATCCAGTCTTCATCTGTCTTTGTGATATCTTCCTGCCACTTGTGATTTTCGTATGCAATGTACAAAGCAGCAGTTATCGGAATAGTTGCAATCGCAACCGGTGTTGCAACTGCAGATGCAGCCGCACCTCCAAATCCGGCAACCAGCCAAGCTCCTGCACCAATACCGCACATTCCCAATTCCGCATAAAGATATTTGTAACGTCCTTCCATGAGTTCTTTTAATTCTTCGTTACTCATATTTTCGATTTCCTCCGCTGTCTCTCCTATTTCTTCCCATACAAACCAGAAGCCGGCAATGTCACCAACAACGCCAAGTACATCCAGCACTCTTGCGACTTTTGCCCATCCTCTGAATAATTTTGTTACGTCTTTGCATTTATCAACTGCCGAAACAAACTTGGCCACCTTTCTTGGAGAATTCATTGCTTTAGCAAGCCTTCGGGCCTGAGCAACATCGTCAATCGCTCCAAAAGCATCATCCATCTTGCTTAAGATCCTCGCTGCCTTACCGGAATCCATATGTGATATGTGCTTCGCAAATGCTTTTGCAAATTTCGGATTGGCCTTTAGGATATCCGTCATGTTTTCGGAGATTTTTAGACCTTTAACAGCTTTAATAACATCTTCGGAAGCACCAAGTTGCTTGAGAATGTCTGCAAACTCATCAACCTTGGTTAGATCAACTGCATCATCCGCACCATTTATCACGCTTGCATTCCTAAGTACCTGCCTTGCCTTCTGTTTTTCTTTGAATCTATCTATAAACTCATTATATTTTTTGGTTACTTGCCACCAACGCTTCTTGCCGTCTTCCAAAGCCCTGATTTTTTTTGCAATTTTATTTGCGGAAGCGTGTTCGGACTTTATCAATTCAACCGCCCTTTTGGTTGCATCATCCATCGACATACCAGTCTGCCTGGCAATACGTTTTGCAATGCCATTATTATCAATGAACTTCATCACATCACCAGCGTCATCCAAATCAACTATGGCAAGCTTATTAATCAAATCTTTGTAATATTCATACTTGTACATAGCCGTATGCGCCACGGTCCATTTTGCAGTTGCCTTTCCTGCCTTATACATTTTGTGGATTGCTCCACCGCCAATAATCGCAGCCGAACCGGCACCAATGGTAAACATTATTGGGTTGTTTCTTCTGCATGCATTCAAATCGGTAATAATATTCCATAACCACGACCCGGCTTGTTCTTGCAAGTATAAAGCAGTATTAGAGAACTCAATTGCAGCTTCCTCCGACAAACCAAACTGGACGGATATGCCTTCCACGGATAATCCGCTTTTTAGAAGTCCTTCCGTAATGTATCCCATAAAAGCATGGTATCGATCAGCTGCAAGATCATGTCTATCATGTTTGTTAAATATAGACACAAGCTTCATTGCAAGCATTTGAGCAGAAGAACCTCCTCCGCCTTCGGTAATATGGAAAACCTGATAAGCATCCGAGAGATGTATTTTTCCTGATCCGAATATCTCATCAATCCCATCAACACATTGCTGTTCCATTTCACTCCTGTTCTCCTTATTAATAAACAATGATCCATAGAGTGTCTGTCTTAGATCCTGACTTTCTTTAACGTGCTTGAGCATTGCCAAAGTTAATTTCGATCTTTCATCTTCGGGTTCCCACGGCAAAATATTGGGGCTGTTTAATACTGTCTCTAAAGCAACATCACCTTGTTGCACACACCACTCAGCTACATCTTTGGAATTTTTGTGGAACGATTCCATGTTTTCGATTGGAAGTCCCAACGATCCAAATACACAACCAAACTTTTGCTGCTCCATAAATTCGCTTCCCTGCTTGAACATATTTCCGGTCAGATTCGAAAAATCCGGAAGGCTGCATGTTATATTCCAATCCTTTGCCGATTCGATAACAAAATCTCTGGCTTGAGAGCAACAAACTGAACTACTAGATAAAGCATTGCACACTTCAAGAATAGATAGTTCATTTGCGCTGTTTTTTCCGTAATACTCAGCTAGCTCATCTAATCTTTCTCGGTTTTTTGCAAAATAACCTGCAACAAGCATAACCGCATTGAGCATTTTTGCTTTCTTTTCTGGGCTTAGTTTTTCGAAGTAATCATCAGACTTATATATCTTGTTTATTAGTTTGATGAAGTCCGCATCATCGCCACCTTCATTAATACAACTAAATATCTCACCTAACTTCAGATCTTTCGAAAGAGACATAATCTCTCTTGCTTCAGTTAACACATCAGAAGGTGAATCCAGACCTAATCCACTTGCAACATCATATTGAAATTCCAACCTGTACTTTGCAAAACGCATTCCCAAAGCTTCTGCCCCTGTATCCAATACTTCATCCGCATCAACTCCTTCGTCAGGCTCTTCTGCTTCACCAGATCCTTCCTCTTCTTCCTCTGCATCTGCATCTCTCTCGCCGTTTTTAATTGCCTCAAGTTCTTCTTTAATCCGATCATATTCCTCTTTCAGCTTAGTTAACTGCTCCGCTGTTGCATTCTTCATTTGGTCTTTCAATTCTTTTAGCTTAGCTTCGAAATTTTTAATCATTTCTAACTTCTCCTTAAAATCCAGTGCCTTTTTTATTCCAAAGTATGCGCCTACGCCAACGACTGCAAGTACAGCTCCTCCAAATATGTACTTCCAGAACGAACCCGCTTTTTCTTTGACCGCTCCGACAGCTTTCTTTGTACCACTTGTGAGAGCGTAAGCAAGCAATCCTCCCGCAACTACTAATGCTCCTATTCCAAGAGCTTTCTTGGCCGTTGATTTCTGTTTCGCTGTCCAAGTGTCCGGCTTGAACCATTTTGGTGTGTCCTCTGACTCAACAGGTGCTGCTCCTCCTCTTTCCTGTCTGCTGAGTTGCATTTTTCCTTCCAAATCCCCCATCATTACCTTAAGCCTTTCTCTGGAGTCGGCACCGACACTTGCATTTAAATATCTTAGGTTCTCGTAAATTTCCTGAAGCTCTTGCTTTTCGAGCGAATCGGAAAGCGT
>JASMHZ010000007.1 GCA_030750465.1 Candidatus Peribacteraceae bacterium
TTGCTGACAATTACGCCAGAAATGAAAGAACAAATTCAAAAAATTACTGCTGAAGAGGGGTTAGAAGATGCAGATCGTATTCTGGTAGCTATTGAAGGGTTATTGCAGGACGGTAGAATGATTGGTGGGTCAGTCATTAATCATCTGGAAGATAAAGAAAAGGAAGCCTTTCTGAATGTAGTGGATCGTGTTGCAAAGGAAGTACTGGAATTACCAGATTGGCATCTTCAAGATTTGGAAGAGACGAATCTTTCTGACGTACAAAAGGCAGAAGTTATTGTTCATCCACTCTATGCACTGTTTCGTGGTGAAAGTTGGGACCCCAATCTTTGGAAAAGTGTAGATGGAGATGTTGATAAATACATTAGTGTGCAAATGTCTACAGCAGCAAGCACTACCCTCAAGGCTCTTGAGCAGAACCCTAATGCTGTGCCAGAGTCATATTTGTATTTGATGGATATCGTTCAGGAACTGGAAGCTATGGATTCTCCTCCGGAGAAAGGAGCAGTAAGAATTTTTGTGATGCCTCGTCTTTCCACCATGCCCCCAGAGATGCAAAAAGCTATGCGAGCTTTTCTTGAAAAATACGCTCATGGATCAAAGATGTACGTTGTTGACTCTTTGGATTCTGGAACAGGAGAGCTAAAGCAATCGACTATCAGTTACCTCAAAGACCAATTGCCCAATGGTGCAACGTTGGAACTCCAAGGTGGGTATCTTGGAGGATGTATAGATGGATGCCTTGGCACCCTAAAAGAAACAGGCAGAGATGACGTTGCGTTAAGTGTAGATTTTGACCCTGCAACTGCCATGCATGCAAATCGTCCAGATGATTTGCGCTCTCGGTATAATTTACCAGAAGTCACTATCCCCCAAGGTCCAGTACGAGATGCCGCATCCATCAGGAAGTGGATTGGTGATAACAAGAACACAAACAACACGTATCGGAGCAATCTCATTGAGCAATATAGAACTATTGTTCCAGAGGGTGTGAAAGTAAGTTTGATGGAACCAATTAACAGTGCTTCAGATTTCCCTCGTGAAGAGATTGTATAGTCTGTGCAGGAGATGCTTGTTGGATGGGGATATAGGAAAACTGACATCAGAACAGAAGACGCATGTGAAAACCATTGAATCAGTTGCTGCTAATTTAACAGAAACAGTCGGGCTTCTGATGGATGCAACAAAACTTAGAACAGGTAGCCTTCGGGCAAAAAGAAAACCAATCGATTTAGACGATTTGTTTAGAGATGTATTGAATGTTATTGATCCGAAAGCAAAGGTGAAGGGAGTTGTGTTTACAAAGAAAATCCAATCGGATCTGCCTAATACAATATTGGATAAGAGACTGGTTCGTATGACCTTAATGAATCTGCTAAGCAATGCAATTAAATATACGCCAACAGGATCCAATGTGTCCTTGGAAGTCGAGGTCAGCAATAATAAACTTAAGTATGTTGTGAAGGATGAGGGATGCGGAATACTGGAAGATGAACATGATTTAATATTCTCACAGCTATATAGAGCCAGTAACGCTTCCAATATTCATGGAAATGGATTGGGTCTTTATGTCGCAAAAGGAGCTGTTGAAGAACTTGGCGGTAAAATCAATTTTATAAGCAAAGAAAACGAAGGCACTGAATTCCGAGTTGAAATTCCACTGGAGAGCTAGCCTTGCTTACCGGTCATTTTCTTCATCTTCCACCAGGCAGTAAGGAGTGAGATTCCCAGTACCAGGAAAGCAACGGAAACTAAAAACTCCAGCAGCTCAGGTACGGATAGTATTGCTACTCCCATGATTATGCAGAACAAACCGCTCCATAAAAGATTTTCACTAAAGCGCGTGTACAAAGGGGGCCTATGTTTAAATATATGCAACATGAACACATTGTATAACTTTTTATGCTTTACACAAAACTTCTAAATTTGGTCCAAGGCGCTCCGCTTGCCATATTTTGAATAATCCCCAAGGCACCTCTGTCCATAGAAACATATTATTATTCCATCTGGAAGAGGTTACTTCGTGACATGTGGTCCAGTCACTCGTATTGTGCGTGCTTGCGGTTGTTGCCACATATTTGATCAAGTGCTCTTGTTCTTCTGATGCAAATCGTTCGAAAGGCACCGATAAATAATAAAACGGCAAATCTGTACCAAGTATTTCCTGTGTATTTTCGTTCAAGTAGTTGCTTATTACTTGATAAGTATTTGGTTTTAACGCGAGTTGAGCAAAGCGCACATTCAAAACAATAATGATAATTAATACAACTATCTTTGTTACTTTAGATGATTCTTTGAAGCTTAGGGCTCCAATCAATGCAAGAAAAGGTAAAGTGATAATAAAGAATCGTGGAGCGGTACCGCCATGCATTCCAAAAATTAAGAAGATCGCAGATACAAAGACTATTGCGGGGGCGAATTTATTTATCTCATTTGCATTTTTATCCTTGATAATTTTTGCAATACTCAAAACTGCAAAGAAGCCAAGTATCAACTCGCTGCCTGCCATTGTTACACCTAGCTCAACAAATCCACTTCCATCCCATGCATTGGAATAATTATGCCCTAGATCGAATCCGACTTTATTTGCAATATTAAATATAAATGGGTATCCAAGTGTTATTGCAAACAATGTGCATACAGCCAAAACAATAGCGGCCTTTATCCAATGCCGTTTACTACTGGTTGCATGAGCCCAAAACGGGAACAGAAAAGCGAAAAAACCGTTTTGCAAGGTTCCGAAGGCCATTATTGCACTTGCATAAGATGCAGTCAGTTTCCATTTGGCTGATTTTTCTCTCTTAAATTCTTCAGCAAACATAAAGCTAAGTAATGTCCAAAAAGCAACTGGAATATGCGGACGTATCGCTGTAGAGAAAACTATAAAAAGGATGCTTGAAAGCATCAGAATCGCAGCATATGGTTTTCCAGTCATCAGCTTTGACAGTCTAAAGAGCACAAAAATGATTCCAATTGCAAAGAATAAAGTAAAAAGTCTTCCAACGACGTAAAGCTGTTGGTGTAGAGGCATATTCTTCAAAACGGGAAGCGTGAAAACAGGTTCAGTGACTTTTCTAGCAACAACAAAGCTTGTTGTATAGAAAAGAGGATACTTACGCATCTCAAGTGCAAAATCTCCAACTGTTCCGTCCTCGAGCGATTTCAAAAAACTATCAGCGTACTTAATCACATGTATATCTGTCTGAGGCGTGGATTCAATATCGTGAAAAAAGAAAGCCAAAGCAGAGGCCGAGGCCGTTACAAATGCAAGTACTGTCAGAATTTTGAATGATTTATCCACGCAAACAAGTTTACATCATTGTTTGTGCGCCTTCTCCATACATTATGTCTTTTTGTGGGTGGCGGTAGAGGGGAGTCTGAAGTCTTTTCTGGTCAAAAATGTGACCAAGAATCCCCACTGATCTACCAAGCGCAAACAGTCCATTCAAATAACCTGTTTCAAAGAAACTTTCTCTCAGTTCTTCAGGCAATTGCGGCAATAGAATGTCCACAAGACTGGCTCCGATTAAGCCATCCACATTCAAAATCAGATTTGCACGTTTTGCAGTAGTAATCAGTTCAACTTCCCTTGCAAACTTAGTAACGGGCATGTTCGGAAAATTGTGTTCAGCGAAATTCGAAAGTTCAGCAACCCTTGAGTCAGGATTATGAATACTTTTTACCTTATGCCCGATTCCTGGAATTCGTTCTCCCTTTTCTTTCATCTCATCAACAAATTCCTGAGGGCTTAGTCCGTTCTTATGTGCAAAGTAGAAAGCCTGAGCAGCTCCGTCCACAGCACCTCCAAATCGGGGTCCAATTGTCAAAAGTCCCGAACAAAGTGCACTCATTGTGTCCTTGCCGGCACTTGCGGAAACTATTGCGTTGTGAGCCCCGGAAACTGCGGGGCCGTGATCTGCTACGGCTGTCAGAATCATTTCCAAATATTCAAGAGTCGGAGGACTAAGCTCAGTCTTCCACCAGAGCTTGGCAATCGCCTTTGGCAAAGACCCTTCTCTGATGAAGTCAGAAATCGCCTTATCCCCATATTTAGCCTCTTCACCGCGATCGTCGCTTATTGTGCATTGCAAATGCGTATGAGAGCGGTCAGCCGGTATTTCTGGCACAATTGGTTCCATTAGATCGCAGACTTTACCTTCATTTTTCAGCTTCTGATAGGCATTTCGTATAGTTTCTGCAAGCCCTTCGAAACTCTCGGGGATCAAAACTCCGACGGATCTGAGCAGCTCATTTTTTGCCTTTGCAGTTTCTGCTTCGCTTTCTGCCCATGCTCCAGCATGGCCAAACTGGACATCTTTTGGGAAGCATTCAGCCGAAGTTCCAGATACCCAAGCGACAATAGGTTTGGTCAGAGATCCGTTTCGTATGGCTTCCACAATTAATTCTTCATCAGTACCTCCGATTTCTGAAGTTACTACAATCAACTTAACATCGGGATTTCGCTCAAATCTTGGAAGGTGGTCAAATAGGATTGAACCTGGGTTTCTATCTCCTCCAATCGCAACTCCTTCAACAATACCGGATGAGTTTTCCGCAATCATCCTGTACATCTCATTACTCATACCTCCGGACTTGCCTACGTATCCAACACATCCGGGACGATGAAGTTTGCTTTTAAGTAAGTGCTGATTACTGCTTCCTGTATCACCTACTCGAAATACTCCTGCAGTTACAGCGCCTACCGTTGCGGGCCCGATTAGCATAACTCCTTTCTCTTTAGCCTTTGCTACCCATTCTCTACTGTCTCTTTCCGGTACTCCTTCTGCAATAGTAGCTATCACTCTGTAATTCAAATTAATACCTTCCCTTACTACCGCGCCAGCAGACCTCAGTGATGCAAAGTTTACGATAACGTCAGCTGCAGGGAATTTTGATTTTGCTTCATTCAAAGTTCGTACAACCGGAAGTAAAAATTCATCTTTTCCGAAGAATACTTTTACAGGCGCTGAGGAATTGGGATCTACAACAACTGATACACTCGGGTTTCTCCCTGACAGGAAATCAAAATCCAGCATTCTTTGGATAGAAATGGTTTTTCTTCCGTAGACGATTGCCGTTGTAGAACGATCGAAAAGTGTGGTCATTTGATATCGTGAACAGTTAAGTGAATAGTTAATAATGAATAGTGAATAGTGCTTTTATATTAGGCAGAGGAAGGCGGATAAGAAGTTAGAGTGATTGGATCATTAGGTTTGAATTCATTACTTGATTTTGGAGGGGCACTATTAACTATTAACTTTTCACTATTCACTTCTCCATTAATTCCCTTATTGATTCCAATCCCAAGGGCGCCCACTGCCATCCCAACAACTTCAGTCATAGGAAGCTCAGCTCCATATGTTACGCAAAAGATTCCCAGCTCATCACAAGTGGCCTGAAGTGCCTTAAGTCCCTCCTCATCATTTGGTCCTGCGCGTCTGACGAATATCTTCAGATTCTTTATATTAGACTGATGCTTCTTCAAAGCTTTTATTACTCCTGCAAAAGTTTTCTTAATGTCAGTAAAATTGGCAATTCCTCCTCCGATTATCATCACTTGTTCTTTGTCTGCATTTCTCTCCACAAGAGTAAGTATTTCACTTGTATAAGTTTCCATCTCGTCGGTCGTTGGATTGCCGGACCATTCGCCGTAGTTAGCTAGCTCCTTATGGTCAGCCTGAGAAGTAATAGCGTCAGAGTAAATTATAGATGCACCTCCACCTGCAACCATCGTCCAAATTCTTCCATTAGGATTTAACAAAACGAACTTAAGTGAGCTTCCGCTCTTATCATCCATCTCTTTTATGCGAAGTTCTTCCGGAGTTATCTCTGTTCCAAATCCTAAAGGCACTTCCATATTCCCCCAATTTTTAGTTTGCCGGAAACTTGCTGCAGTATCAGCTCTAGCTACTGTATCGAGCAGATAAACTTTGCCACCGACTTCAGTGATCGGATTTAACTCAAGATAAGGAAGATCGAGAGCTCGGAATAGTTGGAATAGACCATGCACTGTTGGTTGAAGAGAGAGAGGAATCGTATTAATTAGCTCAGGCGAACTACCGAGTGGAACTCGAATAGTTTTTATCGCATCTTCTTGGGTCTCAACATCAACTCCTCCTTTTACTGAGAAGTGAATAACATCGAACTCCCGTTCACAGGTAAATGCCAGATAGTACTCAGATTCATGTTCAATGAAAGGCTCAATCAGAAAATTATTGAGTTTGCCCACCCTCTCTCCAATCATCACATCTTTACCGCGATAATCAGAGATCCAACTGGCAGCCTCTTCCCAATTCTCAGCTATTTTCACGTATCCCAGCTTCCCGCGCTTGCCAAACATCTCGTCGGCTTTAACCACGATTTTCCCGTTTCTTAGCCAAGGTTGGGAGTTTGGAAGCTCATTCAAATCAGTCCTGGAATCAACTGCTGCGAAGCGTATCTCGGGTCTTCCCGGTTGTTCAGAAGGCCAATTGACGGCAATCAGTGCTTTTGCTTGCGCCTCTCGAATGGGTTTTTGAGCCATGAAATGGAGGCGTATTTTTACACAAAAAGGCCCTTAAGGCTATGAAATAGGAAGAAATTATTAGAAAAGAACGAAAGAATGTAAGAAATAAAGAACGAAAGAAAGATTAAAAGAACAAAAATTTAAAAGCTTATTTCTTGGAATCTTTTTCCATTATTTTTAGCTTCCTTTTTCTCTTTCTGTCATTTCGTTCTTTCGTTCTTTTTCTCAAGCTATTTCCTCATAGACTGAAAAATGAACATCATTCCAATTAAAAACAGCGGTCCAATTATCAGCAATAACGCTAATTTGATATTAAATTGTCCCCATCCGGCGACAGCATATGCGGCTCCTAGTCCTATGAACAGATGTCCTCCGATGACCGGCAAAAACCAAGATATTATCGTAGTCACCATTACAACATAGCTTGGGAACAGGTTCATAAACAAATCGCCTATCGATTTAGCATCAATTGCGAGTAAAGATACAAAAGCGATAAACATAACGGACAGATAAACTGGAATCCATTTAAGAAGATTACGCTTCCTTTTACGAAGGGGAGTCATTTAGATTCTATTATACTCTTCCCGCAGGGTAATTTGGAGACAATATCCTCAATATCATATTCCTCAATCAGATCATAAAGTTCTTTATAAATATCTGAAAATGGACTCGTTCTTTGATCATGCTGCTGATCATCTGTGTCTGCTAATGAGTTTTGAACTGACGCAAGCAATGCATCGATTCTTTCTTCAAGTTCTATGAAGTGCGGTTCATATTCTGCATCAATAACTCCGTCGAATAATTGATATCTCTCGATATATGACTTAAGAAGGTTCAATTTGTCCCGAATTGCAAACAGAGTTGTATACTCGGGCTCAATAATATCGCGCTTAATCCCGGTAAAGCATTTTCTTACACCTTGGAATTTTCCTATCAAGTGCATTCTTAGGAGAGCTGACCTTGCAGTTTCCTGATCACGCTCCATCAGGGCAGTCTCTAATACTTCATATTGTCTTAGTATGCATTCGGTATAAGTTTTAAAGGGTTCAAGAATAATATCCCGAAGCGGCTTGGGATCTATTTTCAAACAGAACATCATATCCCGCGCAGAGCTTTGGGCACCTCCAATTAGATCATCGGTGAAAAGTGAATGATTGGGATCGTCAATCTTGTAAGCATTCTCTTGCAGATCTTGGCGAAATTTTAATAGTAACTTTTCATGTTCATCAATTACTTTGGCAATATCGTGAGCGTCACGCGAGTTATAACTTTCTACACCCCGGATACTATCATCTCGATTACCCAATCGATTTCGTGCTGCTACCAATTGAGACATTGTTGCCGAAGGATTTTCTGAACCACGAGCGTCTGTTACGGTGCTTGCGCTTACAATAAATCCGCCTGCATCCGTTTTGTCTTCACTTAAAGCACCAAAAAGGTAGTTGTGATCCTCCGGCAATTCTGCTGCTTCTGCCCTAAGTACTACTTTGTGATCATCCGGAGAATCTTTTCTCCATCTGTCGAATCTGGATATGGTTGCAGTCAATGCAACCGAAGTGTCTGTGAGTTGTTCTGTTTCTTGAGCATGTTGAACACTTTGATGATGAGTTTTTTCGAGTGCATCATAAGCACTATCATAGAGGCTCACTCTGAGTCTTGTTCTTGGATCATATTCTCTACTACTAACTCTTTCCGAAAAGTACAAAAGTCTTCCATCAGGAAGGATCAAAAATCTAAAATCATTTGGATAGAGAGGTTCAGATTGTACGATTAGCTCTTTTAAGCCTGCTGTACACTCCAAACTTTCCTTTTTATGAAGGCGATCAAGCGGAGAATCTTTTTCATCATATTCAATTAATCCGAGTCGTATTGCCAGATCATCTTTTATCATGCTCGGATCAATTACCAGGGAATGCAGTGGGCTAACAGAAGGACTTAGGTCATCTTGTGGAACTGTAAAGTCACTGCACCAAGATCTAAGAATCCTTTCGACTTTTGAAGGATGCATTGTTTCAAGAACATCAGACACGTCATCTTCGGGAACTTCTGATAGAAATCTGAAATGTGAATGCCAATAGTTCGGATCATTATCTTCTCGAGGCTTGTCCCATGGATCTCTTGTATTATTCGCATTCAATTCATTGTACAAACAAAATTGTTTATCGCGTGCATCCTCAGCAGCTGCGCTTATAGCTTTCCACTCAGGTCTTAATACTTCATCTATTTGTCGTCTTGCACGTATGTTTTGATTGAATAATGTTCTGTAAGCAGAAGTTTCTGTAGATCCATATTTCAGGAGCATCATTAAAACAATACGTCCGTTATTATCAATCTTGCTCAAGCGCTTTTGTTCCTCCCTTTGATATCGCCTGCCGAAAGTCGCATATGTTGGTGAGGAGAGAGGCATGGTTGATAAAGTCTCCGACTATCCTGATGATGTGTCAATGGGATTGAACGCGAATTATTGGCAATACATCTGCCAGGTCTCTAATAATATGATCCGGTTTTGCCATATCATCATCCGGAGCATCCTCAGCAAATTTGCCTGACTTAAACCAGATAGTTGTCATTCCACATTCGTTCCCAAGTTTAATATCTAAATTAACACGATCACCGACTACAAAAAAATAAGTTCCTTCGGAGCATTGATTTTGGCAATGCTCAAATAGTTCAATTGTCTTTTCTGGTTTAATCATTATTTCCTTAAAGAATTGTTTTATATCTAAATACTCAATTTGCTTGTAGCGTTTTGCTTTATCTTTTGCGACAAGAAAAAGATCAATACTTGGTATAGCATTTAAAGAAGTAAGAAGGTCGAGTGCTCCTTCAGTGAGTTTATTGTCAACTGGGTTAAAAATTGTGCGGTTGAAATCAAAAATAATGGCTATCATTTGTATGTTAATTGTATCATTTTTCCCCCATTAGCCCACCCCCCAGCCTTCGCATAGTGGGGAGCGCGTAGGATGGCGTTTCTAGCACAGCGACGCTATGGCTACGGCTGGCAGGCCTGGGGTGGATTATTAGAAGGGGTGGGAGGGATGTCAGCCGTTTGTTAGTAGGATATATCTTGGATTATTGAATTCAATACTATTGTAAGCAGAATCTGCCATACACCTCTACTTTTCAGCTTAAAATAGGGCTCTTTACGGTTCCGCCTCCAAGCGGAACACAAACTAAACTTGCTGGAAAAAAACACTCAAAAAAGGTATAATATGAACGTAAATACCAATATCATTTATGAAATCAAAAAATCGCCTAAGGGCTCTAGCCATGATTGCTGACAGTAGAAGGAGCAGTGCTCATTCATGCAACAGGTCAGTTGGATGCATACCTAAGCACTTTCAATATGTATGGTGAAGAAATTTCTGATCCGCTTATCTACGTAGAGATCACTCCAAGAAATAAGCGCGTGGATATTGGTGAATCCTTAAAGCTTAACGTCGAAGGTATTTACACGTCAAAAACAGTTCCTATCAGCGGTGACTGGTTCAAGGTAGAGGGTAATCAGGAAAACAGAATCGATGATTGCCGAAACACCGAAACTTGCGAGGTCGAATACGAAACTCCAGGCTTGAAGCTTGTAAAAACGAGTGTACTGGCTGACGAGGAGTTGACTGACTTTGTTAGAATTAGAGTCGAGAAATAATAGGTCCGTTATAAGTTTTAATAGTATTTGAATCCAGATCGAACATGTAAAGAACCGGACGATGGTCAGTACTATTTTCGACGTCTTCATTTATTCCGGTTACAAAGAAAACATCATCAGAAATCCATCCGCCTCTGTTCCATTCGCAAGGGGTTCCGCAAAAAAGAACTCTCCTGTAGTTATTATCTCTATCAATCATAAAAACCTCTTTATCTGGCGAATCCGAAGCGGAAATTAATAATGTGTTCCATCCGTTTGGCGAAATGTATTTGGTTTCGAGAGTATTTAATAGATTATATACATGAGAGCCGACTTTGATCTCGCCAGATTGATCTTCTGGCATTATTGAGGTTTCAGATATATTCATATCGCTTAATTCAAGCTCTTCGGATAACTTCTTAATCATGCTAGACCAAGCATCAGGCTTCGAATCAAACATCAGCGGAACTCTAAGCTCATCATTGTTCTCCGGAAGATCAGATGGATTGTCTTTTTTGAGTATCAAGAAGCCTGAGGTTGCATCGCCGAAATCAACTTCCAATTCTGCTTTAAACTGAACAAATTTCTCTGTCATCCAGCCTTCGCCATTCGGGCTACGGCCGGCAGGCCATTCTACTTGAGCAGTCGCGAAATGCCTGGCTAGAACATTGCCTTCGGAATCTTCCAAAACAATGGGGAAGCTTCCTTCAAAGAACCAATATCCGCGAGCGGAGCCTTCTATTTCAAACGAAGGCGTAATTACACTGTTTGGTCTTGGTTCATCAATCCTTATAAGTTCGGATTTATCAAGCTCATTGCCAATCTCTTCAACGAATGTCTTACCATCAGGAGTTCTGCATTGCTGGGGATAACTTTCCATTATGGGATTACCTGCATCGGCGCATTCTTTGAAATTAGTTATCTGAGGTTCTTTGGTGCAGGCAAGCAACAGAATTGGTAGTGCTAAAAGTGGTATTGAATATTTCATGAGCTCATCATAACAACGATTCTATGAACTTCCATATAGTTCTTCTTGAAACGTACCAGAGGATTAATAAAATCGATAATGAAGCCAGAATCATCTTAGCTATTTTCATATTCTATTTTGATACTTTAGCCAAAACGTGCGGTTTGATCATTTTTTCTTCTTGCGAGACGTTTGCAAATAAGGTGGTAAGTGCTTGGCAGAGATGCTTGATTGTATCTGCCTTATTCGGAAACCATGCTTCCATCCATTCGCCCCTATCGCAGTAACTCAAATCGCCTGAGGGAGTTCTAATCGCTCCTTCTGTAATCAGATTCATGATTGATATGGTGCTCGAATCAACTTCTATTTTTCCAGGAAGCGAGACGCCAAAATGCACTTTGCATCCCATTTTTTCGAACTCTTTCTTTGTCTCCTCAATTCCTCGCGTGAAGAAAAGATGGCAATTCTTTCCATCAATAGGAAGAAGCTCCATCACGCTGCGCATCGTGAAGCCGGTGAACAAGACGTCATCAATCAATGCTATGGAATCAAAACCATCAGCTTTTGCAATTTGATCTTCAATGGACTCGTCCGTCTTGCTTACGAGAATATGCTCGGAGCCATTTTCCTTTTCGATTCTTGTAATGTTAAGTCTCAGAATATTTGGAAACGCACTCCATCGTCCATGCAAAAGTTGAGCAATCTCTTCGCCTTTGTGCCCGAGTCCAAAAGTAATATCAAATGGTTCCGGGTTTGATTCCGAGATTAGTCCTGCAAGTTCGTCCTCCAAAGTTCCTACCTTAGTATGCGGTTGGACTGCAATGTGTTTGATGAAAAGCTGTGCAGTTTCATATTCCAATGAGTTTTTGCCAAAACGTGTTTTGACGAAGGGCGTCAGGTTGTCATGTACGTAGAGTAGCTTTGGGGTGGGAAGACGAGGCATTGGTTGCATTATACAGATTATGAAATACTTATCTGTGAACTGATTAACAATCGACAATCAACACGCCATGAACCGATCGCACTTCGTGCTCTGGTTCATGGCTTTCGACAATCAACTTGTTGAAAGCGAGCGTAGCGAGCGTGTCGATTGTTGAGAGCATAGCGTGTCGATTGTTTTTCAATTACTTGAAATCACTTTATATTCTCTCAATTTATTAGGAGGAATGCTTTCCTGCGGTTTCTGGTAAGTGAATACCAAAACTGATTCTCCTTCCTTAATAGATTTGAGTGTGAAAGCATATTCACCTCCAACCCCTACAAGGTGGGGCTTTTCGTATGCCATGTACTTGTCCTCCACTAATTCCAGATAATCCGTGTCGTGTTGTACTGCCCACTGGAAACCGGTAGTTGGATTCCCTTTCAAATTAATTGTAAAAACCTCCCCGACTTTTATAGATATGTTTGAAGCTTCTGTGTCGGCACAACTAACCTCGATATTTGTTGAGGTATCTTCTTCACGTTTATATTTTTGAATATTGCATATTAAGCTATCTCTTCTGGCTTGATAAATTTCGCGTTCAACAGAATCGGAGGTGGAGTTGTGAGGATCAGTGACAAAACCATTTTCTTTTAGAAAGTTTTTGGCAGACCAATGAAACTCGCTTGCGTCTTCCGAATTCATGTTAGATCCGTATCCAAATCCTTTTCCTAGATATCTTTCTTCTGCATCAGCTGTATTCCAAATTACACTTACTTCATTAAAAGTCGGAGAGCCAATGTCTAGAGACTGGGCATATTCACTCATAAAAGCAAAAAGATTAATATCTCTTGAATCCACAAAATCAAAGTCATCACGTATAACCTCCCAGTTTTCCAAAGAAATGCTAGCAATACCCTTGCCTAATGGCGCTTCAAATTCGTAAGTAACAAACCAGCATCCCGGGCAGGCAGATGGAGAACTCTTAATTAGTTTCAGATTTGAGCCGCTTTGGCTAATGAATTCATCAGCGGATTCTATGTATTCTTTGGCCAAAGATTCAGCCTTAAGGTTATTTTCTACTCTTTCTTGAGGGGCCTGGGCGCAGGAAATAAGCAATAGAAAGGGGATTATCAGGGCAATATTTTTCATAGGATTAGGATAACAGAGGCGTACAGTCTAGCGGATAAAATTTTAACTTAAACCTTAATTGTTATATAATATTCATAAGGTCATTAGATCTTTCACGTTCCACGGTAGCTCAATGGTAGAGCAAACGGCTGTTAACCGTTAGGTTGCTGGTTCGAATCCAGCCCGTGGAGCCAAATTGGAACACACTCGTTGAGAGTGCTACTTTTGACTTTAGCCAAAGGTACTTTCAACGTTTCTATCGCACCCAGCCGGTCTTTGGTAACCTCATTGCATCGCCTGAATACCTCGAATGGCTTAGCCAAGCGGAAAGATAGCTTTTTATCTTGCAGTTCTATCGCCTGGCCGATCCTTTGTAGTATCTCGACTCGCGCATCACGGTCACCGTCGGCGAACCTTGAATATAAATCCTTAGAGAAGTCAGCGGCATCAACCGTATCCTTTGTTCGTTGCTTTGCGGTGGCATGGAAGTCGTTAATCAACTGCTTCTTATGGTCACGCTCACCTTCAAGCTCTTTAAGCATGGATTTGAATAACTCCTCAGAAACTGCTGTCGATGCGTCCAGTTGGCGCTTCATCAGCTTATTTACCTTTTCATTTGCCTCCTTATACTCATCTTGCAGGCTCTTTAAGTACCTTTCTTCTAATTTCATATTCTCCGCCTGGCTTAACTGAAGCTCATCCAACATCCATTCAACAAATGCCTGAGGTACCTCAATCTCTTCCAGTAAGGAATATATCTGCTCCTCTATATCCGATTCGTTTACCGATCCTTTCTCCGTACAGCTTGTAGACTTCTTACCCATCTTTGAACAGCGAAAATAGCGGTACTCACGTTCCTGTCCGGTTGATCGAATCAGCTTCCTCTTTACATCCATAATCACAGCCGCTCCGCAACTGCCGCATCTTATAAGACCGGCATATGTGTTTCTGTATTTATGAAGACGTGGCTTGCCCCTTGGTCCCAGGATATCCTGAGCTTTGTCGTACTCCTCCAAGCTAACCATCGGAGGATGCTTCCCCGGCCATATCTCACTGTCCCATTGGAACTTCCCGCAATAAAAGACATTAGAAAAAATGGTGTACATTGTGGAACGAGCAACCGACCGTTTAGTTTTACCGCGAGCGCCAAGTTTTGTAAGCCCCCATTCATTAATGGCAATATTATGTATTTGCTTTACCGTTTTGGTTTCAGTAAGCAGGAGGTCCCAACAACGCCTGACTATGTCGAATCGCTCAGGATCTTTTAAGACATACTTTTCTCCCTTAACACCATAACTATTTAAATATCCTACCGGGACGGACCCGGGGAACCAGCCAAGCTTAGCTTTTTCCGTCATCCCTCTCTTTGCATCTTTACCTAAGTCGCGACTGAACTGAATAGCCATCCCCATTTCAACCATCATAGTTAGAACATTATCAGAAGGCTCATATGTTCTTTCGGAAGTAACAATCCTTTTCAAGATACCCTCTTGTAGTAGCCACTGTATTGCACCACCATCAACCGGATTGCGAGCGAGCCGGTTAAGCTTCCAGCAATAGATCACCTCAATTTTTCCATCATGTATGTCAGATAAAAGGCGAGCAAACTCTGGCCTTGTCCCCGGAGTTTTTGCAGAACGTGCTTCCTGATAAGTGTCTACCAATTCATCACTATTATCTTTAATGCGACTCAAGTTATATTCTTTTTGACTGTCCAAAGATAGAATCTGTTTATCTTCAGTATCAGTAGACTTACGATTTACGATAGCTGCTTTCATTTTAATAAGGGGAAGAAAACTCAAAAGGGGCGAGCCGTGGTTACCGACTTCGCAACGCGTTGTCGACGGCATCGCCCCCTTTGAGGACAACAAACGAGACGTTGCGGATAATCGGTAACCATGAGCATTATACCAAAATGGGATAAAAAGTAATATATTGCCGTCACCAGCTGTCACATGGTGATTTTGGCTTATTCATGCGTATCTTCTTGTGACGGCACATCCTCATTGGATGTAGCTTCAGTATCTGTACCCATATTAACAATAATCCCATTATCAGTTGCAAACGCCAAGACGTTCAAAGAACGATTATGCGATCGGGTAGTTAATAGGTTCCAAGACGATCAAATAATGTGGCAAAGAGTTAACGATCGTATTGAAAAGCGTTTTGGTTATCGATGCGAATCAATTGAAGAAGATGAGGAGGCGATCTCAAACAGAAAGTACGATGTTAAAACTTGGGAAGATAAAAAGGGAAGTTACAAAATGATAACTCCTCCCGGTGGGGTCGCACCAGAGGTAGTAAAAACTCCAAAAGACAGATTTTATTTCCTTGAAGAACGGATGGAAGAAAATATGGAATCATGGAGGGCATTGCATCAAGAAATGGGTGAAAAAATGGAGTTATTTATGGAACATTATAAAGCAGGTGGAAAAGAGGGAGTTCATGAGGTCAATGAATTGGAGAAAAAATTTATCACTCAATACAATAAATATTATGATATTTACAATGAGCTTGTATATCTAAGTTCCGACCTAAAACGTTACTGGAAATTTCAAATTAGACTTGAAATAATTCAAAGCATTGAAAGCAAAATAAGAGGAATAGAAAAAGAGTTCGATAAAATGCCACGTGTAATGTATTACTACTGATTATATTTTCAGGCATCGTTCACAACTATATGTGGATTTTTGGTATAATATAGCTATGCAGAAGGAATTAAATATACTTACAGGTAAACAACGATCTTTTGTCTTTGCTTATGTTAAATGCAATAACGGAACGCAATCTGCGAAGGAGGCTGGTTATAAGGGAAACGAAAAACAACTTTCAGTAATAGCTGCTCAGAACTTAGGAAAACTTAGGGTTAAGGATGCAATACAAGCCCTTGAGAAGCCAGCACTTGAAAAGGCACAAGTTAGTACCGAAAAGGTTATATTGGAGCTTAAAGCCATAGCATTTGCCCCAGAAAACAAGGTTCCTTGGAACTCTAAGATGTCTGCTTTAAGAATGTTGGGGGATCACCTAGGCATGTGGGCAGATAACAAAAAAGATTATCGTGTGTAGGAAGATCTTCTTCAGAAATCATCTCTGTAAAAGAGGAAGGGGATTTTTTCCCTTCTTTTAGTGTAAAAATCCGATATGTACCAAGAGAAAGTATGTGCTTATAAATATCAAACACACGCCCTCTCTGCAATTGCCTAATACTGGAATATTCCACGATAAGGATCGGCAATTCTGAGGAATTGAGGAGGTTACTTGCTCCTTTCATCACCTCAAGTTCCCACCCTTCCACATCAATCTTAAGCATGCGCACTTTTGTAATACCTTCCTCTTGAATAAATTGATCAAGTGTTTTTACTGTGGCGGTTTGTACTTCTTTGTACTTTTCACTTTGCTTAATCATTGATGCCTGTGACCTATTGGGTTTGTACATCATTGCTTCGCCTTCGTATTCCCCTAGAGCAACATTTACTGCGTTAATATTCTCACATTCATTTAGTGTGATATTTTTTTGTAGAATGTCATATGTTTCGCTTACTGGCTCAAAGGAATATACAGAACCTGTAGATCCAACATGCATTGAGGCGTGTAGAGACATAACTCCAATGTTTGCGCCGGCATCAATAAATGTATCCCCCTTACGTAGAAATTTTTTCAAGACATCAAGGGTACCTGCTTCGTATGTACCATGCTCGTAGAGAGAGGTCTCTACCCAAGGATCTTGCATTGGGTCAACAATCATTTTCAGGCCACTATGCGTCTCTATAACTGTAGATCCACATGCTATATTCGTAGGAATCATTGTCTTGATTCTACTACTGAATAGGCTTGTTGTAGAGTAGTATAGTTAGACGTGTGACACGGATAATTATCCTATGTGCAGGCCAAGCAAATCGCTGGGCTCCGAAGAGTCTCAAGCAACTTGTACCTATTGATGGTGAGCCTTTATTGCATCGGACTGTGCGACTATTACGAAGCTTTGAATACGATGACATTTACATAGCATGCATTGATCCAAAGTTACGCATCGAAGGATGCAAACATTTTACACCATCAGATTCTCGTTGGACCGCCAGTACTCTGTACTCCTCACGTCATCTTTGGGACAACCGGACTATTATTCTTCTTGGTGATGTGTACTACACGGAAGAATCTCTTACAAAAATCTTGGAATGTCCTTCTGAGCTAAAGTTCATAGGTCGGCTAGGACCAAGCTCGTTTACGGGATGTCCTTATGGGGAAATTTTTGGCTTACTCTTCTCTGATTCCATGCATCTTCAACTTGAAAATATTCTGAAAACTATTATTGAAAAAGCAGAACACCTGCATAGAGATACTTTGATGCGCTACGTTGCATTTGCTTTCTCCTACGTAAAACGATTTCTATCCTCTCTGCAAAAGCAGAAAAAGGGAAATGTGTTCAAGAGAATGGGCATGGCACACAACTGTGCAAATCTACACATTCAACATACCATGCTTTTGTGTGGGCGATTGTGGAACTTATACTGCAAATGTACTGGGCTTCCTCTTGATAAACGGACTACTCAAACTCCAATGTTCATGAACATTGATGACTTTACAGAAGATTTTGATACTCTTGATGGTTATACAACGTGGATAGCAAAATTTGCCCAATATCATGCGCATAATATCCCTGATCATTCTATGTCTACATCTCCCGTCTCTCCATAATGGAACTTTGGTGTGTCACTCCATTCTTTGCGCCCTTCGAATCGGATGTTCGATATAAAAATTTTGAAATATTTGCTCAACGTATGCTGGATGCGGGAGTGAATCTTTTGACTGTCGAACTTCTGTATCCGTGGACGAAACGCAGACTTCCTCATATTGGAAAAATTGTACCAATGGAAACATCTGATGTGCTTTGGCACAAAGAATCAATGATTAACCATGGCTTTTCGTTGTTACCAGAATCTTGTGACATTGCTATGTATATGGATTCCGATTTAATTTTTAAAGATGCAGATTGGGTAGAAAAACTAAAGGATCTCGCAAGAGAATACGATGTGATCCAATGTTTTCAAACATGTCACCATCTACCGCGAGGGAGTACATCTACCAGTACTCCTCCATTGATATCTATTGATAGCTTTTCTTATAAAGCAAGTACTCTTCATAATGAAAGACAAAAACAGTTACTTCTCAAAAGGGCTCCCGGTGGTAGCTGGGCATATGTTGCACCATATTTTCGTGAAGATCCTCTTTATGACAGAACTCCATTTGGCATGTGCGATCGCATCACTGCAGATTATATACATGGCATTAACAATAGCTCTCTTCTGGAAAAACTGACTCCAGCACACCAAGAGGATATACGGCAATGGACTCAAAAGCGTGCACCAGTAGTGCGTTCAACTTTCCTTCATACAGATGTTTTGCACTTGTGGCATGGGGCTTTAGTAAATCGAAAATATTCTAATACATTGGAAATACTTCAGGAGCATGGATTTGATCCTAAACAAGATTTGCAGAAACGAAATGGTATCTACCAATGGTCATCGCAAAAGCCCGACCTGCACCGAGCAACATTGCAACACTATCAACAGGTAGAGGCTTCAACCAAGATTCTCGTATAGTCATACTATTCTCTTATGTGCATTATTTCTCTTACTTGGGCCCGTAACGAAGAAGACATCCTTGAAAGTTTTGTTCGGCACAATTCTGCCATTGTCGATGAAATGATTATTGTGTTGCATCGTTGTACGGATACATCAAAAGATATTTTAGAACGATTGCAAGGTGAAGGTCTCTCAATAAATATTCGCGAACATGATGCTCCGTACCATGCACAAGGAGAGGTGCTAACTGAACTCCTGGCTGATATAAATAAAGCGATTGACTCCAGCGTAGAGCTACGCAATAAGAAAGAACTTATTAATCAGTTCATTGCATCACTTGAAGTACATTCATCGGTCGGCCATATGATCAACATTCCCCGAGACAAGAAAGAAATCTGGGAGCCACCCACTTTAATGTAATTGCAGATCGACTCTGTCCTGATCTACAGATATTTAACTCAGATGAAACTAAGAATGCAGGTGTTGTTCCGGTAATCACAAGAGTAGAAGCAGGATTTGATATGAGTGCCCATTACCAACCTGCAAGATCAGGTCAAAAAGGATATCGCAACATGGCATTACTAGATACGAATGATTGCGCAATTTATCCAGGCAAAAATATTAATGAAATACATCAGAGAGTATTAACACTTATAGGATGATTGTGTAACTGAAGTTTTCCGATAAATACTCAAGAATCTGATTCCAATATTTTCGTATCTTCTCCACCAGCTATATCACACAAGGCACGGTTCATTAGTTCTAAGTTGTTCCAATACGGGGAGCCATATACCACTCGCACTTTGTGCTCGGGTATATGGCGGCGCCAATCTTAAATTGAACTAAAAACTAATAAGCAAGTGGTATATGCCCTGAGCCCGAGGGCATGGAATGCCCGAGTGGTTTAGGGCAAACAATATGGTATAGTTATATGCTATGTCTTTTTGGTATGTATATGTACTCAGGAGTGAACGAGATAATAAGTTCTACATTGGCAATACCAATAATCTTAAGCGAAGAGTGTCTGAGCATCAGAAAGGCAAAAATACATCTACCTCAAAGCGTCTTCCTGTAGAACTTGTATATTTTGAAGGACACTTATCGAAAGAAGATGCTATTAGGAGAGAAAAGTATTTTAAGAGTGCAAAGGGTAAAACGACACTAAGGCAGATGCTCAGGGAATCTTTAAAAAATGATTATTAAGAATTCAATCCTTAAAACTCCACATTCCCCGGTGTACGCGCGAATGGAATCACATCTCGTATATTTTCCATGCCAGTTGCGTAAACCACTGTGCGTTCAAAACCAAGTCCGAATCCGGCGTGCGGAGTAGTTCCATATTTCCTCAGATCGCGATACCAGTAGTAGTCCTCTTTATTTAAGCCTGCTTCTTCGATTCTTTTATCCAATACATCCGGCCTCTCCTCGCGTTGAGATCCTCCGATAATTTCTCCAATGCCGGGAGCCAAAACATCCATAGCTGCCACAGTCTTGTCATCATCATTTAGTCTCATATAAAAGGCTTTTATTTCCTTTGGATAATTCATCACTATCACGGGACTCTCGAAATGATTTTCTGTCAGGTACCTTTCGTGTTCGGTTTGCAAATCTATGCCGTACTTAACAGGAAATTGGAATTTACCCTTTTTGGCAGGTTCTGATTTTTCCAAAATCTTAATAGCTTCTTCGTATTCAATTCTTACAAAATCTGAGCTCACAAACTTTTGAAGTCGATCGATGCATCGTTCATCAATATGTTCTGTGAAGAAATCCATGTCGTCAGGCCGTTCTTCAAGTAGTACGCGGAAGATGTACTTGAGTAGACCTTCGGCTAAATCAGCATTATCACTCAAGTCTGCAAAAGCAATCTCTGGTTCCACCATCCAAAATTCAGCCAAGTGTCTGGTTGTATTCGAATTCTCGGAGCGGAATGTTGGTCCGAATGTATAAACTTTGCTCATAGACTGCGCGAAACACTCCACGTTCAATTGGCCGGAGACTGTAAGGAAAGCTTCACGTCCGAAAAAGTCCGAAGAAAAATCTACAGAGCCGTCTTCCTTTTTAGGCGGCTTGAGAAGATCTAGCGTAGAAACACGAAACATATCTCCAGCTCCTTCACAGTCGCTTGCAGTAATGATCGGAGTGTTAATCCATAAAAATCCTTCATTCGAGAAGAAGTCATGAATAGCTTTAGCTAATGTATGTCTTGCGCGTGCTATGGCACCAAAAGTATTTGTTCGAGGTCGCAGGTGTGCAATCTCACGCAGGTATTCGAAACTGTGATGCTTTGGCTGCAACGGATATTCCTCAGGATTTTCTATATTACCGATAACTTCAATACTCTCGGCAACCAATTCACATGATTGCCCTTTGCCTTTCGAAGAGACCAACTTACCGGTAGCAATTATTGAACACCCCGTGGTCAGATGCATTATTTCCTCTTCGTAATTTGGCAAATCATTCTTAGCTACTATCTGGAGCGGGTCAAAACAAGACCCATCAGAAAGATGTATAAAAGAAAGACCCGCCTTGGAATCCCTTCTGGTCCGCACCCATCCCTTTACAGTAATGTTTGTGTCCAAGAGCTTCTTGTCCGAAATTGCTTCATGAATAGTCATAAGCATGCATATCCTGCCATAAGATGCGCCAATGTGGCAAATATTAGGATATATTCGGCAAAATGGTGTGATTGAGCATATATCAAAAATATAGTATAATAGTAGTGGTTATACCAATATGAACCTCAATTACTTAATTCAAACCAGTCCTCTGCTTAGCGAGGAGCAAAAAGCATCTCTTATCATGATGTTGCCTGCTTTAAATGAAGAGCAAGAGAGCAAGCTTACCAAAATCATGGAATCACAAGATGAGCTCTTGATTAAAGAAATGGAAGAAATCATAGAGCAGGCTACCGAGTCGCAGGATTTTGAAGCATTGCAGAAAATCAATTTAAGCTTAGCTCCGCATGCGCAAGGTGTAGCTGATAATCCGAAATTCGATTCACAAAAATAAAATGCCAAGTCCAGAATTTAGTAGCGGTAGACGATACGAAGATTCTCGTGAGTCACAGGAAAAGGTTAATCCCTTTGAGATGAAAGTATATCTATCTCGCGCTGTAGCTATTAATAATTTGAGCTGCATTAGGTGCCATACGAATGATTCTAGTGAAATGCAAACAAGGTTTAGTTTAAGTGAAATGTTCAAGGAACATGATAAGAAATTAGCCGCATTAGGGAAACAAAAGAAGGCTCGTGAGGAAAAAGAAATTAACGACTTTATAGCAGATTTCGAGAGCTCCCCCGACACCCCAGCGGCTCTTTTTAAGTTTTGCAAATGCTCGCAAGACGAAATGGAATCTATGTCTTATTTTGCAAAGTACTGTCCTGGTTTTAATAAGGAAAATCTGATTAAGCATTTGAAAACAATAAAACCTGATAAAGTAGCATTGATAGATAGAATTCAACTCAGCGAAGCCCACTTCACAAGTACTGAGAATTACTTAAAAAATTACCTGGAAAAAGCAGGCCAGCTCAGTCTGGATGAATTGTGCAAAGAGGATCAAAGTAAATTGGATTATTCTGAAGTATCATACAAGGCTGTCAGGGATACAGTTCGACTTAATGCAGCACCTTTTAATGCCGCATTAAGCTATTTTGGCAATAGGCGATTGAAATCAACTATTAGCAATATTTCAAAACAGAGAAATCTTCCTGACGATAGGCTAGCAAAAATCCAAAATAATCAGATTTACAAACCTGAATTAGAAGAAAAAGAAGAGATTGGGCAACATATTGCCAGGGTCCATTTATCGGATGGCCCGTACCCAAAACGCCGTTTCTTTTTATTGAATCTGAAAAATCAATCGCTTCTGGTTTAGGTCGATCTGGCATAGGAGACCCACCCTACCCTTCTGTATTTTGGATTGCAAGATTATCAGTACTTAAGATTCTCAGATCTATAGTACAATAAACTCCGTGAAATCCCTTAACCCCTGGTTTCGCATTGCAGGCGTGTTCATTGCAGGTAGCTTGATCTATCTGTTTTGTCTTGCATATCTGCAACCAAGTTTTTCCGATGTTCAATATCGAGTATTGGAAAAAACTAAAGTGAACGGTGTTGATTATTTGGCGAAGTACCCGGTCCTTGATTTTGAACCCAAAAAGTTGAGTGAACCACCTTTTAGATCAAGTACGGGATCTTCGCTATTCGAGATTTCAATGAAAATGAATGCAAGAACATTATATCCGAGAGTTTTTGCAATTGAAGTCAATAATTGCCTTTTGGGGATAGATGTAAACGCAGAGGAGCAAGAATTTGATGGCAAGAGTTGTCTATCTCCTTTTCTGCATCACATAAAATTTTCCCGTAGTTTCCATGAGGGAGAGAATTTCGTTGTAATAATAGCTAAGAATCATGGTGGAAGAGGAAGTGTATATATAAATGCTTCATACAAGGATCCTATTGTCTTTGGTCTCCATGCTTGTTATTTGTTATTCCTATGTCTTATCGCATATCTCATTCTTTCAAAAGTGCGAAAAAAAGAAATTCGAACTCTATATTCAATTGTTTTCGGAGGTACGATTCTTAGATATATATATTCAATAACAACTCCTTTTCTTGTAAGAGAATTTGATGCCCCTGGTCATTTGCAGTATATCCGGTATTTACATCAGAATTGGTTTTTGATACCACCAGCAAATGCCGGCTGGGAATATTCACAACCCCCTCTTTATTACTGGCTTGCTTCGTTATTTTCTTTGCCAGCAAAATTTTTTGGAACGGATATGACGGTTATTACTAGCTTGAGGATTTTTTCTTTTATCTTGTCCATTCTGGTCTTGTGCATATCAGTATGGCTTGCACAAATGCTATTTAAAGAAAGGAATAGCCTCTGGAAGAAGTGTGTATTTGTTTCTGTATTTGCAGTGCTGCCGGGAATTGTTTTCCTGGCAACCAGAGTTTCGAACGATACGATGTTTCTTTTTATCGGAATGCTCTTCTTTGCATTTTTATTAAGGTGGTGGAAAGAAGGAAGGAAAAAAGATCTATATACATGCTTCGTACTACTGGGCTTATGCTTGTTAACAAAGAATAACAGTATTGCTTTGATCCCTGTTGTTTTAGTAACAATTTTGTTAAAAAAGAAAATTTCACGGAAACTAGTTCTTAAGTACTTCGTGATGTGTGCGGTGATCATTAGCCTTATGGCAGGTTGGCTTTATGCTATACGAATTGTTACACAAGGTGAGTTTAATATTGTTGGAAATATTCGCATGGTGAATCCGGCGCATCGAAGGGATATTAAGCCTTCAGATTTCATTAAATTTAGATTATCTGAAGTTTTAAATTATCCTTATCATAATCCATGGAATGGCAGCAAAGAGGAAAAATATTATTGGGAAGTCCTATTGAAATCTGTGTTTACCGGGGGATGGAATATGGGTGAGAGAGTTCGCAGCACTGTGGGAGTAATTCATATTATCAACTCTGTCTTATTGCTTGTTGTAGTATTGGCTCTTGCAAAAGGTTTTATTGTGTCTCCAAGAAAAAATGTCCCATTATGGGCTTTGCTTATATTCCTGATACTCGCCCAGATTGGCATTGTAACCAAGGAAAGATTCCTTGGTCTGCAAAAATTCCGTTATGTTACTTTGATTACAATACCTGTTACGTATTACTTTATAGCTGGCCTAAATATGCTGGATCCTAGAATCAGACGTCTATTATTGTGGCTATTTTGGATTTTTGTCGTTCTTTGCGTATTCCACACATTTGTGGTGATTTCTTCTCATACAGTATGGCTCTCGCATCCAGAAAGTTAATCTTCTCAGGCGTATTCATTGCAGGTAGCTTGATCTATCTGTTTTGCCTTGCATATCTGCAACCTAGTTTTTCTGATGTTCAATATCGCACTATAGAAACAACTAAAGTGAACGGTGTTGATTATATAGCGAAGTACTCAGTCTTTACATCTGAATCCAAAAAATTGGATGAGCCACCTTTTATAATTAATAGTGGATATTCTCTGTTTGAGGTTTCAATGAAAATGCATGCAAGAGCCATACATCCCAGAATTTATGAAATAAAAGTTGACGATTGCCTTTTGGGAATAGATATAAATGCAGAAGAGCAAGAAATTGTGAGTAGGAGTTGTCTGTATCCCTTTCCGCATCATATAGACTTTTCCCGCAGTTTCCATGAGGGAGAAAATTCTGTTGTTATGATAGCAAGGAATAATGGTGGAAGAGGAAGTGTATATATAAATACTTCATACAAAGACCCAATTGTCTTTGGTCTTCATACTTGTTACTTCTTATTCCTATGTCTTATAGCATATTTGATTATTTCAAAAGTGCGAAAAAAAGAAATTCGAATTCTATATTCAATTGTTTTTGGGGGTATATTTCTTAGGTTCATATATTTAATAACAACGCCTTTTCTTGTAAGAGAATACGATACTTCTGGTCATTTGCAGTATATACGGTATTTACATCAGCATTGGTTTTGGATACCGTCCGCAAATGCTGGTTGGGAATATTCACAACCTCCTCTTTACTATTGGCTTGCTTCGTTATTTTCTTTGCCAGCAAAAATTTTTGGAACGGATATGGCAATTATTACCAGCTTGAGAATTTTTTCTTTTATCTTGTCCATTCTGGTCTTGTTCATATCAGTATGGCTTGCACAAATGCTATTTAAAGAAAGGAATAGTCTATGGAAGAAATGTATATTTGTTTCTGTATTTGCAGTGCTGCCGGGAATTGTTTTCCTGGCAACCAGAGTTTCGAACGATACGATGTTTCTTTTTGTTGGGATGCTCTTCTTTGCATTTTTATTAAGGTGGTGGAAAGAGGGAAAACAAAAAGATCTATATACCTGCTTCGTACTACTAGGCTTATGCTTGTTAACAAAGAATAACAGTATTGCCTTGATCCCCGTTGTTTTTGTAACAATTCTGTTAAAAAAGAAAATTACATGGAAACAAGTTCTCAAATACTTCGTGATATGTGCGGTAATTATTAGCCTTATGGTGGGTTGGCTTTATGCTAAACGAATTGTTACACAAGGTGAGTTTAAAATTGTCGGAAATGTTGATATGGTGACTCACAAACTTAAGGTGGATATTAAACCTTCAAATTTTATTACATATAAATTAACCGAAGTATTGAAGAAGCCCTATCATTATTCATTTAATGATGAAACAAGAAGAATGATTTATTGGGAAGTTCTTTTGAAATCCACGTTTACCGGAGAATGGAATATGGGAGAAAGAGTACATAGCATTATGAGGGTAATTCATACTGTCAATTCTGTCTTATTGCTTGTTGTAGTATTGGCTCTTGCACAAGGTTTTATTGTGTCTCCAAGAAAAAATGCTCCATTATGGGCTTTGCTTATATTCCTGATACTCGCCCAAATTGGCATTGTAGCCAAGGAAGGATTCAACGGTCTGCAAAAATTCCGTTATGTTACTTTGATCACAATACCTGTTACGTATTACTTCGTAGCTGGTCTAAGTATGCTGGATCCTAGAATCAGACGTCTATTATTGTGGCTATTTTGGTTCTTTGTATTACTTTGCATAATTTTTACGTTTGTGGTTATTGCTTCCAATAGAAGATGATTACCAAAATGAATAAGCTCAGCATCGCAGGCATATTCATTGCAGGTAGTTTGATCTATCTGTTTTGTCTTGCATATCTGCAACCAAAAGATCCAATTGTCTTTGGTGTTCATGCTTGTTACTTGTTATTCCTATGCCTTTTCGCGTGTTTGATTCTTTCAAAAGTCAGGAATAAAGAAATCCGAATTTTATACTCAATTGTTTTCGGGGGTATATTGCTTAGATTTATATACTCAATATCTACCCCATTTTTTGTAAGAGCATATGATGTAGCAGGGCATTTGCAATATATACATTATGTTCAAAATAATTGGTTATCAATACCAGAAATCCTCAGAGGATGGGAATTCTTCCAGCCCCCAATCTATTACTGGCTAGCTTCATTATTTGTATTACCTGCTAAGTTATTTGGAACAAATGAAACTGTAATTAGCGGATTAAAGCTTTTTTCTTTTTCAATTTCTGTAGGCACTTTGCTATTGGCAATGTGGATAGCCAAAATGATCTTTGACACAAAAAAAGATTTCTGGAAAGTTTGTGTATTTATATCAATATTTGCAGTCCTGCCTGTAGTTGTATATCACACTACACGAAATTCCAATGACGTGATGTATTTTGCCGTTGCCCTCTTGTTTTTTGGATACTTGTGGAAATGGTGGACTAATTGCGAAAGCAAAGATCTCTATTTGGCGTTCATATTCCTGGGTCTGGGTCTGATTACAAAAGGTAATTCTATTCCTCTAATTGGAGTGATAGTTTTGTCTATACTTCTTAGAAAGCAAGTACAAACTCAAGAAAGAATAAAATATATATTGTTAGGCGCTTTGATTCTGTTTTTAATTTCCGGATGGTATTACGGGTGTAGATATGCGTTCGAAGGTAATTTGCGAATCATCGGAAATGCAAACCAACTTAATAGAAAACTTATTATTGATATGAAACCATCAAATTTTCTTAAATTTAATTTTATAAAGGTTATAAAAACACCGTACAACAATGGTTGGTCAAGAGATTCAGACAGGCACTATTGGGAAGTATTTGTTAGATCTGTATTCACAGGCCAATGGAATATGGGAGAGAAAGTGCATTCGGTTTCTCGAATACTCATCATTCTAAGTACGGTTTTAACGCTTATCATGCTTGCTTCCCTAGTGGGCAATTTGCTTTGGAGTCCGAGAGAAAATGTTCCTCTATGGTCCCTTTTAATAATGCTTTTTGCTGCGCATATAGGGATTGTGTATATAGAGAAAATTAATCCAACGCAATACATGCGTCTTATAACTCCAGTAATAATTCCAATGGCATTCTATTTGATCGATGGTGTTCGAATAATGCCTAAGTGCCTTAAGAAGCCTGCAATCGGTTTAATATGGTTATTCATAGCAATGTGTATTGTTCTATATGTTGCAGTTCTTACTGCAGAATATTGACGAATACTCTCAACTAACTCTTCGGAGGCATAAGCAACACGATCTCTCTGCCCACAAATTGATCTTTTCTTCTGTAGAAAAGTGAGAATCTTTTTGGATCCTCCGGTTCAATTTCTGGCGGCAAAGAAGGTCTGTAGTTTAGTTTTTCGATAGTCTTCCACACTTTTTCCAAGCGAACCCATCCTCCCTTCTGTTTCCAAGCAGGCCATGCGCAGACAATTGGAACGCCGGGAAGCGATGAAGCTGTGTTTTCTAAAAAGTTGCACTGCAATTTTTCATTCTGAGTTTTCAATTTACTGGTTTCTTTCTGTGATGGGCGGGCAGACATAGGGGGACCGAGCGTAGTTTCGGTTACTATTACATCCGGAGGCTCTTTTAGATCAAAAGGCTTGAGCGCGTCATGTTTAAATACTTCTGATGATACATCTTTTTTGAATATCTCTTCTTCTTTCCTAATCCAATCGATATTCTTCTTGCATCCGTTAACGGCCTTCATAGAAATATCAGAAGCCAGAACAGGAAATTCTCTGATTAATGCTTCCATCGGAATAACTCCCGTACCGCAGAATGGATCTAGGATTGTAATTATATCGTTAGATTTATCGTTATTAGTTTCCCTTACCAAGAAGTCTCCGAAGTTTATCATTACTTGAGCAAGCTTAGGCGGAAGTAATCCGACTGTAGTATCCCGCACCGGTTTTTCCATATCACGTGTGGTGTACCAGTCTATATCTTGGGCTGCGATTGTTTTTCCAATCCAAAGTATTCGGCTTTCCTCCTCTCCAATGTGCATCAGCACAAGTTCACATCCGCCTTTCCCGTCAATAAGTTCAGCTTCATGCAAAACGGCTGTAGCTGCCGGTTTCTTCTCGCTACCTACATATCTGCATCCGCACCCTTCATCTTTGCATCTTTTTTTGCATCTTCTATATATAGTTCCAATCATTGATCGCGGTATATGCATTGTTCTTAGACTGAATGTAATTTTGCCACGTTTGCTTTTTATTTCATTAAGCAAAACCTGTGGAATATCATCTAGAGTCAACGATTCTTCCGTTACACGCTGGGCAATAAGCATTGTTCCGCCCAGCTCATCCAAAAAACTTTGATCTATCTTTTCCGAAGTATTAAAAAGTGCGATCCTATTATCAATAACCTCACCCAAAGAGAAATCCTCCAAGGTTGCCGAAAGCTCAGCTATAGAGATCTGAGGTTGATGACCTAGGAAGGCTGCATAACGCATAGAATCAGTTTACAATGTTTTACAAAAATAATGAAGCTTTAAGTGAATAGTGAATAATAAAAAGGAATTCCTTCACTATTCACTTTTCACTTTTAACTATTCACTTTCTGGTCGTTCGAAGCATTTACTTAGGAGAAGCGTTACTATTAGAACAACCACCGGCGCCAAATGAATCAAACCCCTGGCAAATCCTGTTTGATACATTGCTTCTACAAAAAGATAAGTGAAGTTGTACAAGAATATCTGGACTAGGAACACAAGGAAGAAGAATCCGGTAAGAATTAACATAGGAAAGCGAAATGCCTCTTTCCTTTTAGCAATCAAGAGAAGAATAAAAAGCGGAAATAGCAGTATCCAGTTTCCTTCGAGGAATGTATTGATTGCCATGCTCTTATTTACTGCTGGGTGCCAGCTTAATTTAAGATTAGAAAGCAGTGATTGTGCGTTTCCGAAAGTCAGATCATTCATCCATTTAAATACTGTCCATGGCACAGCAACAACAATTAGAGATGCAATGTACATTGAGAAAATTTGAATTGATTGTTTGAGAGAGATAATCTGATTCTTCTTCATTAAGAATAGCGACACCAAAAGAATAAATAGAATCCCAGGCACATACATCATCATGGCTTCGTTCTTGGTAAATACAAGAAGTGCAGTTGCCAGTGCTCCGATTCTAAAGAAGCCCATGCGTTCTTTTGGATTTTCCGATTTAACAGCGTGGAACAACATGCTTATTGCCGCAAAAATATGTGCGGAAAGGAAAATATCCGAATATGGATTGCTTCCGTGCATCAGATAAAGTGGAAGACTTGCGAGAATATAAGTTCCAATTATTGCAAAGAGCAAGTTAACTTCTCTGCGAAGGGCATAAAATATAAGCATCAGCGCAGACAGGAACCAAAGCAGATGCAGGCTGTTTACAAGGCTTTCGCTCCATTTTCCTGCGAAACTTGCAAGGCTGGCTTTTGCCAAGGGAACTGCAGGTGGATATGAACCATGTGGATTAATTTCAAGTCCTCCTTCCTCATTAGGCAAATCCAGCCGTATACGTTCTTCTGTGAAATAAACCTTTCCGCGGAAGTTCCAATTGTCGATCGTATCGTCCAGGTAAGGTGGAGTTAGCATTAGGAAAGTGATGCCGGAGAAGAGGATTTTGGTTAGAGTCCAGATGGCTAGGATGATAATGATAGTCCTTACGAACAATTGACAATTGACAATTGACAATTGACAATTGCGATTCTCAATCTTTGGTGTTGTCTTTCTGATTGGTATCCAAATAATGCTCAATAGGAAAGTCAGTCCAACTTGAACAATCAGATATCCCTTAAAAGTCAGGGCCATTCCTAAAGCAGTATGCACAACAAATGTAACAAACACAGTCAGCGTTAGTCCCAAAAGAAAACCAAGAGCCCATCGTTCGAATCTGAACAGAACGGGAGTTTTCCATTCAAGTATTCTTAGAATCAGCCATCCCGAGGTGGCTGGAAGCACTAAGCCTAAAATTAGCCAAATGATTATCATTTTGCGAATGTGGAGTTTACAAGTAATGAATAGAAAGCGTCTGATCTTTTTCCGCATCTCCTCTCCACCTTTAGGGGGAGAGGGTAGGGTGAGGGGGTGCCTGAGTTGTGAAATAATGAAATCATATGATTGATTTAACCATCATTGTCTACATTTAAGTAGGAAGGAGTAATCGCGATATTCTTTTTCTATGCTGCAGGGGCCGTTGTGCAGAATTCCATTAGAAGTAACTAATTGGCCTGCATCATTAATCACTGCATCATTTGTTCCAAATATCAGACCATAAGTTGTATTTTCCAGATTGGGTCCGGACTGCACAGGCTTTACAGGATAAGTAAGGTATCTCATGGCCGAGAAATAAATTGTCTTACCGGGCCCCATAAAGAAATATGATCCGCTCGAGGTCAAAGTCGGAATTGCATCCTCGACGGTGTCGTGGAAACTTCTGTGTTTTCTCGTATTTCGTTCTCCCGGGTTTTTCAGTACATGATCTCTCCAGTCGGTTAGAGCGTATGAAAGAATTTCCGATCCCATCCTCAGATCCAGAACCACCCACATTGCTCCGACGACGCCGAGAAACATTACAAGCGCTTTTGCTTGTGGTTGATTGTGTTTAACAATATTTTTCCCTGCCCGCAGTCCGAAGATTGCAAGAATGATGTACACGACCCACATTCCAGAAATTCCCAAGGGCGGATCCATCAAATACATATCTGCTCTTGCAATTGGATTAAAGTTTAACCACGGTCCCCAGAGGAAGTTGATTGCCTGAGGTGCGTAAACATCAAATTTCCAAAGGCTAAGCGCTCCATGAAATATTTTTTCTAAGGGATTATAAGAAACGAATTCCATTTTCTCTATAAGCACCTGGGCTCCTTTGGGAACTCCGATTCCAAATTCTGGAGCTCTGGAATTCCAGATTGATAAAGTACTCAGATCGATGTCGACCACTTGCGGTGCATCAGATTTCTCCAGAACGAAAGGAAGTTGGTTGTATCCTTTAACTGCAATGTTAGTTTCTTGCCATAAAAGTACAGCCTCCATGTCTCGAGCTGTTTGAATTGTAAGGATCACTGCATCAATCTTCTTCTTAAACTCCGGCTTGGTTGTCATGTATCCATCTTTATCTGCAATTATCATTACTCCTTCCTGATATGGCTTTACATTAGAGAAACCTCTGACTTCCCATTTGCCAGGTGGAGTTTGTCCGTTTCTGAAGTCCCATTCGATCACACTCTTTGCTGATACAGTTAGCGGGAAGATGAAGAGGAATAAGCCTATGCTTAGACGGCGAGGCATAGGGATATTGAAGCCTGAAAAATGGTTTAACGCAATTAAGGTAGTCAAGTAAATTTTCAATTTGAAATTTTCATTTAAGGTCCAAAATTCAATTTTACAAGTATTTATATTGAAACATTGAAAATTGTTTCATTTTAAATTGAATGAAAATTCTAAATTCTAAATTGAAAATTAGCTATTTATCTTCCTCAGCAATTTCAATATTTTCAGTTCCTCCTTCTACAACTGCCTTTATTCTTCTAACTCCTGACGATGAACTCTCCTCTTTTTTAATCTTAAACTTTCCGATCATGCTGGTACTTGCAACATGAGGACCTCCGCAGATTTCAATGCTGAATGGGCTTTGTACGGGCACAGCGCGCTGTGCCCCTACAGCACATTCTGCATTGTCTTTATCGCAATCATTTTTACCTATGACGTAGACCTTAACCTCATTACCATATCTCTCGTCAAAGACTCCGATTGCTCCTTCCTTTTTGGCGCCCTCAACGTCAGTAACGTGGTATTTGATCGGAAGGTCAGCTTCGATAGCTTCATTAACCAACTTCTCGACTTCGGCGATTTGCTCCTTTGTCATTTTTTCCGGATGGGAGAAATCAAACCGCAGACGGTCAGCTGTAATATTAGATCCCTTCTGATAAACATGGTCACCGAGAACTTTCCTAAGCGCCGCATTAAGTAAGTGAGTCGCAGTATGAAGCTTTGTTGTTTCAGATGATTGGTCAGCCAATCCTCCACTGAATCTTTGCTCAGCTCCGGCTCGCGATAATTTCTGATGTTCTTCGAAAGATTGTTTAAATCCCTTCTCGTCGACTTTCAAACCTTCTTCTCCTGCTAACTCCTTGGTCAATTCCAACGGGAAGCCGTAAGTATCATATAAATGGAATGCGGTAACTCCATCAATTTCTGTTGATGCTTTCTCGACTGCTTTTTCGAATTGTTTCATTCCTTCTTTCAGAGTCTTTCCAAATTGTAGCTCTTCACCGCTCAGAGCATCGCGAATTTCTTTCTCCTTTTCCTTCAAGTTCCCATAAACACTTGAGTATTGCTTGATTACTTCATCTGCGATCGTAGGTGTAAATGTTCCGTCATGTTCGATCTTCAGATATCTGCCTGACCTGATTGCTCTCCTAATTAGTCTCCTGAGAACATAACCCTGGTCAACATTCGAAGGAAGTATGCCATCGGCAATAATAAAAGCAGCAGCTTTAATGTGGTCGGTGATAATTCTTTGGTGCTTAAGTCCCTCAGCGTCAGCCAAGGATTTTACTCTATCCATAATAGACTGAAGGCAGTCAGTCTCGTAAACATTTCCACATTCCTGCATTACAGCTGCAACGCGTTCTAGTCCCATCCCTGTATCTACATTTTTCTGCTTTAAGGGTACGAACTTCATCTCATCTCCGGCTTCGCCGGAGGCCGCGATTTCGGAATCGCGGTTATGGGACTGCTGTTGGCTTCGATTATCGTCTCGGTTTCCACTGCTTCGAGGCTGCTTGTTGTATTGCATGAACACGTCGTTCCAAACCTCCATCCAGCCGTATGGATGCGTCTCGGGATTTCCTTTGGGATCGTCCTCGTTCATCCACACAAACATCTCCGTATCCGGACCACAGGGCCCCGTTTGTCCTGCGGGTCCCCACCAGTTATCTTCTTTAGGCAGAAAACCAATCCGTTCTTCCGGTATTCCAACGCCCATCCAAAATTCAGCTGCTTCTTCATCCTTTGGCGCATCGTTATCTCCTCGGAAGCAGGTGATAGCCAATTTTTCTTTTGGAATTTCCAAAACTTCAGTCAAAAACTCGAAGCTCATTTTGATTGCCTCTTCTTTGAAGTAGTCACCAAGGCTCCAGTTGCCTAGCATCTCGAACATCGTCAGATGTGATTCATCTCCAACTTCGTCAATGTCCTGAGTTCTAATGCATTTCTGACAGTCAGCAATTCTCTTGCCGCCAGGATGCGGTTCGCCCAGAAGATAGGGGACCAGCGGATGCATTCCAGCTGTTGTGAATAGAACAGTCGGGTCATTCTCCGGAACCAGAGGAGCCCCGGGAATGATTGTATGCCCCTTCGATTCGAAGAAATCTAAAAATGCCTGGCGAATATCATCGGTGCTGGCGGGCTTCATGTGGGATGAGGATAATGGAACTATCAACTATCAACAATCAACAATCAACGAAAATGCTAGTGAAGTAAAGATGGTTATGCTAGACTCGGGGGCTATGGCTCCATTCAGATTCAGGCAATTTAAGGTTTATCATGATGCGAAGAAATTTCGCAGTTATTGTCTGAAGCTCCTCGAAAAGCTAAAAGCAAAACATGCTTATGATCTTGTAGATCAAATAAGAAGAGCAAGTCTTTCCATTGTCTTAAATATTGCTGAGGGATCATCAAAAAGATCAGATATAGATTTTGCGCGATTCCTTGAAACATCAACCGGCTCAGTTAACGAGGTGGTAGCAGGATTTGATATGGCTTGCGATGAAGGCTTAATAACTCAGGATGAGTATTCAATAATAGAGAAAGAAGGAGAAGAGATACTAAATCAGCTTGGTGGTTTTATTAAGAATTTGCGAAATAAAAAAAGTTGATAGTTGATAGTCCGCCGCAAGCGGACGAGTTGATAGTCGATTGTTATTCTGTATCGCTACAACAGTACATAGGGGTTTCACACTTCAAAAATAATGTTTTATTGATCAGCAAAAAAGTCAATGTGTGAGTTTTAACCTTGTCGAAAGGCCGGGTCAATATTTGACAAATATTACATACCAGGGGTAGCATGGGAGCTAATGGTACAGGAATTCCCAAATCTTCCGGGATTTATGGATACTGGTGAGCCGCTTATATACGATGAGCAGACTTGGCAGTGTGGAGGTTTGACTAATGGAGAATTGGCAGCTGAGAGAGCAGAAATAATAAAATATGATGAAGAGTGGGAAAGAAATCTTTGGGAAAATGATGCACCAATGTATTTTGATACTTTTTTGGATCAGGCGGCCAGAGATGCACAGGTGGCAGACAATGAAACAGTTTCGGATGATTTGGTGACTGCCATTATAAATTTTTATGTAGAAGACTTTATGCGGGAGTATCGTAATTCATTTTGTGGAAAAATTGATAAAGACTTAGAAAGAATACAAAAAGAAATAATCGTGTTTATTAATAAGGTGCTTGTAGGTATGTGTTTAAATTTATTGTCTGATGAGGATCAAGGAAATGTTGGTACTGCATTGGCTGAGCTGCATAAAAATGCAATTTTGCATGGACATTGCCGCGATCCTGAGCGCGTGATAACCACAAATGTGCAAGTTCTAACCTATCCTGTGCATAATGGAATTTATTCTGTGATCAGAATTGAGGACGAAGGAGATGGTTTTGATTATGAGAAAATGGTAGATCCCACACAGGAAGCACATTTGGAGGATGCTATGGGCCGAGGTATATTGATGACCCGAGAGATATTTACTGATGGTTTGGTTTATCCAACTGATGGAAGTGTCGCTCTTATGTGGAAGAAGGTAGGTGAAACAGGTGTAGGTAAATCTAAAACAGAGACCCCAAAGAGAACATTGTCTCCATAGGCCCAAAAACCCCACCATATACTAGCTTTATGCCCCATTTATTGTTTAACATGCATCTATGCCAATTGAAGATGAAGAGAATCCATACGAAGAAGTGCCAGATAAAGAGGCTGAAGATGATCTAGAAACAGATTCTGGTGATCCTCCTGTGGACGAAGACAATCAAGATCCTGAGCTGATTTTGCAAGGGGATCCAGAAGAACAATCATGGATCGTCGATGCTGTAAGAATATATCTGACCCAAATAGGAGAAATACCTCTTCTTTCAAGACAGCAAGAGATCGCGCAGGCGAAAGAGATTGAAGTAACAAGAAGGAGGTTTAGAGGGAGACTTTTGGAATGCGATTATGTAGCACGATATGCCGTTGGAACTCTCAAGAAAGCTCACACTGGTGAGCTTCCTTTTGATCGAACTGTACAAGTGAGTGTTTCAGATAGACTGGAAAAAGATCAAGTACTTGGAAGAATGCCGCACAACTTTAAGACGCTTGATGTGCTTTTAAAAAGAAATAGAGCTGATTACAGAGTTGCTTTAGGGAAAGATCACGGAAAAATGGGAAAGAAAGGTGGAAAAAGACGCAAAGCCTGGAATAAGCTGCCGCGCAGAAGAAGGAGGGCAGTCCGACTTGTGGAAGAGATGGGACTAAGGACAAATAGAATTGAAAATATGCTTCCTACATTGGAAGATTTAAGTGCAAGAGTGGATGAAATTCGCAACAAGATGGATACCGGTGAAGCAACCGAAGAAGAAATATCTGAATGTCGGCAAATTTTAATTAATACGCAAGAAACACCGACAAGCCTGAGAGAACGAGTTGAGTTTTTAAGAGAAGAATACAGCGAATATCAGCGAGCAAAGAGAGGATTGAGTGAAGGAAACCTTAGATTGGTTGTATCCATTGCAAAGAAATACAGAAACAGGGGAGTCAGTTTCCTGGATCTGATTCAGGAAGGCAATGCGGGTCTTATGCGATCGATTGATAAGTTTGAGTACAGAAGAGGATTTAAGTTTTGCACGTACGCAACCTGGTGGATCAGGCAGGCGATTACCCGTGCAGTTGCAGATCAGTCCAGGACAATAAGGATCCCAGTTCATATGGTCGAGACTATGAGTCGGGTAAGAACTGTCTCCAGGCAATTGTTACAAGATTTGGGTCGTGAACCTAGGCTGGAGGAAATTGCACGTAAAGCTGGGACAACAGAAGGTGAGGCAAAAAGAGTACTTGCAATGAGCAGATATCCAATAAGTTTGGACGTGCAAGTAGGAAACAGTGATGATTCCCATTTTGGGGAACTTATTCCTGATCCTAGTGCAGAAAGTCCAGCGGCCGGGGCGAGCCAGGAAATGCTTCGAAATAGGATTAATGAGGTCCTAAAAACTCTTAGTTATCGTGAAAGGGAAATAATAAAACTCAGATACGGGCTTGGAGATGGATACAGCTATACGCTTGAGGAAGTAGGACATATTTTCAAAGTTACACGCGAAAGGGTAAGGCAGATAGAAGCGAAAGCAGTTAGAAAACTTCAGCAGCCAAGCAGAAGCGATGCATTGGTCGGATTTTTAGATTAGCGGTTAAATAGCTCAAGGCTTGGATTAAGGCTGACGGAGAGAAGAAGTAGAACTAATAAAAATAGACTGCGTATATATATAGAACAACTATTTAACTAAATAGTTGATATATGATAAATGCCAGTTATAATGTAAATATGAAATCAAGGTTGTTATTGGATAGACAATTGAAAGCATTGGCCAATCGCAGGCGTTTGGATGTGCTGGCATTCTTGAAGAAAAATCATTCCGCATACGTAGGAGAAATTACAAAAGAAATCGGCATCTCTATGCAGGCATTGTCCAAGCATTTAAAGCAGCTCGCTGATGCTAATATTGTTACTTCGAAGAAGCGTGGCCTGTATGTCACATACAGATTATTTGTACCGCAAAGTTCGATTGTAAGAAAAGTACTTCAAGAGCTCTAGTCCTTCTTATAAAACTTCCCAAGTTCAGCAATTGCAATGGTCAAATATTGCGAGAAGGGGACTCGTTCATGGATTGTTATATCAGCCACTTCTTTGTATAGAGGATTTCTCTTTGCAAGCAAATCAGAAGCGATTACATCCGGATCTTTGTCTGCGAACTCATGGCGCTCCTTCTTGGCTTCTGCAATATGCTTCTTAACCTTTTCTTTTCCAGCTCGTATCCAAATAACTGCTGATTTGTTTTTGAGTGCCGATCGTACCTCATCGGATTCAATGGCTCCGCCGCCTGTAATGATCAGGTTTCCGGGCTTGAGTGATTCAATTATGATTTGTGATTCAAGTTTTCTAAAATTCTCTTCTCCGTTTTTAGAAATATAATCTTTAATAATTCCATTGCGCTTGATAAATTCCTGATCAATATCGATTCTGTTCAGCTTCAGTTTGGATGATAGGCGTTTGCCGAAATTAGATTTGCCAACTGCGTTCATGCCGACTAATGCGACGCATCGGTCAGATTTCTTTTTGTTGCCTCTAAAAAACTTACGCATTAATTTCATTACTTGAGCAGTTTACTCTTTATTTCACATCGCAGACAAAATCAAACTTCTTTTTGAGTCTCCTATTCACTCTATCAATCATCTTCTGGTTTTCGCTAAACCTCCTTTCAACTCGAGGGCAAACGCGATCATGCATTTTTTGCATTTCAGCAGAGAGACCATTGCTCCCAGTTACAACCAGCATTGGTGGAAGGTCAGAATCAGGCTCAAGAAGAGCCCCGCATCCGGTTGAGGGAAGGGTCGAGCCGCTCAGAGTTGAGCCTGAGCCTAATAAAGCATCTTCATCTGATGAAGGCTTTTCTGGTGCAGAGAATCTCTTGTCTTGTTGAACAATGCCCAGCGCCATCAATATCTTTCGGCGCATTCTTGCAGGTTGATTGGCGCTGTTTCCGGATGCAGCTGCTCCAAATATTCCCATGTCCGAGAACGCGGTAGTAGTACACGTTATAGTGTTGGCGGATGTATTAACTGAACAGCCGGATAGTTCAAACCAATTAGAACCGTCGTATCTATGTATCTCCAACGTTGTCGTACCATACTATTTTATCGCCGCTGTTTGCAGCACCGGCTATGACATCAACATCGCCATCTTCGTCCAGGTCAACTGGCAGAACGGTTTCCGCATCAGTAAAACTTCCATCAATTGTATTTTTAGTAAAATTCTCGGAACCATCATTTTCATGCCAATAAACGTCATCCCCATTAAAATATGCTGATACTGCATCCATATCGCCATCGCTATCCACGTCTGCAAGATAGCAATCGGTACTTCTAGTAGAATCAATCGAACTTTCGGTAAACGTAAGGACCTTCGCAAATATGATTCCTGCAGGAATCAGCAGTATGAGCATTAAGGTAAATCCCAATAGTTTTACTACTTTTCGACGCATATTATTAGCAATGGGTTAATTGCTAGTTTGAGAACGATTTTATATGAGTTTAAGCGCTCTATAAAGCTAATATGCTTGATCTCAAGGACTGTTCATTTTCTACATCCTCTCCGGCATCTCGAAGTGAAGCAAATCAGATGCATTTCGAATGACTTGCTGGCAAGCTTTTACAAGTGCAACTCTGAATGATTTAAGCGGTTCAGGTGCTTTGTTTACATCTTGTGATTGATAGAAGGTGTTTACGAGCTGAGTAAGTTGATCGAGTGAGTTTGCGATCTTATGAGGTGAGTTGCTTCTCATAGCCTCGCTGACGGTATTTGGGAACATAGAGAGAAGAACCAACATCTTCTTTTCCACCTGAGATATGTCTGCAGGAACTTCAAATTTTTCCGAGTAATCTTCCGCTTTCTTCAAAATACTTCCAAGTCTGCAGTAAGTATATTGGATATAAGGGCATCCGCCGGACTCAAGCGACTTCGCCGCATCGGGATTAAATTCAATGTCTTTTTCTCGATCCTGTCTTAAGTCATTGTAAATCACAGTGCCGATTCCGACTTTGTTGGCAATATCTTGTTCTTCATCGTTCAGATCGGAACTTTCGCCAAGGTCTGTCTTTCGCTTTTGGATCAATTCTTTTGCAGCCGAGATAGATTCATCCAGGATATCATTTAGCAAGATTACTTTTCCTTCTCGTGTCTTCATCTTCTTCCCTTCCATATTCAAATGGCCGAATGAAACATGGACAGCTTTACCCAGCTTGCAGTAATCCAGTTGATCGACAATGTTAAATAACATCATAAAGTGCGGGCGTTGTTCTTTGCCTACCGCATAAATAATCTTCTCTGCTCCCAATTCCTCAGCTCGGTATCTGATGGTTGCAACATCACGGGTCAGATACAAAGTACCTCCGTTTGGTTTGACGATTATTTCATCCTTCCAAACCATATCTTCTGCCTTATCATCCTTGTTAACTCTTGTTTTCATTACATTTGGATTTTCTTTGCCGGTACTCGGGTCAGATAGAGTTTGGCCAGGGAAAACAATCGCACCTTCTTCACCTTTTTTGAATACTTCTAGATTTAGACCGTCTTCTGTAACGGCAGGCATCTTGTCATCGTAAAAACTTTCTCCCATCATACCATCGAAAGGAATTTGGATTTTGTCGTAAACTTTGTAAAAACACTCCATGCTCCAATCCCGAATCTTGAACCAAAGGTCAATCAATTCATCATCTCCCTGCTCAAGCTTTAGCGATAACTCCCGTGCTTCGTCCATTGCTTTGGGGTCCTTGATCGACTCTTCACCGAACTTCCTATAAATGTGCATAAGAGTTCCAGAGGGATCAGTCTCCAATTCTTTTTTAAACTCATCCCCTCGCTCAGACATCTCTTTATTATATTGGTAAATAACTTTACCGAATGTAGTACCCGTATCGCCTAAGTGATTTATTCCAAAACTCACGTATCCTCCTGCTTCATAAATCTTGTAAAGCGAGTATCCAATTATTGTTGAACGCAGATGTCCAGCAGTCATATTCTTTGCAATATTCGGGGCTGAGTAATCCAGAATAACGACTTTTCCATCACCTTCATTAAACGAACCGAAATCATCAGAAAGTTTCTTGATTTCATCTAGCACTCTCGCAAAGTATGACGCGTGATTAAGTTTTATATTCACAAATGCTCCGCCCTTAAGAGGGATTACATCAACTTCATTTACTGAATCAAGTTTCTTGATCTCATCAGCTAAGCCTTTGGCAACTTCTTCCGGATCTTTACCTGCCTCTCGTGCGACGCTTCCTACGTTAAATGCAAGATCAACATCCTCGGTACCTTTCAGTTTTGACGGGGGTTGAGTGATCTTGAAAGCCTCGGGGTTAAGTCCAAGTTTCTTGGCAATTGCTTCAACGTCAGTAACAAGTTTATAAAATGAGTAATCTCCAAGAGAGGGGAGGGCTCTCTTCTTTGAATCAGTAATCTTCTTCTTTAGATCAGACTTAACTTGGGTATCAAGTTTACTGTTGAATTCTGCCAATTTGTCTTTGCCTGAGGGCATTATGGGATAAAGATAGCAGTCTGGCGGGGATTTTGCATTAAGATTTGGTCAATTAACTAGTCACAGGTCACAGGTCGCTGGTCGCAAGAATGGTCACAAGTCGCAAGTCGAAGGTCCTGTGACATGTGACCTGAGACCAAGCTTGTGACTTGTGACTTGAGACATTTTCTCAATTATCAAAACTTATTTTTTTCCACGTCAAAAACGCGGCGCACAGGCGCCGCGTCTTGATTGCCAACCTTTGAGGGGTCAGCCGTTCTGCTTGAATACCACATCAATTCCAGCTTCCTTAGCCGATTTCTGTATCACTTCTTCAACATCGTACTCATCTGAACTTTCATTATAACTCTGCACTTCCAATGGAGGATTGTCAGGAGGAATGTAATATTCATCCAATAAGTGTTGAAGCTCATAAGGCTCCTTATCAAGCTCATTCCAAATCAGCCTGCATTTATAGGATTTTTTTGGATTCTTAAGATGAAGGGAGCCGGGCAATCTGAAGACCCTTGTTACATCTTTTGCCCCAGGGTCTCCATCAAAGTGTTGAATCAGATACTTAGTTGTCCAATGATGCATCTCTACACCCTTTGGTCCTCCAACTGGATTAACACGCCATATGGGTTGCAAACCATTTTTTGTATCGATGATTGCGTGTGGTGGAAGCTTTGCGCAAAATGACTGTGGCGGAAATAAGAGAGTTAATTGAACAGCACCAAGAAATATTTAAAAGACACGGCCTAGTTTTGGAGCAGAGGAATTTGCAGTATAGAGGACCTTAAACTTCGCACACAAAACCAAATCTCTTATTCAGCCTCTTATTTACCCTATCAACCATTTTTGCGTCTCCCGAAAATCTTCTTTCAACCCGCGGGCACACACGATCCATAATCTTTTTGGATTCTTCCGACAGTTCACTGCTTTCTGTTACGACTATTGACGGAGGCAGACTTGCTTCGGGATTCTGATCTAAACCGGAACCCTCTTGTCCCGGATTCAGCGGCGGTGTGGCTTTGGGTGCAGAAGACTTTTTGAATCTAAATTTTTGAGCTTCTTTTACTCGCTTTGCGTAGGCTTTATAAGTTGGGTTTTGCACCTTCTTTATTTTTGGTCCGGCATTGCGATTTGTTTGCGATCTTTTGACGCCTCTTCCTTTTATCAGGCTTGATCTCCTGTTTCTGGCGCTACCCTTTCCGGATGCTGCGGTTGTAAAGTTCCATGTTGTCGCATCAGTAATGCCTGCGTAGCTCCTGCCGTTTGCATCATAGAAAGCCATTGCATCTATCTTTATGTAATAACTTATGGATGAATCGAGGTCGGCGACAGGATCGATAGTAACTGTAGTTGTTCCGCACCCCGTAACAGTGCCGGTAGCAGTACTGACCTGTTCGACTACGGAGTCACCGGAAGTTTTGTAAATGGTTACGTATCCCGTACCCGTTAGTCCTGTTGTTTCCGAAAAAGTAATTTCCAAATTCGATGTAGCGGTTACATCAGTGGCATTATCCGTGGGGGACAGAGTGGATGCTGTGGGATTGGTCTCGTCTGCAGTTGTAAAGCTCCAGGTGGTAGTATCAGAGATTCCCGCGTAATGATTGCCGGATGCATCGGGTGCAAAGTTTGAGTCTACTTGTACATAGTAAGCGGTAAGCTCATCCAGATCCGAACTGGGATTGATGGTAAGGTCAGTTGTTCCGGAGCCTGTTACACCGCCGGTTGCAGCACTTATTTGCTCCACTATCGAGTCGTCTGATCCTTTGTAAATCGTCAGATATCCTGTCCCTGTCGATTCAATGGTCTCGTTGAAAGTCATAGTCAGGTTACTGTTCGTAGCAATTCCCGTTGCATCATCCGCAGGCGTCTTGCTTGAAAGAGTTGGAGCGGTGGTGTCTGTTGCAGACTTATACCAGGCTATATCGCCCGACCATGATTGCTTGGGTCCGACGACAACATCCTTAATACCGTCTCCATCTATGTCTCCGACATGCAAGAAGCCGACATTTGTCTGATCGGCATCTATGGTTCGTTTTGTGAAATTGCCCGAGCCGTCATTTTCGTACCAAAGAACATCATCGTCATTACTGGCTACCAAAATGATATCGTTATCTCCGTCTCCATCCAGATCATCCACAAAGGCATCATCCGGACCGTCCACTCCGCTGGTGAAAATTTCATTCTCGGTAAATGATTCGCTGCCGTCATTTTCGAACCATGACAATTGGTCGCTTGTGGATATGGCTACAACATCAAGGTCATTATCGCCGTCCATATCTTTTACCTGGACTGCCTGAACGCTGGTGAATGTCGCATCAATATCAATTTCGGTGAAGCTCTCGCTTCCGTCGTTATTATACCATTGAACGCCGTCGCTTGAGGAACCGACAACGACGTCTATGTCGCCGTCTTCATCCAAATCCACTGCATCCACAACCCAGGCTCCGCTACAGTCACTGTCGATTGTTGTTTTTGTAAATGATTCAGATCCGTTGTTATCGTACCAAAGCACATCTCCAAGAGTGAAAACCATAACGACCACATCCAGATCATCGTCGCCGTCAACATCTATAACTTCCAGATCAACTGCTCCATTGATTGATGCATCGATTGATTTCTCGGTAAAACTTTCTGATCCGTTGTTGTCGTACCAAACAACTTTGTCTCCGCCGTTTGCCGCAGCAAGTACCACATCCAGATCGCCGTCTTCATCCAAGTCGATGGGATGCACCGTTTGCGGATCGGTAAAACTTCCATCGATGTCGGTCTTGGTAAAACTTTCCGATCCGTCGTTTTTGTACCAAACCACTTCATCATACGCGGTGTCCGCAGAAATAATATCTGCATCACCGTCTTCATCCAGATCGATAATGTAAAGAGTATTTGTTCTGTAGTTCGATTGAATCACGCTTTCTGTAAATGTAAGTACGGCTGCTATTCCCAAAGAAATTGGTACGAGAAGTATCAGTAATACGGCGCATATTTTCAGTCGGATGTGACTCATGAAACAGCAACGGGTTAATCGCTATTAGCGCACATGCTAGACAAAAAATCACTGCCTGTACATATAATTTATTCGGTGTGTTGGGTTTGGTTTACTTGGGGGAGCATTTTTAAAATATTGAAACCAAATTATCTCCGGTATTTGCATGCATATGAGTTAATTTTAATTATAATAGATGAGTTCATTTTGCTCGTTTAAATCTTCGGGGATGAATTGGTATCGACTTCGTGATTTCCTGAGTTCGATGTTTCTGTTCAGCTTGGCAACGGTAGCTGTTACCCACTTGTTGCACGAATAATTGCAAAAACTGCAAAAGTTCCTGAGGTGTTCATAAGAGCGTTTTCGCCTTCTTATGCCCTCGCCTAGTTCCGCTCAGCGGAACGCGCTCTCCCATTGATTCTCGCTATTTGGATAGAGCGTCATCAGCGAGACGTAACTTAACTTGATGTGATTGAGTCTACGTACTTAAGCATCAACCCTTCTTAGTACTTCTCGTTCTCTCTTTATTCTAAGAAGTATCAGAGAGTTCATAACAGTATGAACACTTACTTCAGCACGTAGCACCCGGGTTCAATTCCCGGCATCTCCACCACAGTATTATGGCTTCATAAAGCAATTTAAAGCTATATTGCTATAAATGACATAATATGTTATATTACATATGTCTATTTACCCCATATCATATGTCAGAGAAACCTAATGAAACCTTGGAAGAAAAAAATGCACGACTACTTGAGGAAAATGCCAACTTACAACAAAGGGTTGCAGATCTTGAACATGACTTAACTGTAATGAGATCGCAAGAACAACAGATGGCTGCATACCATCGTGGCTCTACTCCTGCACCAGGAGCGACGCATGCTATTGAAAAAATAAGGCATCAGCAATCTGATCAGATCCTCGAAGAGGGCGATGTGCAAACTTAGTTGAAATTCAGACTTATTTCCATTCTAGAATCAACTTGTTAAGTTGGTTCCAATTATTTCGTACAAGGTCCACCAAATCTTCTTTATATATCGCTACCATTGAATAAACTCAGATAATTATTGTACATGTACGATTGATCATATTTCTTATCTTGTTGCTTTGGCATCAAAATACCCAAATCAATAAAACGATCAATAACTGTTTGTGCCCCTGCTCGCGTGAAGCCTGTCCACTTTTGAACAAGTGCTGTATTTACAATCGGCTGACCGTATAACTGAGGAAGAACTTTTATGGCGCTATCAGATGCTCGTTTGCTGAGTGTCTGTATCTTTGCCATATCTTTCTCTTTAAGCACTGTTATTTTTCCAACAATATCTATGGCTTCGTCTGCAATTTCGATTACACCGTCCAAGAAGAATTCCACCCAGTCAGAAACGTGTCCAGTATGATACCCGAACAATTTTTCGTAGTAGATTTTCTGATGTTTTCTGAAATACGAAGAGAGAAACAAAACTGGTTTATCCAAAAAGCCTTCTTTCCACAGGTAAAAAGTGATGAGCATACGACCCGTTCTTCCATTTCCATCCAAAAAGGGGTGGATAGTCTCAAATTGAGCATGGAGGATGCCTGACTTTATCACTGTTGGTGTTGGGTCATTTGAATGCAAGTACTGCTCCAAATCATCAAGTGCTTTCTGCATTTCGGATACAGGAGGTGGAACAAAATGAGCATTATCCGGACGTGTTCCACCAATCCAGTTTTGACTTTTACGGAATTCTCCCGGATTAGCAAAGTGTGTCACTCTGGCGCTGTCCATAAGCTCCTTGTGCAATTCTCGAACGAAACGGAGAGACATAGGAAAGTCTTCCTCTCTTATTCGCTTCATACCATAATTCAGCGCCTGAATGTAATGGAGAATATCATCAACGTCTTCTGAAATATTTTCATTCATTCGTACCTCCGCTTCTATAGCATCTATCATCGTTGCTTTTGTACCTTCAATTTGACTGGATGCAGCCGCGTCTTTACGCAGGTACATAAGCAGAAAAAAATCTACATCGGGTAGCAATCTGGTGATTCCATCCAGTTTTCCCAGCAAGCGTGTCGCCTCAATATTTTTTTTGAGAATTTTTGCATTGAACATAAATCCACCCTTTGGCGGGAAAGTTTTTGGGATAAAGGCATCGAAGCCTTCTGTTTGCCTGCGCATAGTTCCCAGTATGATAGGTTCCATTAGGTTTGTTGGCATTGGAATAAGAATGTATACAAAGTATACTGGTTTGTATGCATTGGGTCAAGAGGTGAAAACAGCCTTAGAAAGCAAATTCTCAAGCATTTTTACTGATTTATTTATGATATGCTTTCATGAGTATGAAAATCATACTGGTCATTTCCGACTCCAAAGGAAAGAACATCGTCTTTATAACTGACGATGGCTCATCACATTCCCTGAGTGAAGCCATTAAACTTACAAGAGCAGAGAAGATACATGGTGTACACATTGTAAAGACAGGAAGAGGATCATATCTTCGTGGCAATCCCAATGAAACAGAAATGGACAATCTCGACGAACTTTCGATGTCAGCAAACCATGTGCATCTTTCTATTCGTGACTTCGCTTGCATTGCCTCTCTTTCAAGAAAGAAGCGCAAAGTCTGCTTACATCACCTTGAGCTTCATGGAAGTATGATTGAAGGGAGAGGAAACGATGTCATTTATGTAGAAGGGCATCCTCTAATCACACGCGAAAAAGTAACAGCAACATTGCAACCATATACGAAGATCATTCTCGCAGCTGCCAAAGAATTTTCCATTGATCCAAACATACTTGGGGCAATTCTCATTGACGAAGTAGCACGTGCAGCACCTTGGGAAAAAATATTGGATAAACTTGTCATTGTCGGGAGAAATTCATCAGCTGGCATAGCTCAAGTCACAATGGATACAGCAAAAGATGTCATCAAATCAGGTTATTACAATCCCAATCATTCTGACAAGAAACTGACACCAGAAATTATTCATAAAACATCAAGAAGACACATATATGACTATGTAATACAGCCACATCACAACATTCGCTTTGCTTCAGCAAGAATTAGGCAAACAATCGATTATTGGGAACATGCAGTAAATATTTCTCAAAAACCTGACATCCTTGGAACGCTCTATAGCCAAGGCTTAGGAGATCCGAAAGCACATCCTACTCCGAGCGATAGAGGCTTGCAGATTGCGGAGGAGTTTTATTCATTTTTTCAAGAAATTCTCAAATGATTACTTCGCTTTTTTGGTCGGCTTTTTTCCTGATGACAATGCTGCCCATTGTCCTGTACACAAGAAAGTGTAACCAGACAATACGCACCACTCTTGCAACAATATGGTGTTTCTCTGTAGTGATAGTCTATACGTATGCAGGAATTATATTTTTTTTGCTGGATTGAGACACCGTATGGCTTGATACCACTTTTTTTGGAACGTATTCCTACAAATTCTTAATCCTAAGACCCATTAAACTCCAATCTCCATAAATAATAATCGGGTATGGCATTGTGACCACAGACTTTTTGGCTTAAATAAGCCAAATAATTAATTTCTGTTATGCGATTTTTGTCGCCCAAATGACGTAGTGGTCGTACTTGTTTATTGGAATTTTCCCTTCCACTTTCTTCACCTGAAACTTGGAGAACATTTTCTCTACCTTCTGTTCATTAAAATGAAAATGTGGAATGCCAATCTCTGCACCTTTCGTGGGAATGAATGTATGAGATTCCACTTGCTTCCCATCTTTTCTATGATGACTCATAGCTAATCGTGGAGCGGTGCACAAAAAAATGCCATTTGGTTTCATGCTCCCCCATATTGTTGCGATCACTCGTTGTACATCTTTTTCATATACATGATGGATGACATTGATCGACAAGACGCCATCGAACTTCTCTTTAGGATACTTGAAGTCACTAAAATCTTCCAATGTAACAACAGCATGCAATCCTTCATCTTCCAGCCATTTCTCTGTGGCAATTACCGCCTCATTTGAACCATCGAATGCGGTAACATTGAAACCGTTCTTCGCAAGGTACACCGTATGCCTTCCCATACCACAACCGATGTCCAGCACCTCTGCGTCCTGTGGAAGCTGCTCAGCAAATTTCACTACATCAGGCATCACTTCTTTCCACGCAGCTTCCCCTGTGGCAGCGTTCATATTCTTCCAATAGTTGTGCAAATGCCCTAATGCCGATTGAGGTCTTTTTAAGGTCATGTCTCAGAATATCACAAACCCTTGCAACCAACATCTTTTTGTGAAGAACTTTACACCTCCATACAGAATATGTAGTAATCAGTTACGGCATCTCCACCAAATTTGACAAATAATTACAACTATTATATTGAATCTTTATCAAAGATTGCTACACTTGCTTGCCCTATTCTTCGGAATGGGTAGCTAGGGGTGTAGCTCAGTTGGTAGAGCATCGGTTCAGTGCTCCGCTAGTCGTTTGGCTCAGGGCCAAAAGAGACGGTTGGAGTGCCCCCGAAGGTCGCTGGTTCGAGTCCAGCCACCCCTACTTCCCCTCATCTGCATTGTGGATGAGGGGCTGTTTAGAATGTTGCTCCACTCAAGTATTTCAAGAGCCAACTGGTTCCAACTCTTTCCCACCATCTCCACCATCTACTTTTGGCTTAAATAAGCCATTAATTTATATATTTGTCAAAAGATAATAGAGTTGTATAATAAAAATATGTCTACAAACCTGCATTTACCCCTCAAATGCATCACTTTGGTGAGGTGAAATAGGATGATCGCAGGAGATTGTGTACTAACATTAC
>JASMHZ010000008.1 GCA_030750465.1 Candidatus Peribacteraceae bacterium
AATTGTTGACTCGTCCTCCCCAATTTATTTGGGAAGAACTAGCAAAGTAGCCCTCCTCACGGTTGGCTATTTTGCTAAGTGGACGTATTTTGACCTCACCACCGGCCCCTCTCCTGCTTGCAGGAGAGGGGAGCTTTGCATGGGTAAATTTGATTATATGCAAAAGCCTGCAACGATCGAGGATCGGTGCAGGCTTTCGACAGCGAGAGGGGGGTTGGTACGACTACTGAAAAAAAATACTGAACTTGGTGCAATGTTATTGGAACATTTAAAACCAGGAACCTTGTTGACGAGTCTTATTAAAAAGAACCTTGAATCAGATGCACGCGTAACAGCTGTGAGTGTGCACAACAAGAGCCTTCTTCATCGTGTCGTCGCACATACGGTAAAGAAGCGCATTGATCGGAGCGTGAGTAAGTCCTTAGAGGAAGAAGCGAATGGAGAGTGGGCATCAATTCTACTTCAGTTGGTTTTGGTACGAACTTGAGGAGCGACTGTTTGCTGTATCAATAGCAGTGGACCGTATGCTGAGCACTTGCATTGCTTCTACGTATCTATCTCCTTGCAGCTTGTTGATAGCGGCCTGAACCTTTTTGAGCTCAGGAGAAGAGAGAGAGAGAGTTACTGCCAGCTCATTGATAAGTTGATCTGCAGAGAGCGTGTCCCATTCGATCGCATTCTTGCCATTCTTCGTCATATCCCCATGGTACGTCAGAATTCTTGCCTGTCAACGAACTTCCCAAATTCTCTTGACTGTGGTCTGCTACAAGAGGAGGATGGTGGCATGGACAATGAGCATGATCAACCAAGCGTAGAAGTCGTAGAACAGAACAGTCTGGTAGCAGCGCTGCTCGAAGAGTTCCAGGCATTTGTTGCAGCAAGTGCAGTGATGCCAGCAGAACATCACACGCATCTGGAACAACATGCCTTTGACCCACAGTCACCGCAGCGTTCTATTGCTCTTGAGGCACTCGGTACAGTGAATCCTGCTGCAAAGAAAATTGCTGAGTCTGAGCAAAAGCAACGAATCAGTGCTTTGAAAGAAACAGAGAGTGGTCAGATGTATGGTTGTTGTAGTGGGTACGAGTTCTAGCCTTTCTCTCTTCAAAATCTGATACATGAAAACTGCCAGCGATCTATCATCGGAAGCACGTAAGATGCATCTCAGCCAACTCGATATTTCGATGCGCAGTTGCAACACCCTTGGGAGAGAAGGAATCCATTTTGTTGAAGACGTAACCAATCGCACAGAAGAAGAATTGCTCTCCATCTTCAATTTCGGAGTGAAGAGTATTAATGAGTTGTATCTCGCGCTGGCACAGGTTGGGGTGAGGATGAATGGTGTATTAGTCGAAAGGAAAGGGGGGGGGGACTTCAACGGACATTCTCGAAGAAGATCATCCGAGCCATCTGCAGACGACATTCGCGCTCGCTGCCTAGAGATACAGGCTAGCTGGACGGAATCGGAACATCAAAGACGATTAGGAAAGACCAGCGTCCAAGAAAGTTGGCTGCCGCCTTCGGTACATATAGACGACGAGAAGTTTGTACACGGAAACAGCGATTATTAGCCACTCCGACTTTTTATTTTCTTCCAACGAAGACAATGAATAATCCAAATGAATCCACAATGAAACAATATCTCATGCAGGCTGGTCTTGATGAAGAGCCTGCAAATATCATTGCTTCTGCTAAAGCTCAATACTTTGATGGTGTAGAGCTGACTGCAGAAAAAGTACAGCAGGCCGAAGATATTATTCAGCAATGTAAGCCTCAAGTAGAGGCGGCAAAGCAAGCAATGATTGATGATGGATATGAGTTTGGATAGAGATCAAATGGATCCTCAGAGACTACACGCCATGCTCCGCTTTCAAGCGGATGATGATATAGTCCGATCCCTATGGCGACATAGGGTGGCAGAGAATCGTCTGCCAATTAAAAAACGAACGTCGAGAACAACTTCCTAATACAAGAGTGTTGTCGCGAAGACGGGCTTTGCCTGTCTGGAGCGACTCCTTTGAAAGGAAAGGGGTTCCGTAGGGGAAAACCGTAGGTTTTCCCATGCGAAACTTTGAAGTTCCGACCCGCACGAATGGTATAACGGTCTGAGCACTGTCTCAACGCGGAGCTCGGTGAAATTGCAGTCCCGGTGCAAATGCCGGGTAGACTACGGAAGGACGAAAAGACCCTATGAAGCTTTACGAACCATCCTTGATAATCATTTGTATCAGATGCATTTCCTTTGAAGATATTATTCATGATTGAAGAATAGCATAGGTATCATCTTCAAATTTCAAAAAAAGCACACAAACTTTCGCTCGTGTGCTTCTTTGATTTTAAAGGAATTAAACCTTTTTGACTTGCTCGGCTTTGGGACCTTTGTCTCCGCTGCCTTCTTCGAACTCGACTTCGTCTCCTTCCTGAAGAGCATCAAAGGCGACATCAACCAAATCGGCTGAGTGGAAGAAAATGTCGTCGCTTCCTTCGCGAGCAATAAAACCGAAGCCATTTAGAAGCTTCTTTACTGTACCTGTGGCCATAAAAATATGGTGAAAAAAAGTAGAAATGTAAATCTTACTATGAAGAGAATCATTTCCACCTCATTCAAAACTAAGCTTACACAGTAAACCATAGCATAATTTTCTTACAATATGGGAAATTCCCACCTTTTTTTGGCGAAATATGTCCTTATTTCACCATTGTCTCAATTTTTTCATCACTCAGCTTCCTACAAGGATTGCATCCAAGTACTCTTTTTGTAGTCAGAACACCCCCAACAATGACACCTTTTTCCTGAATTTGTCTTTTTCCGTACTCAGAACAGGTTGGATGGTGTCGACAATATCCATATGAATGAAGATTTTTAAGAGCTCCATGATCGGGTGACAGAGTCTTCTGATAAAGCTCGATGATCTTAACGGCCAGAATTCTTGGTATCAAGATAGGATTGCGCAAAGGGGACATGGGAATGTAGAATTAATATACCCTTCCTCCTTACCTATGTCTTTGGAACAATTGCTTGCCGGACTCCAGATCTCCGTTGCGATTTTAATCATAATTCTTCTTTACCATGCTCTTTTCATAGCCGTGGATTTAAGAAAAATACTCAGACGCGTAGATGGTCTAACAAGCCAGATAGAGGAGGTGATTATGAAACCTATATCAATGGCGGATCACATTTTCCAGTGGGTGACTGATTATATAGAGGAGGATAATAAAAAGAAGAAGAAAGGGAGCAAGAGCAAGAAGGGCAATAAAAAGAGCAAATAATTTCTATCAAATCTTTCTTATGCCAAAGAAAAAATCATCTTCATCTGCCATCGAGACGGCATTGGTCGATTCAATAGATCATTTAAATGATTCCGTCCAACGCTTAACAAAAAGATCCCGTGCAATAGTAGAATCCAGCAAAAGCTATGGAATATATTTCTTGCGTGGGGTTATGTATGGATTGGGATTCTTGTTTGCTTTTGTAATAGTAATTCCACTTATTGTTTGGATGCTTCAATACATTGAATGGATCCCAATGCTGGGAGACCTCATTGTAAATATAATCGAAAGGATTGAAGAGGTTTCGAAACTCTAGATATTTTAGTTTTTAGCTTGTAGCTTGTAGCTTCATTAGCTTCTGCAAGTGCTGTTCAGAGAAGTCGAAAAACTAAAGCTACAAGCTAGAAGCTATGAGCTAAAGAATTGGTTGTTTATCTATGAATACTCTTATGAACAGTCTCTTAACGACGTCATAAGAAGCTTCCACAATGTTGGCAAGCAATGTGTTCAGTCTTCTTATTTTTGAATAAAGCTCATTGAGTTTGTGGGCATTGCCGGGCCTGGATATTCTGCGAGTTGCATGGCGCACTTGTTTTCTAAGGGCTTTGACTTCTTTTTCTATATGCTTTGCAAGTTCATTTCTTACAACTTTTTCAACTGGCATATTCTTGATCGCTTGATTGCGGGGAGAAGTTCCGCTTGCTGAGGATTTGCTGACCTTCTTTGATCCGCCTCCTCCGCCCATATCGCCTGACTTATCTTCTCCCATTCTCTCGGAAATGTTTCCAAGCAGATTAATGGTTTCAATAAGGCCCTCCAGTTTCTGGGGTTGTTCCACTATTAGTGCTCTGGATGTTTCTTTTGATTCGGTGAGCTGTTTGCCTTTTTCGGGGGAAGCAGAGGCTGTACCCATACCCATATATTTTCTCTTATTTACGCGAAAAAGTCAATGTATAAGAAGAAGCAGAGGAATCAGAAGAAGGAGAGGAATCAGAAGAAATTATCTTCAGATTCTGGAATGAAGTCGTCCTCTGAATCTTTTGCATCATCTGCTTCTTCTGCATCTTTCTGGTCAATGTTACAATGAAAAGTACTATGATCGAAGATACTATCTTCCACAAAATCGTCCGAAAAGAGATTCCGTCAGATATAGTTTATGAGGATGATGAGGTTTTGATATTCAAGGACATAAATCCAAAGGCTCCAACACATCTTCTACTTATTGCCAAGAAGGAGGAAGACTTCGTATCATCAATTATTGATCTTACAGAAGAGACTGCTCATGTTCCTCTTATGTTAATCCGCAAAGCTCAGAAGTTTGCAAAAGAGAAAGGGATCGACGGGTACAAACTTACGTTCCATGTTGGCGAAGGCGGGGGGCAGTTAGTTTTTTACCTGCATTTGCATCTCATGAGTCAGCAGGAATTGTGATCTTATCAAAACTTTTAATTATTTGATCTGCTCTGGATAGATCTTGAGTAGTAGTGTCTGGGAAATCTACTCCAATGCAGTACATACCTGCGTTCTTGGCTGATTCAACTCCGTTTGCAGCATCTTCTATTGCGATGCATTTATTAGGCTCTATACCAAGTTTATCTGCAGCAACCAAATAGATTGTTGGCTTGGGCTTACCTTCATCTATACCGATGTCATCTGCAGTAACGACTACTTGAAACGAATCGATTATGTTTAAATCTTTAAGGATTTTATGAACCCATTTTCCGGGTGCAGACGATGCTACGGCAATTTGAATGCCACCTTCCTCAAGTTGTTTTAATAGATCAGTTACTCCATCAATTATCGCGCATTGATCATATACTCTTCTTGATAGATCCTTATACACTTCAAGAAATTCTTCTAGAGAAATATTTATTTCATAATTTCGTCTAATAAAATTGTAAGTTCCTGGAATTGTCATGCCAACGATTTTGGCATTATCTTCGTAATTCCAGTTAGGCACTATTGAACTGAATAAAGACTTCTCTTCCCTTCGCCAATAACGTTCACTATCCACGATTACACCGTCGAAATCAAAAATTACGGCTTTCATGACTTAAGCGGAATATCCTGCAGCTTCAGCCTCCTTTTCGTCCTTAAAGTACACGCGGTTCTCTTCCTTAATCTTTTTTCCTTGCGCTGAGTCGGATGCGTAGAACTTTTTGCCCGTTTTGGAGGCGACGAAGGGGGATTCGGTTTTCGGTTTTCGGTTTTTGGTTGTCAGATCCTTATTATCCGAACCCGATAACCGATCCCCGACATCCAAATCTTCCTCTTTTTTCTCTTTTGATTCCTTTATCTCCTTCTTGTCGGCCGTAGCCCCTGGCCCTCGTAGCCTTGGCGAAGTGGGCTTGGCGGAGGCTGATGCACCCTTTTTAGCTGCTTCAGCTTCCTCCTTTGCTTTCGCTTCCTCCTCCTCGCGCTCCTTCTTGATTCTTTCAAGCGTCGCTTTATCAATTGGCTTTAGTGCTTTGATCGAAAGGCCGATCCTGCGTTCATCAATATCAATGTTAATTACCTGAGCATCTATCTTTTCCCCGATTGTAAGGACCTCAGACGGATCAGTAACTTTGTGATGTGCGAGTTCAGTTAAGTGAACAAGACCATTAATGTCATTCTCGAGCTTAATAAAAGCACCATAGTCAGCAAACCGCACAACTGCACCCTGAACTTTTTTGCCGACAGGATATCTTTCTGCAATTTCTTCCCATGGATCTTTGGTCAACTGTTTGACGGAAAGTGAAAGCTTATCTCCATCTAGTCCAATAACTTTGACTTTCAGGCGGTCGCCGGATTCAGTGAATTCCGCAGGGTTCTTTACGTGGCCCCAGGCAATTTCGGATATGTGAACCAATCCCTCCAATCCTTCGAAGGCTACGAAGAGGCCGAACTTAACTATTCCTGTAACCAAGCCTTCTTTCACATCACCGACTTTTAGATTTTCAAGGGACTTAGCACGTTCTTCTGACATTGCTTCGCGCTCAGAAACTACTATCTTTCCAGATTCCTCGTCCATAGTAATTATTTTGACCGTAAATTTGTGCCCTATGTATTTAGACAGCCTGTTAATGATTTCCATAGCATCAGCATTATTTACTCTTGGATAATGAAGAGGTGCAAGCTGGCTAACAGGCAAGAAGGTTCGAATTCCATCGATATTTGCCAGCAGTCCTCCCTTATTTGCTTCTTGTGGAACAAATTCCATCGTTTTTTCTCCGTCAATCAGATCGTGGAAACGGTCCCAAGCCTTTTGCTGGCTTGCCATTCTAAGGCTGAGGACTACCATTCCTTCTTCGTTGTCTTCCTCCAGAACCATTGCGAAAACTTCGTCACCGATCTTTAGTGCTCGGAAAGTATTGAAAGAATCTCTGAGCTCACGACCACTGACAATTCCGGTAGTTCCACCCTTAATATCGAGTAAAAGCTTGTTTTTACCCCGAAATACGACTGAACCTTCCACCAGCTCTCCGGGGTGCATTCGCAAAATTGGAGGAGCGCTTTTTAGAAGATCCTCCATAACCGTGTTCTTTGTAACTGTTGCTGCCATAATAAAGATTTGGTGCAAGTGGAAAGGATAAAGTAGATGGAGGTCGCTGCCCTTGCACGAGCAACAGCTACCTCAGCAGGTACAGGATCTCATAGCTGAGGATTCGATGTCAATAATAATTGAAAGAAACAGAAGAAGCAGATGAAACAGAAGAAACAGAGGGCTATGTCAAAACAGCATCTGAAGATTATCTCTTCTGGTTCCTCTGTTTCTTCTAGTTCCTCTGTTTCCTCTATATAACGAGCTTCTCGGTATTTAAATCACCAGGCAATTTCTGTTCTTGGCTGGATAATGGATTGTACATTTGGTAATAAAGCTCAATCAGCTCTTGAGTCGTCATTCGTTTCGAAACTATACCTACGTTGTGTAGGCTAGATTGAATCAGGTTCACTCGGTCGCGAAGCAAGATACAGCGTTGGTGAAAACGTTGATTCCTTCCACTGATCTTTGTGGCTGAGTCATCCGTTTTCATCCATCCAGAGAATGATGTAAATGTGTTCTTCTTTGGAGGCTGGTCGTCCTGTGGAACAACGACATAGAACTTCTTTTGCATAATATCTGCTACGTCCACAAGTTTTTCTATGAATGCTGCATATTCGAGCGATTGCTTCTTTAGCAATTTGTTCGTTTGAGTCTTCGATCTGGCACGCACCTTGTCAATATATGGATCGATGTTTACTTTTTTGGATGTTACTACTATCTGAATCGGGAATGAGAGTGTGTTTAAGAAGTTTTGATATCGGACGATTATTCCCTGTTGCTCGTCTTCGCTTTTTAGATTGAAGTTGATGGGTTCAAGTTCAAGCACCGCTCTTAGTCCGTTATTCTTTAGTATTACTGTATCATTTCTTATTTCTGATATCGGAAGGTAGCGTTGCGTAGTAGCTTTAGTGTTGCGCTTGCGACCGCGCATGGTTTTGGTGAGCATACCAAGTATGCCCTTCTTTTCTTCTCCAGCACCTTTCTTGGCACCTTTCTTTTTCTTAGTGCCAGTTTTTTTTGAGACTGCCTTTTTGCCAGCCTTTTTTTTGGGAGCCGCAGATTTAATTTCTTCTTCAGGCATTACTGTTTAGAGGGGGATGAAATGTCACGAACCACTTCAGAAGATTCAGAAGACTCTCTCGACCCATCCGGAGGTTTTACGCCGTCAACTGTGGGTTTGTTATCTCCTTCCGGTTGATCAACCGAGACTTTGCTGGGGTCAACAGGTTTTGCAGGTACTCCATCGCTTCCTTCTTTGGCAGAGTCTTGCTTTTCGTCCAATGGATTTCCTTCATCCAACAAAGAACTAAGTTTTTCGAATTTATCTACTCCAACTCCGGAAGTTGTAGAGACTTTTTCGTGATCTTGTGTATGGAAAAAGGTTTTAACGTTTATTGAGATGCCTGTGCGAGGCCCGAAGGATCTTTTGAATGGCTTCTGATTTTTTTCTACTAAAAGAAGGATAATTTTAAGCAGGCTTAAGCCACGAACCTTAACGAAAGCAAATGCGGCAGAAACAATCAGCGGCAAAAGTGCAATAACCAGGAATATGATATTCACATATCCCATCTTCTGAAAAATATTCCATCCCACAAAGCTCGTACCTCCGCCAACCAGACATATGATTACCTGCCTGAGGGTTATTGGCCCTATAAGTTTGTCCTCAACTTGGACGTTCTGCGGAATTTTTATGGGTTCGATAGGCATGGTTCAAAATGTTCAATGAATCCCACTATTATAGCAGAAAATTGGTGTTTAAGCTTGTATGGAGAACTTGCTTAATAAAGGAAAAATGGTATTGCTATATATATGCCACATTATTATAATATGGCCATGAATCCAAGCATTCCAACAGGATTGAGGGTAAGAATTGAACTGGCAGATATTGAGGGTGATACTGAAGCACGTGAAGCTTGCCTCAGGAGAGTATTAGAACAACTAAGAGAAATTGCTAAAGAAGCCAGCGCTAAAGTTGGTGGTGTGATATTTCTTGAAAGCGAGGTTGAGAATACAGAGGTTGTTGTTGCAGAAGTTGTGGGTGATGATCAACCTATTGCAGATATGGCATTAGTTGATGATAAAGAGGGGGGAGTATGGATTGGAAGATTAAAACAAAGAGAGCAGGAAGTTGGTACTGGTGTATCCTTAGAAGTTTATGGAAGCGGTCAAGTCATCGAAACCAAGAATTTTCTCTTTCGACTCAAAGATTCTGAACCAGAAACAGGGAGTCCTTTTGCACAGGGGACAGATATGGCACAAGGAGATAGCCCCTTTGCGAGTGAAGGTTCAAGTCCATTCCGCGAAGAGAAAAAGAGAGGAGCTTTACTTGGAGGTTTGCGCGGCCTTCTTTCTTACGACCTTCTCCGGCTTTTTGGAGGGGGGAGTCGCGGGTAGAAGTTCAAGCTTATCTTCTCCTTTGCTTACAACTTTTATTGTGTCTCCTTCATCAAAGATCCCTTTAAGAATGTGTTCGGCAATTTCGTCTTCCAGCATTTCTTGAATCACTCTTCTTACGGGCCTCGCCCCATATTCCGGATCGAATCCTTTCTTTGCCAATACATTAAGGGCTTTGGCATCCACATCAATCTTTAATTTCTGTTCTTTCAGCCTGTCCTGCAGAAAACCAACGTGAATCTTAACAATTTTGCGAATGTCTTCCTGGCTAAGTGCGTTGAAAATAGAGATTGAATCAATTCTGTTTAAGAACTCCGGCCTAAGCTTATCTTTAAGTTCTTTCATGACCTCCTCGCACTTCTCTTCGTAGTCCATTTCTTCCTGCTTTATCTCGCTTTCCAACTGGAAACCGATTTTTGCGGCTTGCGCAGTTAATTTCTCTGCACCAATGTTACTGGTCATGATTATGATTGTGTTTGTGAAGTCGACCTTCTTGCCTTGGCCGTCAGTCAAGGTTCCATCCTCCATAATTTGCAGGAGAATGTTAAAGAATTCAGGATGAGCTTTCTCTACTTCATCGAAAAGCACGACTGAATATGGTTTGCGTCTGACTGCTTCGGTCAATTGTCCTCCTTCTTCGTATCCAACATAACCAGCTGTAGTTCCGGTAAGCCTGGAAACATTGTGGCGTTCCATAAACTCGGACATATCAATCTTTATAAGTGCATCTTCTTTACCATAAATCTCTTCTGCAATTGTTCTTACTAGCTCGGTTTTACCAACTCCCGTAGGTCCTAGGAACAAGAATGATCCTGTTGGCCTCTTTCTATCAGAGATACCTACTCTGCTTCTGCGAATAGCTCTAGCTACCTTCTTGATTGCTTCATCCTGTCCTATAACTCTCTTTCTCATTAACAATTCCAAGCTTGTAAGCTTCTTCTTCTCGGATCTCATCAGCCTGGTAACGGGGATGCCGGTCATGCGTCCAATAACATCAGCAATATCATCTTCATCTATATGCATGGGAGTTCTTCTGTCTCCATCCACTTGAGCTTTTATTTCGTCTATTTTTTCCTGCATTTTCTGTTGTTCCTGTTTCAGCTTAAGTGCGACATGATACTTCTGTTCGCGTACTGCATCCTGCTGTTTGAGGATGTGCTTTTCAAGTTTTTCCTCAAGCTCTTTCAATTCAGAAGGAGGCTCGGTTCCCTGCAGGCTCTTTTTTGCTGCGGCTTCATCCAATACATCAATTGCTTTGTCTGGCAGGAAACGCTCAGAAAGATACCTCTTGGAAAGATTAACGGCGGCATCAATGGCTTCATCTGTAATGGTCAAATTATGAAATTCCTCATAGCTGTCCTTTAAGCCTTGTAGAATTGTAATTGAGTCAACAACGGTAGGCTCATTAACCATCACTGATTGCAATCGGCGTTCCAGTGCTCGGTCTTTTTCAACGGTCCTATATTCATCCGTTGTGGTTGCCCCAATTATCTGCAAAGCACCGCGACTAAGTGCAGGCTTAAGAATGTTTGCTGCGTCCAAGGAACCTTCAGCCGATCCTGCGCCAACGACAGTATGGATTTCATCTATGAAAAGAAGTATTTCATTGTTGCTCTGGAGTGCTTCCTTAATCAGGTCATCGAATCTTTGTTCAAACTCTCCTCGATATTTGGTTCCTGCAATAAGTGAACCCATGTTCAGTACCAATAATCTTTTGGAACGAAGGGATGAAGGCACCTTGCCCTCAAATATTCTTTGAGCGAGTCCCTCTACAATTGCAGTTTTACCAACTCCGGGTTCCCCGATCAGAACAGGGTTATTCTTTGTCTTGCGATTAAGTATATGGATCATTCTTTCTATCTCTTCATCGCGTCCAATAACCGGATCGATTTTTCCTTCCTTTGATCTGGCTACAAGATCGTCCGTGAAGTAATCAAGCACGGGAGTTTTGCTTTTTCCGTCACCTTTTTGCCTTTTCATTCCCTCTGTTTCTAACATTGCGGCACCGGGTCCCGTTCCCTGCATTCCGACGATAGCTCCCTGAAGCCCCTGAAAGAATGCTTCAAGAGATTGCTCCATATTTTTGTTCTGTTGTTTGAATTGGCTTATCTGACCAAACATTTCTTCGACATGAGTTTTTAGATCTTCCGGTTCCACTTGCATCTCTTCCAGTATCGCAGTAGCTGCATTTTTACCTGTGGATACAAGTGAATGGAGCAGATGTTCTGTTCCAACGTTTGCATGACGGAACTTATGAGCGGTTATAACGCTTTGCTCAATTACATTATGAAGATAATTGGAAAGGCCGTGCTTAATTTGTTTTCCTTCGATGTCCTTTGTTTTTAAAGCCTTCAAAAGAATCCTTACGTTTTCCTGCGTAACACCTGCACCGGTAAAAAGGGAAAACCCCAAAGACTTTGGAATACTCAGAAGACCCAAAAGCAAATGTTCAGTTCCAATATAACTACTCTTCATATTTTTTGCTTCTTGCTCGGCAATTTGAAGTGAGAGTTTTGCGTTGGGTGTGAATCTATCGAAAGGGTGCATGGTACGTAAGAGAGTAAGACGTAGGGAAGGGGATCCAATTAGCAATCTAACATGACGAGTGCTAATTGTCGAAAGGGATCAATACATTTTATCAAGAAAATGTAATTCATACACTCACGAGAAGACGCTTTTTGTTAGCTAGTAACTAATTGAAAAGGATGATTAACATAACACCAGCTTATAACTTTTAGCTTAATTAGCTTCTGGTAGGTGTTACTAATAACCAGCCTCATACAGAAGCCAAAAGCTAATAGCTAGAAGCCAAAAGCTATTGTTTTATTTATGAATGTTCTGCCAATCCTCAAGGAACAGGACAATTATAGTCGCAGTAGGAATAGAAAGCATTATTCCAACAATAGGATGGATTGTATTTGGAAAGCTTATTCCAACCATCATGGCAAATAGTATTGCAACAGGGGAGAGACCTACGGCGCGCCTCATAATAAGTGGCACAAGCAAATTGTTTTCACACCACTGGATAATGTAATAAACACCGGCAACTATCAAAGCCCACAAGAATCCTCCGGTTGAGAGCGCAATTATCACAGCGGGTATTGCGGCAATTAAAGGTCCGACAGCTGGAATAAATTCACAGAAGCCGGCTAGTACTGCAAGCGTAAGTGCATAAGGCATTCGCAGAATAATCAAGGCAATAAAAGTCAGAGTTGCAATAGAAATCATCAAAAGCAATTCACCGCGCGCCCATTGTGCAATTTTTGTGTGAATGGCTTCGGATTTTGAGTGCATATAATTCCTATAGCTTGGAGGCATGAAGCTAATTATCCATCTGAGTATCCGTTCTTTCTCGATCTGAATAAAGAAACCGAATACCAAAACAACAATCAGGCTTACAAAGAATTTGGCAACCGAACCGGCGATCTTTGCCACGAACAGAACGGATCCTTGGGCGGCTGTAGAAAGCGTCTCGCCCATCTGGCTTATTGCATCGCTGAATTCAGTGATTGAAAGTCCCTGAAGAGTAGTTTGCATTAAAATAGTAAGCCTGTGGTTAAGCTCACTTGGAATAAACGGGATAGAGATTTGTGGATTGGACAAGAAAGCATCCACTTCTATGCTCAAAAATGCAGCAATATCCTGCAACTGATCCGCAATTATTGGGATGAAGGAGAAGAACAAGAAGAATATCACGAATAGGGCAACCAGATAGTGGAGCAGTATTGCGATAGAGCGGGGGATTCCTATTTGTTGCAGCCGCATCACACCGGGATCAACAACTGCGGCAATGAAAACACCCAAAAAAAGCAGAATAAGTTTGTCGCGTAAGTGGTAAATTGCAAAAACCCCAAGGATTATAAGCAATATTGAAAATGCTGCCCGAACTGCGCTGATAACGGAGATGTGAATCAGTATTTCTTCTGGATTAGTTTTCTTTGGTACAGCAAACTTCTTTATCATTTTTGTTCCCTTGGATTTTTTGCGAGCTTTTTTTAGTAAACCTTGAGCTTTTTCTCCTACGATTCGCAGGGAAGTAAAGGATGGTTGGGATTTAGAAGATTTTGCCATTTGTAGATAGGGTTAACAGGAGCCGGCAATAGTACACACGACCCAGTCGATAATGAAGAACGAGAATGCAGAAATAATAAAACCGAGTATTGAAGTCATCAGCTTTTTGCGCCCAGCTTCTTTGTCGCCGGTTACAGAGCCAAGAGCGATTTGGTACCCGGATACTACGATCATAAGAAAGAAGATCGCTCCAATGAACATAAATATTACTCCCAACAGATAGGCTATGTAATCAGGTATGCACCAGGCGTGTATGCCTCCGGTAATAAAATTACAACTGCCAACTTGGCCACTGGCGGGTATAAGAGATTGGGCCTTTGCGGATAGCGGAGCCATAAGACTCACAAATAAAATAATTCTTTGTGAAAATAGATTGAGCATACTGCGACGTATTGTGAGCTTTTATAGGTTGATTGTCGAGAGCGAAGCGTGTTGACTGTCGGTTGTTATCATTATGTTCTCTTGGAACACCACCCAACGGCCTATTGTTGCCTTGGCTCCCATGGCGGGAGTAACAGATGCCGCATATCGTCAGCTTACAAAAGAGCTGGCACCGGATGCAGTTGTTTACTCCGAATTTTTGAGTACTGATGCAATTCATTATGGAGCAAAAAAGACTATGGGGATGATGCACTTTGATCCGGAGAAGGAAAGACCGTTCATTGTTCAAATATTCGGCAAAGATCCCGAGCATTTTCTTTCAGCTGCCAAGGTTGTGGAGGAGATGGGTGCGGATGGAATTGATATTAATATGGGATGTCCGGCTGCACGTGTTACTTCTTCCTGCCATGGTTCAGCTTTGATGAAAAATCCCGAACTTGCTTGCGAACTCGTCCGGTCAGCAAAGGAGGCAGTCAAAATTCCGGTCAGCGTTAAGACCAGATTAGGCTGGGATTCGTCTGATGAACTGATTCCATTTTGCAAAGGTCTGGTTGAGGCAGGAGCTGATGCTTTGGCCATTCATGGAAGAACTTACCACCAAAAATATTCAGGTCAGGCTGACTGGGAACCTATTTATAAGTTAAAAGAGGAAGTCAGCATTCCTGTTATTGGAAATGGAGATGTAAAAAACGCCCAAGATGCGATAGATAAACTTGGCAACTTGGACGGTGTGATGATAGGGAGGGGGACTTTTGGGAATCCTTGGGTGATGAAAGATATTTGTAAAGCTCTAAAGTCAGGCGATACTCATTCAACAATAGATGAAATGCCATTCAAAGAAAAAATTCCTCTCATACTTCATCACTGCGAACTTGCGGTTGAGTTGAAAGGTGAAAAGAGGGGAATGCTAGAGATGCGAAAGCACCTGGCAAGTTATGTTAAAGGAATAGATGGGGCGAAAGAACTCAGGGCTAGATTAGTAAGAGTTGAAACGTTTGACGATGTAAAAGAGATTCTTATCAAACTTCAATCTTGATCCCCGGCCCCATTGTTGAGGTAATGGTTGCGGATGCGATGTAAGTTCCTTTTATTCCAGTTGGTTTTGCTTCCTTAATAGCCTTAAGAATGGTTTCCAGATTCTCCTTAAGCTTTGCTTCACCGAAGCTTAGCTTTCCAAATATCGTGTGAATGTTTCCCTGAGGATCCATCTTGCATTCAATCATTCCTTTATTCAGATCCACTATAGTTTTTTCGATATTCGGCGTGACAGTTCCTGCCTTTGGATTCGGCATCATTCCACGCTGACCCAAGATTTTTGCAACTTTACCAAGGTCTTTCATCAAGTTGGGATGAGCGACCGCAATGTCAAAGTCGATTTTTTCGGAAGCAACTTCCTTTATTAGATCTTCGTTGCCTGCTTTTGTAGCGCCAGCTTTCTTTGCAGCGTCGATCATATCATCAGGAACAAAGGCGGCTACACGGACTTTTTTTCCGGTTCCATGAGGAAGACTCACGGTAATTCTGACTAACTGGTCAGCCTGAGTGGTGTCGGCATTGATTCTTATATGAAGCTCTGCAGTGGAATCAAACTTGGTAGTTGAAAGTTTCGTTAAAAGAGCAGTTGCTTCATCGACTGGATACTTTTTCTTTTCGACTAACGCAGATGCTTCTGAGTATTTCTTGCCGTGCTTTTTAGCTACGGCTGATTTGTCGGACATGATCATAATCGGGAATGTGGTGCAAACGTCTGCCTAAGCGACTCCCACAAATAATAAGAAGAACTGAGTAGATTTTGTAGTATTTAAGTCCTGGACGCAATTATTTCCTCCTCTTTTTACTCTTGTCCTTCCTTTTCTTGGTCTTTGAAGCCTTTTTAGCCACAGCGGCAACCCTCAGCTTAGGTTTAACTTTTGGCATCTTTGGCTTTGGGAACTTGGGAACTTTGCAAATACCGCAGAAAAGAGGGGGTACAGGAGCTTTGTCGTTTCGAGTGCTCATGTATAGAACGAAGCCATACAGAAGCAGAGTTACAGGCATTATCCACCATCCTTCCTCAGCTCCACCAAGAATGATTGTCAACACGATAGATAGTCCAGCCAAGAGTCCTGTCAGGCTTCCGATAACTTTCACGGTATAAATGAAGATAAGAGACGGCACCAAGCGGGAGCTGGAATCAAGTGAATGAACCCAGTGATCATGCCAAAGGAAGATGCAGCCGCCGGTAGCAAAAACTATCAGCAGTCCTACGTACGTTGCACTTGCATAGGATGTACCTGCAAGGACGCTGGTAACTGTGGGTAATGCTGCGACAGTCATCAGCAAAATTCCAATACCCATCATCACGAAGCAGAAGATTGCCTGTGCTACGCGGGATGGATTGGCGTTGGAGCTTACTAAGCTGGCGATTAAAAAGAATGAGAACAGCATGATGAGTACTATTGGCACCAAAAGGCCGTAGACCACACCTACCGAACCAAAGACAGTTGCCAGAGGTTGTTCAACCATAATCGTTTATTGGGGAGGATTAGAAAATAGCTTACGGAAGGCGAATGCTGACTGCACGTTAATTAAATTGCTACATTACAACTTTGTTACATTAATATACATTAGGAAACAGAAGATTCAGAAGAAACAGAGGAATCAGAAGAGTAAGTCTTCAGATTCTGTTTGGAAGTAGTCATCTGCTTCCTCTATTCAACAGTGACTCCCATATTCCTTGCAGTGCCCTCCAAAATTTTCATGGCTTGCTCAACATCATTCGTATTCAAATCCGGCATTTTGATTTCCGCAATCTCTTTAAGTTGTATTTTATTAATCTTGCCAACTTTGGTTTTGTTCGGTTCGCCGCTACCTTTCTGTATTTTGGCTTTCTCCATAATAAGGTTGGCTGCAGGCGGCTGTTTTAATTTAAAGGAGAACGTACGGTCTTCATAAACCTCAATTACAACCGGAATAACCTGTCCCATCCTATCTTTGGTTTTTTCATTAAACTGAGTGCAGAACGCATTTATATCAATCCCGGCTTGGCCGAGAACTGGCCCCAGCGGAGGTGCAGGATTTGCTTGTCCTCCGCGGGCTTGAGCCTTAATAACTTTGGTAACTTGTTTTGCCATTTGTAACTTAAGTGTAATCGAAGTATTCCGCAGTAGGCTACATATGCTGGATATTGGTGTAAAGAAGATTGATAGGGTTTTTGCTCTATGTAAGTGTTGTTGCTATACTCCCTCCAATCCCTTTCTTAAAGAGGCTATGAAGAATTCAACTCTTGCGAGTTATGTAGTTATTGCCGTTTTGGTATCTGGGATTGGTTTAATTCAATCTTTTAACAAAACGGATACTTTTGTCGCTACCTCCTTATCTTTCCCGTTTGGTAATGGTAACGATTGTCAGAATATTAAGTGCGAGAATGGCAGGGAATTCCCTCGATGCGACAATGGAAATCCAATCAACTACTTTGCAGATCCTTGTAGGAATCCAGCAAGCGATACAGAATGCGGTAATGGAAAATGTGAAGAAGGAGAGGCAGATAAATGTATTTGTCCTGATAATAATCTGCAATGCAAAGCTCCTTGTTTAGTTGGATCTTGTCCGCGTGATTGCAAGAATGAGAAACCTATTTGTGGAAATGGAAAATGCGAGGAAGGAGAGGATATGATTTGCCCGCCTTGCGTACCTGGTGGAAACTGCAAGTGCAGTCCTCCTAGATGTCCTAAGGATTGCGGTGGTGGTGGAGGCAGCGACGACGACGATGATGACTCGGATATTGATGATCTAAAACGAGCCTACGAGAAATCGAAAAAGGCAAAGGCGGATGCATGGGATACTTATCTTTCAGCAAAGGAAGATGCGAAGAAGAAATATCTAGATAATAAGAAAAAGTATTGGGGTTCTTATAAGTCTGCCAAAGCAGAAGCCTTTGGAGAGTACAAAGACAAGAAAGCAGAAGCCATGAAGGAATACTTGGATATAAAAAAGGAAGCAGCAAAGGAATATTTAGATGCAAAGAGTTCTGCAAAGGAAGAATATATGGATGCTAGAGCTGTATACGAGGTGGCTAAAGCGGCATACCAAGAGTGTAGGAAAAACGATAAAGGAAATTGTGAATCTGAACGTGATGCTTACAAAGATACGCGTGGCGATAAAAAAGATGCAGCTGCCAAATACATTGCAATCAAGAAAAAAGAAAGGACCAAGTACGAAGATGTTAGAGATGATGCAAAAAAGGAATACCAGGATAGACGCAATGATGATAGAGCCGAATATACAGAAATAAAGGGAGAGAAACGTTCTGAGTATGATGAGAGAAAAGCTGAAGCAAAGTCTGAGTACAAAGAAACTAGAGTCGATGCTCGTGCTGTATATAATGATAAGAAGCAGGACTATCTGGATGCGAAAGCTGCCTACGATAAGGCTAGAGGAAGAAACTAAATACTTTCTATTAATTTTCATGAAAAATATTATTATCGCAATCAGTGTATGTCTAGCAGTCCTTGTAGTTGCAAGTGGTGGCAATGCGGTTAGTTATCGTTTGTCGGATTCGAATCTAAACTTCATTACAATTGCGCATGCCAAGGCCAGTAAATCAAAAATTAAAAAGCTGATTAAAAAGCGTAACAAAGCAAGGTCAGCTAAAGGCAGGGCATACAAAAGAAAGAGGAAATATTGGCAAAGATATTTGGATGTCAAAACGAAAGGCAAGCAAGATTATTTGGATAAAAAAAAGGAAAATTGGAAAAAATATAAGGATGACAAAAAACAAGCCTTCGAAGATTATAAAGAGGAAAAGAAAAATGCTCTTAAGGATTACGAGAAAGCCATTGAAGACGCAAAAGATGTTTTTATAAAAGCTAGAGATGCTGCGTTGAAGATCTATGAAGCTGCTAAAGATTTTTATGAGGCGAAAAAAGCCACTTATCAGGGGTGCCAAAAAGGAGGAACCGGTTGCCAAGCAGCCAATGATGCATATGTTGCCGCGCGTGAAGCAAGAAATGCAGAGGCTATAAAATATTCCAATGCGAAAGCAGGATTAAAAGCTCAATACTTAGCTGCAAAAGATCGGGCGAAGAAGGAGTATAAAAAGCGAAAGAAAAAAGCTAGGCCTGATTACGAAAAGAAGAAGAAAAAATTGAGAAAGGACTATGATAAAAATAAGGAGAAAGAAAAGAAGAAATATCTGGATAAGAAGGCCAAAGCTCGTGCTAAATATGATAAAGCCAAAGCATCTTATGCAAAAGCAAAGGCCAAATACAATGCGGCAAAGGCTGCCCTTAAAAAGGCAAGAGGATAATATTGTCAATCACAATTAATCAAAGCAGTTGCTACAACGGCCGTTAACTCTATCTCCCCTTATCTGTTATGAAAAAACTCATTCTCACCGGCAGCCTGTGTATTGCAGTGATTGCGGTTGCAAAGTTCGGATACATTATCGATTATCGTTTGTCGGATGCTAATTCTGTTGTTGTATTGCGAGTCCAAGCTGGCCCGTCACGCGATACATTACAATCGTTAAGAAAGAAAGTTGAGGCTGCAAAAAGGGAAAAGCGAAGATTGTGGTCCATGTATAAGTCTACCAAGATTAAAGAAAAAGAAAGGTATGAAACAGCAAAGAAAGTATCCTTCGATAAGTACAATAAAGCTAAGGCGACAATACTCAGTAAATACAAAGATGCTAAGGCGAAAGCTAAGAGCGATTACGATACCAGAAGAAAAAAAGAGTGGAAGATGTACAAAGGTAGAAAAAAAGTTGCATGGGACAAATATCAGAATGCAAAAAAAAACTATACAGAAAAAAAGGAATCATATAAAAAATGCAAAGTCCATAATACAGAATTTGATTGCCGTGCTCTACGTACGGAATACAAGGAAGCTAGACGGAAAAGAAAAGATTATAAATACCACTACAATGCTACTAAAGATCCTAATGATCCAAACTCTTATAGGGCCAGATATGACAGAGTAAAGGCCAAATTCAAGTCTAATTACGAAAAAAAACTCAAAAAAGGAGCAATATTATAGAGTGAAGCAGAATAAAAGAGATGAATATGATAGGCGAAAGGCTAAATTGATATCACGGTATGTAAGAGAGAAAAAATATATAAAGCAGGAATATGAATCTAATAAGAAAAAGGCAAAAGAGAGGCATAGCAAGAGAAAGCAAAAAGCCCGAGAAGATCGTGATAAAGTGATTAATTCAGTTCGTAAAACCTATCAAAAATTCAAGAAAAAATATGAAGAAATTAAAAGGATATACGAAAATGCAAAAAAAGCGCACGAAAAAAGAAAAGTGCAAGATGAGTAGAATGGACAGAATGCAGAGTTGTCAATCACAATTAATTTTATCAGTTGATAAAATGCCCATTGATCCTGTTTTCCCCTCAATTATATGAAAAGAATAGCTCTTATAACCACAGTGCTTATTTGTGCTATGGCTGCTGGATCAGTATTTTTAGCAGGTCCTCAAATGGCAAATGCCGCGAATTACTATGACGTATATCCTCCTTATGTTTCTTGCTTAAAGCAGGGCAGTAATTCCGATCTTCCAAACTGTGAAGAATGCCTTGGTGAAATGTGCAAAGAGTATATGAATAGTGATGATCCTTTTGGTAATGCTATGAACGAGTGTAAGGAGTATTGTTATGACGTATATCCTCCATATGTGTCTTGCTTAAAGCAGGGCAGTAATTCCGATCTTCCAAACTGTGAAGAATGCCTTGGTGAAATCTGCAAAGAGAACATGAATAGTGATGATCCTTCAGGGATTTCTATGAACGAGTGTAAGGAGTATTGTTATGACGTATATCCTCCATGTGATATTTGTGAGAAAAGAAAATGCAAAAATGATGAGAATTGTTTTGCGGCACACCAGAGTAGGTGCTTCACGAGCGATGATGGACAACAGGGATGGACAGGGTGCGGTGAAAGTGGGGCTGGCTATATTTGTGATGTTTGCAGAGGTAAAAGCTGCGATGGAGGGCATTGTTTTGCCAGAACACTGCATGCATGCTCCACAGACCATAATCCGCATGGCAAGTGGAAGAAGTGCAAAAGTGGCGGCGGCGGAGGTTCTAAATGTACTAATGCAAAGAAGAAAATGTGCATGAAGGACTCAGGAAAAAAATGTGTTGTTGAGAATAAAAAAGCAAAATGTAAAAAGAAGGATGATGGTGGAGGCGGAGATGATCTTTGTTCAAAGAAAGACAGAACAGGATATTTTGACAGAGATGAGTGTGTTAGAAGATATAAATCAGTAAAGGATGATCCCAATAGTGGTTTTAAACTTTGCAAGCGCGATGGGTGGCCTTATGTTGTGATGTTTGAGAATACCGGATTCAGGGTTGGGTGTTCCAGACATCCAAAGGGAGATCTTTGTTCTCCGAATGCTATACGCTTAATATGTCCTGTGGAATCAGACGATTATAAAGATGATGGTGGATCTTCTAATATCGATAAACTGAAAAAGGAATACAAGGATGCCAAAAAAGCAAAAAAAGATGCTTGGGCAAACTATCTTAAAGTAAAAGAAAAAGCTAAATCCGCCTTCAAAACCTCAAAAAAAGATGCCTGGGAGTCTTATTTAGACAAAAAAGCTGATGCCCTTAAGACTTACAAAGATAAGAAGGCAGAAGCAAAGAAGAAATATTTAAAAACGAAGAAAAATTATAGAGACGATTATTTGGATTCAAAAAAGGCTGCCAGAGTGAAATATGATGATATTAAAGCTTCATATGAAGTTGCAAGAGCTGCATACAAGAAATGCAGGAAGGATGGAGGAAGCAAAAAAGACTGTAAGGATAAGCGCGACAAATACAAAGATTTGCGTGATGATAGAAATGAAGCCTTGAAGGACTATAAAGAAATAAAAGCCGACGCCAAATCTGCATACGAGTCGAAGCGGGATGAAGCAAAAGAGGCTTATGTGGAAACTAGAGATGCCGCAAAGAAAACTTATCAGGGTGATAAAAAGAAAGAGCGTTCTAAGTATGATGAGACTAAGTTAGAGTTAATGGCTACGTATAAAGGCAACGTGGGTAATGCACGCGGAAATTATGATGAATTAAAAAAGATCTACCTAAAAGCAAAAGAGGCTTACGATAAAGCAAGGGGGAAATAATCGTTAATAATTCTGTCAATCGCAATTAAATCTACTTCTAAGTAAAATCCAACGTAAGTTTACCCCTTCCTCGACATGAAAAAAGTTTCTTTTGTGATCGCAATGCTAATTAGTGCTATAGCTGTTGGATCGGTTTTCTTTGTGAATACTGAATCAGCGAGCGCCGCCGATGGAGGTAATCAATTATTGGCTGGGTCCGATGACATTCCGGATGTAGATGATGATGACGACGATGATATTGCAGCCCTTAAGAAAGCTTATAAGGAAGCTAAAGTAGCAAAATCCAAAGCCTGGAAAACATACAAATCAGTAAAATCCAGTGGAAGGAAAAAGTATGATAAAACAAAGAAGTCAGCTTGGAAAAAATATCTCTCGGAAAAAGAGTCGGCTTTCGAGAGATACAAAGATAGAAAAAAGGATGCTAAGAAAAAATATTTAGATAAAAAGAAAAAGGCGAGAGATAAGTATGTGGGAATAAAAAAGAATGCCAGAGGAGAATATGATGCAGAAAGGAAGTCATACGATAAGGCCAAAAAAGCATACAAAAAATGCAGAGATGACGGTGGAAGCTCCAAAGATTGCAGGGAAGAGAAGGACACATACTTGGATGCTCGTGAGGATAAAAGCGCAGCTTCGCAGAACTATAATGAAATAAAAGGAAAGGCCAAGTCTGATTACGAGTCGAATAGAGACAAAGCAAAATCTGACTACGTAAAAGCCAGGGATGCAGAAAAGAAGAAGTACGCAGCTAGCAAGAAGGAATCACGATCAGAATATGATAAGAAAAAATCTGATGCTAGATCCGATTATGATGATGCGAAAGAGGGATCAAGAGCTGCTTACGATAAGGCCAAAAAAGCTTACAAAAAAGCGAAGAAAGCTTACGATAAAGCGAGAGGGAAATAAGAATTAATGATTAACCGTTATTAATGATGTCAAGTACAATTCGTCTCATCTCTTGGTAAAATGCTCCTTAAATTGAGCTAATCTTTCTTCTTTCATGAAAAAAGCGTTTGTTATACCAGTAGTACTATTCGTTTTATTTGCATTCTCAGAGACAAAAACTGCGTATGCTTTCGAGATGTGCGAAGGCCCATGTGCTCAATGCAATTACACTAAATGTGGATCCGGAGAAAGTTGTTATGCAAAAGGATTATTTAATGCAGCGATTTGCAAAAGCCGTGCTGGTTACCAAATGTGCAGGAATTCATCTGGAAAATGCCAGGATAGCGGTGTTGGTGGTTCCTTATGCGACGCTTGTAAGGATCACGAATGCGGCTCTGGTAGTTTTTGCGTTACAACCAAAACTGTTCACGGCCAGTACAAGGCGAGATGCGTATATAGATCAATGAAAGGTCCGGTGAATATGGACCGTGCTCGCGTTTGCGATCCAGCGGGATGGTGCGCGGCTTGCATCGGCAAAAAATGCTCAAGTGGCCAGACTTGCTATGTTAACTACAATGACTTAAGGCCCGCATGCAAAGCTAAAGTCACACAGCATTATACTAAATGCAAAAATAAGACTGGATCTTGCGCAAAATGCCCTGATTGCGATGGCAGACAAAAGTGCTATAAAGAGAAGGGCACAAAGCAGGTTTTTTGCATGACTGATTTTCATCTCAGGTACAAGAAATGCAGCAAGAGCGAAATGAAGAAAGCGCTCAAGTCAGCTTACAAAAAAGCAAAAAGCGAGAAATCAAAAGCATGGTCCGCTTATAAGTCGAAAAAAAAGGAAGCGAAGGCTAAATATGAAGAAGTAAGAAAATTAGCTTGGGATACTTATAAAGTCATCAAGAAAGATGCTTTTAATAAATACAAGCAAACAAAGGAGGGCGCAAAAAAACTTATCTAGATAAGAAGAAAAAAGCGAAGGATAAATATTTGGGTATAAAAAACCCGGCAAAAAAGAGATATGAAAATGCTAGGAAAGCTTATGAAAAGTCCAAAGTTGCATATAAAGAATGCAAAGATGCTGGAGGTAGTTCAAGCAAATGCAAGGACAAGAAGAACAAATACAAAGCTGATCGCAACAAAAGAAACGAAGCTCTTGAAGATTATAAAGAAAAAAGGAGCCGGGCTAAATCAGAATACGAATCCACGCGCAATAGCGCCAAAAAAGATTACGAAAAAGCACGCGATGATGCCAGGAAGGTATACAGCGACATCAAAAAGAATAAAAAGAAGGACTACGATAAAGTTAAAGCTGATGAAAAGAAAAAGTATGAAGATGCAATCAAAGATGTCAAAAAGGACTATAATAGTAAGAAGAAAGCTTACGAAAAAATTAAGAAGGATTACGAGAAAATGAAGTAATCTCTAAATCTTATTTAGTCAGCTTCTCTATCAAATCAAACATCTCATCCTCATAGTTTTTTGCTAGATGGAATTCAAACAACCTGTTTCTGACTCTAACAAATACTAATCTTTCTTCTCCGATCCCGGGGTCGGAGAAAGACAGCAAATTTCTTTCTGCTCGCCCCTCTCGTTTCTGAGTTTCGTCTATAAGGTCTTTAACTTGGGGAGTGAAAGAAACATGGAGAGCTTCTTTAAGTGATAAGAAGTAGATTTTAACTTTAGGAGACTCTGACCATGCTACAAATCCGGCGCGATCCGAGTCTTTTATAAGTGCTCGGGACTGAACAGGCGTTCCATCTTTAATAATCATGGAAAGTAAATTCTGCTCATCTGAGTGCTGGAATTTGTATTGCTCACTCACAAGAATTTCCAGAATATTGGGTGCCTTGGCAGTTTCAGCTTTCTGATTTTTTTTGGCAAGCCTGGGCTGAGGTCTTTGTTGAGGCTGGTTTTGTGCTTGAGGCTTGGTGGCAACTTCAGGAAGCTTAGCTGAAGTAAAAAATACATCAGCTGTGCTTATGGCGAGCAGTATCACGATCAGCCCCAAAGTCACTATTGGCTTGTTCATAGCATGAATATTGTAGTACCAAACTTTAGCAAATCCTATGCTATAATCGGATCCCATGGCAATCCAAAGACAGACCAGATCCTCTCATCCTGTGCAACCAGGCAAAACAGCGCGAAATAACGATGTTTTTGAGCAGACTTTGCGTCCCAAAAGCTTAAGCGAGTACATAGGTCAGAGTGATATTAAAGGTCATCTTTTGGTCCATTTAGAGGCTGCAAACAAGAGAAATGAGCCGATGGGGCATGCTTTGCTTCATGGCCCCCCAGGGCTTGGAAAAACCACTCTAGCGCACATTATTGCTCGAGAAATGGGCTCTCAGGTCAGAGTCACCACAGGTCCTGCAATAGAAAAGCCGGGAGATCTGGCTTCATTGCTTACAAACCTGGAATCGGGAGATGTTTTGTTCATTGATGAAATTCACAGGCTTCGTCCCGCCATTGAGGAAGTCTTGTATAGCGCCATGGAAGACTTTGTGCTGGATCTTGTTATTGGGAAAGGTCCGACTGCGAGATCTATGAGGTTAGAACTCAAGCCTTTTACCTTAGTCGGAGCAACTACCAAGGCCGGATCAATTTCAGCTCCACTCAGAGATAGATTCGTCCACAACTTCAAGCTTCAATATTACTCGGAAATAGAAATGGAGCAGATTGTAGAAAGGACCGCAGGAATTTTGGAAGTGGAATTGGAAGAAAGCGTATCAAATCGTATTGCACTCAGTGCTCGCGCGACTCCAAGAATTGCAAACAGGTTAGTAAGGGCAGTCAGAGACTTCGCACAGGTGAATGATGAGCCAAAAATTTCTTATGACAGAGTTATTGAAACCTTGGAATCTCTTGGGGTAGATGATAGGGGACTCGATAAAACCGATCGAGAGATACTGAAGGCGATTATTGAGAAATTCGCAGGCGGTCCGGTGGGCTTAAGCACGCTTGCAGCTGCAACATCAGAGGAAGAACAAACTTTGGAGGATATGTATGAACCATACCTTCTTCAGCAAGGCTATTTACAGCGTACGCCGAAGGGGAGAACGGTAACTCAATTAGCTTACGAACTTCTGGGACTACCTATTCCGACTGATGTACAACGGGGACTGTTTTAAATTCATACTATGACTCCTCAAACTATCGGACTAATCATCGGCGGACTGGTACCGGCATTGTTATATGGCTTCTCCGGAATGTTTGCTAAAGCAAGTAATGAAGCAGGGATAAGCGTTGGAATTTATTTGCTGATAATTGGAATATCTATTGCCGCACTTGGAGGAATTAGTGCAATTTTTGATACGAACCACACTCTGAATATGAAATCAGGAATGCATGCGCTTGGGTTTGGCATAACATGGGGTATTGCATCCGGACTTATCGCCATTGCTCTTACAAAATACCACTCGCCGATCAGCCAACTGGCTCCTTTGTATAACTTGAATACATTAGTGACCATAGTTCTTGCCCTTTGGATCTTTTCTGAGTGGAACCAAGTCAAAGTTCCCCAGTTACTCTTCGGATCGTTGCTAATTGTAGTAGGTGGAATATTCGTTGCCAGGGCTTAAAGTGCTGTACATACACTGTATGTACAATGTACATACACTTGTCTGAACCGCAGATAGCGCAGATAGCGCAGATTACGCGGATAATTAGAATAGTTCGTTGATAGTGTTATTCAACTTGTCCTCAAAAACCTTTCTGGAGTATTTGCTGGCAGCACTAAGCATCAAATCTTTATGAAAAACATCGGGATTGAAGTTAGTAAGTACTTTTGCCAGCGAGTCAGAAGAAAATTCATCAAAAAATGATCCGGTTCTGCCCTCAGAAATTGTTTCAAGAGCACCTCCACCTCTAAATGCGATCACGGGTGTGCCTTGCGACATAGATTCGATGGGAACTAGTCCAAAATCTTCTTTGCCGGGGAAGATGATAGCTTTTGCATTTGCAACAATGTCTTTAAGTTCATCATTTTCACGATAACCATAAAACTCGATAGTCGGTCCTGCTATTTTTTTAAGTTTATTAATCGCCGGACCTTCTCCGACAATCTTTAAATACTGTTTAGTTTTGTTACAGGCCTCAATTGCCAAATCAATTCTCTTGTAATCAACCAAAGTTGAAACAATTAAGAAGTAATCTGGATTCTCCATTCCGAAATCCGAACCCGAACCCGAACCCGATTCAAGCCAGCTATCATCAACAGGCGGATACAAGACTTCGCTTTCTCTTCTCCAATATAATTCAATGCGTCTTTGTACTTCTTTGGAAGCGGCAAGCAGTTTGTCAGGTCTGGCTGAGGACTCGGTGTCCCAAACTCTAAGTTTGTGAAATATTCGTTCCAGGTATCTTCTTTTTATCGGACCGAGCATTCCTTTTCCCGCGCGATCAAGCACATCATGAGTTCTGTCCCAGAGGTAGCGGGCAGGGGAGTGGACATAGCAGAGGTGCTTAGGCTTTCCATTGGTTATAATTCCATGGGCAAATGCGGAGGATGAAGAGATAACCAGATCAAATTCACTAAAATCCCAAGATTGCACAGCCTCAGGAAATTGGTTTAAGTATCTATGATGATTATTGGAGCGGAATTTGCGCTCAGGAGTCCTTACACGGCTCTTTGGGAACCAATCTCCGAGCTTCTTTTCATCATAAAGAAGCGTGTAAATCGGAGCCTCTGGGTACATCTCAGAAATAATCTTAAATACCCGCTCAGCACCGCCGCGCATGGTTAATAATTCGTGTATTAAAGCAACTTTCATTGTTGTTATTATAGAGGTAAGTATTGATGATAAGATATTATTATAGACATAACTCTGTACCATGATTTAATGATATTGTTTGTTGTTATCTGTGGTGGTAGCCTTTCATTCCTTATCTTCTAACTAACTTGGTTATGAAAAAAGGCATTTTTCTACTCTTGGCTATTTCAGTTGGATCATCTGTTATGTTCTTTTATCAGGCAAGTGCTGTTCAGGCAATTACCAAAGAAGTAGAGGAAAATACAGATCTTGTTATTGCAGATTATGACCGCATTATAATAGAGAACGTCATGCCGCTTAGAAATGATAAAGCAATATCATCTTCTTTGCGCAAGGAAGCAAAATCAATACTTAAAGCTCATGAAAATATGATGTCTGCAAAAACAATTAGAGAGAAAACGCATAGAATTAACAAGCTCCAGATTGCTCTTCACGGATTCATTTGGCGTTACTGATGCTGGGATGATGCATGGTGGTGCTTTAGGTAAAGAAGGGCTATTTGAATTATTAAGAGGGAATGTTGGAAGTACAGTTGAAGAAACAATTGATGTTGTACTTAGGAATGCGAATGAAAAGGGAGCTTTTGATGATATGACGATGTTTGGGGTTGGGTTAAATCAAGTTAAAAGCTCATGAACTAGGGCAATCTTCATGGTATATTATTCATTGTTATTGGCCCTTCGACTCAATTTTGCTTCGCATAATTTCAGGGCAAGCCACTTTAACCTCCCTAAGCGCTGTATCGCTTCCATTCCATATGCTTCTAAAATGAGCTTTTGCTGTGTAACAATCGTTATACAAATGTTTGACATTGCCAAAGGCATTCTGCTATCATATATACATGATTCTAAAATCACTCAAACATGCTTCTACAAGAGAATTGCTTCACAATTTCTCTAAATTCAAGGATGGTAATTTTCTAACGGTCGTAATGAACGGTAGCAAACCATGCGGTATATTTCTGCCATTTGATGAAGGAATCCTTAGTTTCCTCCAAAATTTTGTTAAAAAAACGCCATCTCAAAAAAGAGCAGAAAAAGCCCTGGCGGAATACCATAGAGGTCAGGTAGCATCACTTGAAGAATTGGAAAAGAAATATGGCTAAATCATTCTTCATTTTTTCAAGGAGCGCAGAGCGCGATCTCAGTAAGCTCGGCACTGAGGTTCGTCGTCAAATCTTAAAGAAGCTCCGATGGTATTCTGAACTTGAGGATCCAATGGATTCAGCGGAACCAATCAAAAATGAACCTCCGCTTACGCATCGATTTAGGTTCGGTGGATGGCGCGTATTTGGTGTATGGTTACAGCGTGAACAACAATTTCTTGTTACTGAAATTAAGCGCCGAGGTCAGGCATATAAGCAGAAGAGGAGATAACGCCTACCTTCTCAAAATATCCATCCGACCATCCTTCGATTAGGTCCTTTTCTGATGCAGTGATTTCGATCCCCCTTTTTATTTTCCAGAGGACAAGCATGAACTTTAAGTATTCATCGTTCAATGCGAGATTATGGTTCCACCTCTTGTCGTTACTAAACTGTGACAGCAATACGTTGCCATCTTCGAATGATTCCTTAACTACAAGATCCATACCGAGAGAAGCAACAGTCCCGTCTGCATGTGAGAGCATTTCCATAGCTAAACGATGTTTGTCAGATTTACAAGTCTGGAGATGTTCCAATGCTTGATCAGGATCATCTTTCCACGCAGACTTTGTATTCTTCACCATCCATTGTATTCGAGCTAGGTGGTAACCGGTCGGTACGAAACATGGTGGTACAATCGTTGGAAGAACCAAGTATGCAACCAAAAACATAACATATAAACCTAACAATAGTGTGGGTACAGCGAGGAAAGTGCCTGTTATCAACAGTATTTTTTTCATTTTCGAAGAATAGTTTTTGCAATAGGATAAAACTCCTGCTGAATCTGCGATCCCCGATCAGTAGGCCCCGGATTATTTCGAGGTTTTCTAGGGGGTTGGTTGTAGAGAGTTCCAATAATTTCCGGCCGATCAGACAGATCGATCACAGGCATCCACTGGTCAATGATTTCTCGTATTCTTGCTGCTGCAAAGAACACACTGTGCTTTGGCTTTACAACGTAGTTGTATAGATATTCTTTTGGTGTCTTGTTAATGTATTTTTGTGAAAGTTTAGAATCGTTTGGATTTGGATTGTAATACCCAATCCTGATCAAGCCCCTAGCTGTTTCAAGTTTTACCTGGGCAATGCCGACTGATGAGTTCCAATTAATCGTGCAGAGAAGTATTTTTTCTATTATGTCTTCCAATGGAAGCATTCTAGCGATTTCATCAACAATAATTGCTCCAAGTGTAATTGAATCTATTCCAAAATGATTTGCTGCCTTAAGAATGATCTCGCGGTGTGGTTTGAGTTTGGTAACCACCCGTTGCTTCGTTGTACGTCGGAAACCATCTATAACTATGATATCATCAATCCTCTTCACTGATTCCTCTAGAAATCTATTATAGTCCCTGAAGTAGCGCCTCAAACCAAGTATGGAGTTTATTAAACTGGATTGATCCAGAGAAGCAAACAACTTGTATGATGAAAGGGAAAGATAATCAAGATTATCCTCTTCCATTGTGTTTGGATTTGTTCGCAAATATGATCCTGCTCCGGCACGAACAACATGAACACTATCAATCTTATTCTGTTTTACTAGTTTAACCGACTCATCGAGAGAATACGTCTTTAGTGTGTCTGAGCTAAAGACAAGATTCTTGCCCTTAATATCCGTGACAACGAAGGTTATTTTCATAAGGGAAATTATATCATAGGATCGTCTGTAACCTTATGGAAATTTTGGCAACCTCCTGCGGAGGTTGGTGGGTCAGGTGGGGCCGGCTACGTCTGCAACTACGCCGAGCCCTGGGTATAACCATCGCGGCGTAGCTGTAAGCGAAGCCGGATGGTGGGGGTTGCTGCAAAAAATTCGAACAGATTTTAGCGAATGAGGCGGCGGCTGCGCGCGCACCGGAAAACCAGCCGCCGCCCACCGTTTCGGCACGATTTCGCAATGTTCCTTGATGGCAAATTCTCGCAGCTCAGCAAGCTGAGCTTCAATGGAGAGAGCTTGTCGCTCTTCTTGTTCTGTGGATTTCCGACAGTAGATGATGTATTTCATCAAACAAAAGTCTATCAGAAAAAGTTGCGGTGCCGTACAGGAAGAAGAACGCGCTGCGCTGGGAGCCGCGTCGCGGCTGGGGGGCGATTGCAAATCGCGCCAGTTTTCGCACTTGGTGGGTCAGGTGGGGATCGAACCCACGGCCAATAGGTTAAAAGCCTACTGCTCTACCACTGAGCTACTGACCCAAGTATTAAAACTTAGTAAAGATCAATTTAAAGGACCGAGCAGCTTATTTATCACGCCGCAGCAGGCTGCGGCTAGGCACTGAGCTACTGACCCAAGGACTTATACTTACAAAGAACAATTATGAGGACCGAGCAGCTTTTTATATTTACGCCGCAGCAGGCTGCGGCTAGGCACTGAGCTACTGACCCAAAGAACTTTTCCACTCATATTATACGTGAAATTCTGAATATTTGAAGAATTACTATTTATTCTTTTTCTTCTTCCTTGGCTTTGATCTCGCCCCATCCAAATCAATCTGAACCAGATCTCTTTCGGACTGGGTATGATAATCCTTAGGCTGACCATGTACACATGACATGCAGAGATCGCTGGTGTCTTTTCTGATTGCCTCAGCAACTCCCGGAACAGGAAGGAATCGTACAGAATCGACTCCAAGTTTTTCAGCGATTTGATCCAGCGCCCATTGGGGCAAGCATCCATCCTCATCATACGGCGGAACATTGTATTCAAGAAGCTTTGGAATAAAGAGCTCCTTAACAGTTCGGATATCGATTGCCTTGGCACATATTCCCAGAATTGGAGGACAGCAGAATCTGAGGTGAATCTCTCTGGCCTTCGCTTTCTTAAGATCTTTCACAAGTTTTTCTATAGTCTTTCCTCTTACAAAACTGTCTTCAACAATAATAACAATTTTATCTTCAACTTCCTCCTCGTTAACAATGTGTTTTTTGCCCTTCTTGGTTTGTTCAATAAAAGTCCTGCCTTTGAGTTTTGGATTACGCGTAATTGCATTGCCATTTGGAAACATTTGAAGAGCGTCAGAGTAACCCGAGGCTCCTGCCCTTGCCGACTTTGGCACAGGGGCAATGACAATGTCAGGCATATGCGGGCCGAACTGTGCCTCATCTTGTTTTGCAAGTATGGCTCCTGCGCGATTGCGCGATTCTCTAACACCGGTGCCATCAAATTGAGAAGAGACATTCGCAAAATAGATCCATTCAAAGAAACAATGCTTAGGTTCAGGCGCAGAAATTTGAATTGGATTTGGATACAGTCCCATGGAATGCACCATCCCCCCTGGAGTAACATTATGACGTCTGGCATCAGGTGAAGAACTGGCAACGTTTTCTGAGTAAATCATAAGCCGCTGTTGATCGTCGATTGTATATCCCAACGGTCTTGTTCCCCATCTGTCCCGGTGCGCAAAAATGGACGGAGGCAGGTCTCTTTTCGGATCTCCTTTATGGACAACAACAATGTTATAAGCTCCCTCGGCTTTTACATCGACGTGTGCAAATGCCTCGCCCATTATTTCCTCGAGCGCATTTCTTTCGGATTTTTGCATACCTTCGATTACTAATCTGAGGAGAGTTTGCGTGTCCACAACTTCATCTTCTTCTTTGAGATTGGTAAAGTTCGAAAGATTACCATTCCAAAGCATTGCCAAAGAGCCGTCTGGGCTTTCCATTGGCTGTGCATATCTTTTGTCGATCTTCTTTCTATCCTTTTTCTTCTTTTTCTGCTTTTTCTCGTGTTCTCCACTTGTGTGATAAAGAGTCTGGCAAAACGCTGCTCTAGTTTTGCCAATATCGTCAAAATCATCAAGTTCATTTTCTATACATCTAATTGGCCCCAAGAAGTGTTCAATATTAAAACGATTCATTCTGATATCTTCTTGAACATATCCCAGGCCCCATCCATGCTGGCCTCTATGCTCAAGCGCCAGTCCTCCCAGATATGCGTCTATTGCAAGATTTTCGCTATCTCCACGATAGTCATAAATTGCAAACACGCCGCATTTTTCACCTGTTTCACGCATAGAAAGTAAGTAATTCTACACGTGTTTTGGCGCTAGAAAACCAAATTCTCTGCGGAATTGTTGACAATAAGGCTTAAGCGATTAGTCTGTCTGCATGCAAAGTCCAGATGCCAAACACGACGAAATAGTGGAAGCAACGGAAGTTGCTCCAGGGGTTGTGCACACGCATAGCACTAAGCCTCCAACTGGTGAGGTAACAAGTGAGAGGCTTTTAAGAGGTGAGTGCTTGATACCCGCTGTTACTGCTTTGGCAGGACCTGCACGTGGTGAGCCATGGGTTACATTGTCTGAGGATGCCAGGCATTTGATAAAGGCTCGATTACAAATCGCAAAACAGCCAGGCAACAATGGACAAGTGAAAATAGCCGGACAGCCATATGGTACTGCATTTCTTTCAAGAGCTCTTGATGCTGCGGAAGGCAGATTAAACATGGGGAGGGTCATTGATAGTGAAGCTACTGTTTAATTACCAATTATTCTTATGTGGAGTGGATTCAATAGACAATTCCCAGAAACAGCAGAACAGAATCGACGTGCTTTGGAAAGAAACGCAGGAAGAGCTGAAGAAATACACGGGGATGAAGGAGAAGTTGCAGATTTACCAGCTGAAAGAAGTCAGGTTGCCAAACAAGTTGCTGCGACAACGGAGCGAACTGAGGAATAGGCATTTGTTAGTGTAATATGAGATTGCATGATAGATTCCCATTGCCATTTAGCCGACCGAAAATTTCGTTCAGATTTAGGTCAGGTCATAGACAGAGCCAAGCAAGCCGGTGTTTCTACTCTTATAACAATCTCAGACACTCTAAAGGAAGGACAGGAGTGCATTAAGATTTGTGATAAGTTCGACAATGTTTATTGTGTTGTTGGGGTCCATCCGCATGCTTCTAAGAATTGGGTGGAAGGGGATGATGAAAGATTGATGAAGATGGTTTCGTCGGAAAAAGTGGTTGCGATAGGGGAGATTGGACTCGACTATTACTACGACAACTCACCGCGCGATGTGCAGAAGAAAGTTTTTGAAGCAGAGCTTCAAATTGCAAAAGATTTGAATGTTCCGGTTGTAATTCATTGTCGCGATGCCCTAAACCAGTCGTCCGCCGAAGCGGACTCCGGTTCAGGGCAAGCTATTGATGACCTTAAAAAAATTATTGATAGGGTCAGTTACGAGCGTATTGTCATTCATTGTTGTACGGAAAAGTGGGAAGACGTCAGCGATCTTGTCAGCAGGGGATTCATGCTCGGTTTCACTGGCATTGCAACGTATGCAAAATCAGAACACATCAGAGAAGTAATCAAAAACTGTCCGCTAGAGCAGATGATGGTCGAGACGGATTCGCCTTACTTGGCTCCGGAAGCTCATCGAGGAAAAAGGAATGAGCCCGCGTTTGTTGTTGAAGTTGCAAAACTTATTTCTGAGCTTAAGGGAGTGGAATATGAGGAGGTCGATCGGGTGACGGAGAAGAGTACGATGGATTTCTATAACATTAACTAATTATTCAAAAGAGATCTTGCAAATTTACCCGTTCATTCGTAGGATTTACCGGTAGCTCAAGCGGATGTAGCTCCCCACTTCGTCCGCCTCAGGCGGACTACGAGGGGCAGGTCAGGATCTCCTGGTCTGAGATGCTATGATAGTACACACTTTGCGGATGTAGCTCAGTTGGCTAGAGCGTCGCCTTGCCATGGCGAAGGTCGCGGGTTCGACCCCCGTCATCCGCTCCAACCTGCGTAGCAGGTTGCCGACCGAAGCTTGCCCTCAGGCGAGCGCAGGTTGGCGATTCTGTGAGGTCCTGCTACTTCGGTTGGCAGGCCATATTTCATGCGGGATTAGTACAGTGGTAGTACGCGGGCTTCCCAAGCCCGAAAGGCGGGTTCGATTCCCGTATCCCGCTCCAGCCTACGCAGTAGGCTGTCCGCCGAAGTTTTAGCGTAGGCGGGCATTCGTTGATATTACGATTTGTGCCTATTGCTTCGGCTGGCAGGCCATTCCCCTTAAGTTGACTTTATGGGCTTATTGAAGCCAAAAGTACTCGATCAAAATCGGTTTTTGAGGTATAATAGTCTGATGATTAAACATAAAGCCTTCATCGTTGCTCTGGTGGGTACATTGTATTGTGCCGTGTTTGTTTGTTTCCTTGTGCTTCCACAAGGTCAATCTGCATCAGCTTATCAACTTTCAGGTCCTGCTAAGACAAATCCGCACAAAGTAAAGCAAGTAAAGGGCAAAGTGCCTCTAATCGAACCTCTGGATGTTGGAGGAACTACATCCATTGTCTACGATCCTACAAAACCGCTAGAGCCTTTCTTTCGATATTTCACTAACAGTTATGAGTGGATTTTGGCGGTTGCAGTTGGAATAGTGACTCTTTGGATCCTGATTTGCGGTGCGGCAATTATGACAACAGGGGATCCAAGCAAAACGTGGAAAAATCACATTATTGCCGCAATCATTGGAGCAATTGTCCTCACATTCTTTGATGTAATTTTACGCTTAATGAATGCATGGTTCTTCCGGTAAATATGAAAAAATTAATATCAATATTAATTGGCACAATACTTATCCCGACTGCTGCGGCTGCTTGTAATGTACCTCTTGCAGATCCGTGCAGGTTTATAGGAGGTTGCGCATGTCGAAACGATGTTTTAAATGCTATACCGCTTATAGTTGATACTTTAGTTGCAGTTGCAGCCGGAGTATCCATAATGTTCATTATTGTAGGTGCGTATCAATTACTGATATCTGCGGGAGAAGAAGGGGCAATTGGAAAAGGAAAAATGTCGATCGTATTTGCGCTCGTTGGTTTAGGAATAACCATGGTTTCTCAAACTATTGTTGCGTTCGCTATTGCACAGTTTGGAGGTTTACAAACAAGTGGAGATCCAATTTTTGCTTTCATGGGATTGGCAGTTAGAGCGATGACCGGAACTTTTAATGCGGTCTTCGTAATCATGATGATATTTGGCGGATTCAAGATGGCGTTTGCACGTGGAAATGCAGATGAGTTTAGTAAATCGCGCGGAATTCTTATTTGGGCTTGCATCGGTGCAATTTGTGTAAATGTTGCCCGCGCTTTGGTTAAAGCTGTAATGAATCTACCTATCTAGATATGAGTAACCTGTTTGCAATATTAGGCTTGGGAATAGAGAAGGCTTATGCCGCTGGTGCTTATAATGCTTTTAGCAAGTACTGTTCAACTCTTCATGGAGGCTGTGGTTCTGGAGCTATCGGAGGAAAGAAATTTTTGGCTTGGCTTGCGGATAATGTTGGTGACTTCTTTGGTTTCTTGGTCGCAGGAGGTGCTGTAATTGCGATTATTTATGGAGCGATTAGCATTGGTGCTTCTGGAGGAGATGACACAAGGAGAGAAAGTGGAAAGAAGGTAATTATATATGCGTTAATCGGATTGATATTGGCGATTGCTGCAGAGGCGATAATTAGTTTTATTAGTAATTTTGTTGGTAGTATTTAAAGAGGAAACAGAAGAAATAGATGAAGCAGAAGAATCAGAGGATTCATTGTTGTAGAATAATCATAACATCAATAGTACGGGCTCTTCTGTTTCCTCTGACTCGCCTGTTTCCTCTGTTTCCTTTATGTAATTAGATGACAAACATATTATCTAGCTCTAATCTATCCATATGTCCCGCCAATATATTAATACAGCCATAGATTATCCAAATGCTGCCCCGCATATGGGGCATGCTATGGAGAAGATTCTTGCAGATGTATGTGCCAGATGGTTTAGATTACGGGGAGATGAAGTTCGTTTTCAAGTTGGGACTGACGAGCATGGTATCAAGATTCAGAGAACAGCCGAAAAAGAGGGTGTGACACCTCAGGAACTCGTTGATAGAAATGCGGTACTCTTTAAAGACTTATTTGATAAGTTGAATATCTCCTATGATTTCTTTGTTCGAACATCAAATAAAAAAATCCATTATCCGACGGTTTTGGAAATGTGGAAGAAGCTTGCGAAAGATGGATGGCTTGAGAAGAGGTCTTATACGGGTTTATATTGCGTAGGCTGCGAAGAGTTTAAAACCAAGAGGGATCTGGAAGATGGGATGTGCGTTAATCACAAGAAAGCCCCCGAAGAGGTAAAAGAGGAAAACTGGTTTTTTCGTCTGAGCGATCGTAGTGATTACTTAAAAGAATTATTATCTAAAAAACCTGAAGACGGCGGTTACAAGGTGGTTCCGGAGTTTAGAAGTAAAGAGGTTTTCAGTTTTATCGAACAGGGGTTGCCTGATGTTTCTTTCTCTCGACCTAAATCCACTCTTTATTGGGGTGTTCCTGTGCCGGATGACAAAGATCAGGTTATGTATGTATGGTGTGATAATCTCACAAACTATATTTCGACTCTCGGTTACCTTACAGATAAGGAAGATAAGAAGTGGTGGGATGATGCAGAGGTTACTCATGTTATCGGAAAGGATATAACCAGATTCCATGCACTTAACTGGCCGGCTATGCTTGATTGTGTAGGCATTAAGACTCCAGATCGATTGCTTGTACACGGTTTTCTTACGAGTGAAGGAGAGAAGATGAGCAAGTCGACAGGAAATGTCGTTGTTCCGGATGAAGTTCTGGAAAAATTCGGAGGTGATCCGGATCCACTAAGGTTTTATTTAAGCCACGAAGTCCCGGTTGGAAGGGATGGTGATTTTTCTTGGGATCGAATCGAAAAGTTGTATGACTCGAAGCTTAGAAACGATCTGGGAAATCTGCTTAACAGAGTTCTGGTGTTGCTTAAGAAGGAGAGGGGCAAGTTAGGAGATTTTGGCAGTGATCCTAAGCTACTTGGTGACAAATGGAAGAAATATCAGGAGTCTATGAATGCATTTAGGCTCGAAGACGGTGTAAGTTTAGCAGTTGAACTTGCTACTGAATGCAATCAATTCATTGATAAGAACAAACCATGGGAACTTAAGGGTGATGAGAAGATTAATCTGCTCACGCAACTTGCAGAAGCATTGCGTCACGTTGCCCTGATGCTTCTTCCGTTCACTCCTGGCACGTCAGAGCGAATACTAAAGCAGTTAGACCTCAAGGCTCCAGCGACTCTCGAAGGTAAGACTGATTGGGGAGCAGAAAAGAGTTGGAAGAAGGTAGGCGAGGCAGAGATTTTGTTTGAGCCGCTGGAATAACAGCTTTTTTTTCTTGATCTGGAAAAATCACTTGATAAACTCATACCAGCTTCCAAAGCAAAATCATTCAGCAAGAGCTGAAAGGTAACTGAGTAGGGGAGCCGAGATTATTATTTCTTACCATATATTATTATGTTTGATCCTATGTCAGATCTTGCGGGAGGTGATGCTCCAGCAGAAGAGGGCGGTGATGCGAGTGCAGCACCAGCTTCGACAGCGCCAGCAGCAGGTAGCGGCGATGGAAACAGAAAGTTCGCGGATGAACTTCATTCCATCACTATTCACGCAGCCCAGCGCACGTTTTACATCGACTTGAAGGAATCCGGGAACGGAAAGTTCTTCAAAGTTTCCGAGAAATCACGCGGAGGACAAAAGACAACGATAATGTTCGATTCCGAGGACTTGGATAAGTTCATCGAAGCGTTTACAGAGATGAAAGGACATCTATAAAATCAACAATTGACAGTTGACACGCCCCCGCATACGCGGGGGCTTTTAACAATTGACTTCTAATAGTCAAATGTTAATTGTCAAAAGGGCGCGAAGCGCCCGTGTTAATTGTCGTTAGAAGTCCATCGGGATAACGTATCCGTTAATCATTGGATTATTGACCATTAGCAGAAGTAGAATTTTCGAAGCTTCTGCTCTTGTCATGGGATTTGCAGGACGAAAAGTTCCGTCACCATATCCTTCGATTACATCTAATTCAATTGCATCTTTAACATACGGGAAAAACCAATCGTCTGGATTAATATCCGAAAATAGAAGAGGTGAATCATATTCTTCTGGTGGTTTAATGTTTGCGGAGAGTAGAAGAATTTTAAGCGCCTCTGCTCGGTTAACATTATCATCAGGTCGGAAAGTATTATCTGGATATCCCTGAACAATCTTTTCCCGAACAGCGGTGTAAACCACTCGTCTTCGTTTTGAAATAACATCTTCTTCGTGAGGTCTTGGCGATGACGGAAGGTCAGAGAAATTAACAGATAATCTAGGCTGATCGCTTGCGAGTTTTATGCAGTTTCCAAGTATTGCGATCTTCAATAATTCAAAACGCGAAATGTGCTGATTGGGAATAAACTCCCTTTTCATGCCTTTGCCATAACCGTCCAAAATCCTCATATGTTCCGGCAAAACCTTCGTCATATGAAGGCGAACAACGTAGTCTTCTGACCAATGGCCGAGAGTATCTGTAAAGAGTGCTGTTGGTTTTGCAATTAACAGGCAGGCATTCTCTAGTGGATTAGTTTTTTTATCTATCTCCTCACCATCCACGATTCTATCATGATCAGAGTCCGGATTATTTGGATCGGTGCCATAAAGAAATTCTCCAAGATTGTTAAGTCCATCTCCGTCAGCATCCATTCCAGCATCAGAAGGAACTCCCTTATTAAGTCCGTTATCCTCTTCGTATGCATCAGGCATACCGTCCTCGTCTGTATCTTTCTGATACTTTGCGTCATCTGGAAATGCATCCTCGCCGTCAGGAACTCCATCGCCGTCGGAATCGTCTTCAACAGGATCGGTTCCTTCAACAAATTCTTCCTCATTAGTCAGTCCGTCTTCGTCTTCGTCTTCATCCCCGTCATCTGGATCTTCCGGATCCAAACCTTTTTCTTCCTCATACTCATCCGGCAAGCCGTCGTTGTCCGTATCTCTTCGGTATCTGGCATCCAGAGGAAAAGGATCGTCATAATCATTAATACTGTCTCCGTCGGTATCAGGATTGGCGGGATCGGTTCCAATTGCCGCCTCTTCTCCATTTGTGAGTCCGTCGTTATCCAAGTTATAGGTCATATCATCCTTTCTGTCGAAAGGATCTCTGCCGCCTTCACGTTCAGATCCGTCAGCTTCTCCACCTCCGTCTGTATCTGCGTTCATCAAGTCGGTCTCGCCTTCATCCCATCGGCCGTTTCTGTTCTTATCTTCAATGCGATCCAACAAACCATCACCGTCTAGATCACTGGGAAGTGTGCTGTAAGCAGAGGCTGAACTCAGCGGAAGAATTAGTACTAGGCCAATAAGTGAAACGAATTGAAAATTGATAGTGGAAAATGGAAAATCGGCTATCTAATTATTAGAGTAGCCTAATGAGAATAATTTACCATTTTCAATTTTTTCTTCCTCTCAACCAATCTTTTCCACTCATTTCCTTCTTTCCAGGAGGCTGGATCTTTACTACGTAGAGGATTGTATTTTTCGAGCATTGAATGGGTACCGAATTATCAGTTTCATTCAATGAAGTCTCTATTAGCTTTACTTCATTACCATCAACAAATGTCCTTACTCCCGGCCATGGAACAAGAGCCCTCACTTTTCTGTTAATTTCTTCTGCGGTCATTGAGTTTATATCAATTTGGCCATCCTCTCGCGAGAGTTTTTTGCAGAAGGTTGCCTTAGATTCGTCTTGCGTGGATGGAGATAAAGGTTCCTTTAATGTTTTAATCAGCAATTCGACACCTTTCTTTTCACACTTTTTGTAAAGAGATTCGCATGTTTCATCGCCTTCTATTCGAATTCTAGCTTCACTCAGAATGTCGCCTGCATCAAGCTTCTCTGCCATTAGTTGCACACAGACTCCTGCTTCTTTATCGCCGGCCAAAATAGCATTTTGAACAGGAGCGGCTCCTCTCCATCTGGGCAAAAGTGAATAATGAACGTTTACAGCCGCTATTTCCATCTGATCCAGTATCGGTTTCTTAATGATTTGGCCATATGCAACTGTCACTAAAAAGTCAGCAGGTGGCAATTGTTCAGTATTAATATCGATGGGTTGTATTACATGAATCCCAAGCTCTTCAGATTTGGTCTTTATTGGCGTTGGTACAATTAATTGTTTGCGTCCAATCGGCTTATCGGGTTGAGAAACAACCAATTCAACTGTAAAAGCAGAGTCAGAGCCTAATGCTTCAAGATAGGGGACTGCTATCAAGGGAGTGCCGAAAAAGATAATGCTAAATGGTTCAGGCATTGGCAGTAGTCTACATTATTTTGCTAATTCAAGATCTGAATGTAATGCAAAATTATCCAATACTTATCATAGAATTAAGCAGTTAATGTGCAACTCTATCAAATTGAATAGATCGCATTAGATAAATAGAATTTATCCCTTATGCCCATCAGGAAACAGGAGGCAGACGATATATTAAAGCTATTAAATACAGCTAAAAGGGTTGTGTGCATTACACATAGAAATCCAGATGGGGATGCAATTGGATCTCTACTTGGGCTTGGTTCTATATTGGAAAAAATTCTGGAAAAACAAGAAGTAGTTTTCCATTGTATGGACGCAGCTCCGGACACTTTTAAATTTCTCCCAGGGGTACTCAGGATTCAGAAAAGTGTTCAATATGAAGAAGGAGACACTTTTGTATTTTTAGATGCTGCTGAGCCTAAACTAACGGGTCTTGATCTGGAGCATCCCCAATTGTTTAATGGAACTCATAAATCAATCGTAATAGATCATCATCCTACGAATTCAAAGTTTGGAAACGTAAATATTATCGAAGCAAAAGCTGCTTCCACATGCGAAATAGTAGTAGCTTTGGCGGATCAGCTTGGATGGGAGATCGATTCGGATACTGCGACTTGTCTCCTAACAGGAGTTTATACAGATACGGGAGGATTATTGCATAGCAATACGACTGCCACTGTTTACAAGACGGTTGCCAGGCTTCTTCGAAGCGGAGCAAGGCAGCAGGAAATAGTTCAGGCAGTGTTCAGGACTGCTCAATTAAGCACACTTAAGCTATGGGGAAGGGTGCTTGAAAAAATTACTCTTACAGAGGAAGGAGGAGCTATTACAGCTGTAACAGAGGGGGATTTCCGCGCATCCGGTGCTCACTATTCTCAGTTAACTGGGGCAATTGACTACGTTAACGCGGTCCCGGGTATGTGCTTTTCTATGATCCTCTCGGAGAGAGAAGGAAAAGTGAAAGGATCGCTCAGAACTCTTCGCGATGATATAGATGTGTCTGCCATGGCAGGAAAGTTCAGCGGTGGCGGTCACAAAAAAGCAGCCGGCTTCTCTTTGCCTGGGAAGCTGCAGCCGGAAGTAAGGTGGAAGGTTGTAGATTCAAATGGCGACAAGCAACTAACAACTGACAACTAACAACCAACAATCAACACGTCACGCTTCGCGTGACTTTCGACAATCAACAATCGACACTATTTAAAAATAGTTGAAAGCGCAGCGTGTTGATTGTCGATTGTTGATAGGCGCCGTAGGCGCCGTGTTGTTAGTTGTCTGTTTCCTCAGATTCTTCTTCAGCATCTTCCTTATCTGACCCTGCCGCAGGAGGTGTTGCCTGTTTAAGAGTTATATTTTTGTCAAAGCCTGTATCTGGTTTCGATTTTTTATCTGGCTTGGACTCGGGCTTAGATTCGGGTTCGGGTTCGGGCTTTGAAGAGGATTCCAATGATTCCGAGGAGTCCGACGATTCCGAGGATTCTTCACTTATCTCTTCGGTTTCTTCGGTTACCTCGGTTTCTTTTTTTTCTTCTTTCACTTCTTCCTTAACTTCTTCCTTAACTTCTTCTTTTACTTCCTCCTTCTTAGTTTCTTCTTTTTTGTCTGCGTTCTCTTCGGGTTCCCCACTACGCCCTTCGGGCTCCGCGGGGCCTTCGGCGGGCTTGGGTTCAGGTTTCGGTTTTGGTTCGGGTTCGGGTTCGGGAGATTCATCCTTTTTTGCTTCTTCTGGTTTGGGCTTCTCGGGTTCGGATTCAGATTGGAGCTTCGTGTCTGTGCCCTCGTCAGATTTTGCTTCCTCGAGCACCCCTACATCACTCGAATCTTTTTCCTCCTTTTCGTCTTTTTCCTCTTTTGTCTCTTTTTTATTATCCACAAATGCCTCATCTGCTTTTTCCTCTTGTTTCACACCTTCGGCTGATTTATCGGCCAGTTCGTCACTTGTGGACCCCGATGATTTTTCGGCTGCATCTACTGCAGCAAGGCGCTTGGATCTTTGCCTTTTTGCTATCTCCTCCGGATTGGTGGTGATAACTGCGGATTCCTGAGGGCTGGCAATAATCTGGATAGCCACATGTCTATTACCGGCAAAGAATAATCCTTGTCCCACTTCGGATCCTAGGAGCAGATACTTTTCACCGTCGGTGAGATAAAATATTTTTTGTAGATTATCAACAGCACTAGGAGATTGTTTAAGAAGAACCTGGAATGATGCATTTGTAATAATCGGTTTTCCATATGGTGAGTTTACGAAGTCTTCTACGTCTTGTGTAATAGTCGTTACTCCCAAGTAATACTTTCTAGCACGCTTGATAAGCCCATATAAGAACCGTGCTGAGTCTTCGTGTTGAATCAAGCTCCATGCCTCATCAATTACCAGGATTCGTTTCTTAAAGTCTGCACGGATTCGGTTCCATATCAGATTAATAACAACATACATCGCAATCGGTCGCAGCGACTCTTCCAGATCCCTGATCTGAAAAACTACCATTTGATTATTCATTTCCACATTTGTTGGATGATCAAATAGTCCTGTGTAGCTTCCTTCTGTGTACTTGGAAAGTGTCCTTGCCATGTTTTCTCCTCCATCCGTAGTCATCAGCACATCAACCAAGTCCCCCATAACAGGCACTTCTTTGGATCCAGGATCTTCGGTTTCCAGTGTAATATTTTTTAGTGCATAAGTGTCCAGAATTGCCTTATCCAAAATTCCATCTTCAGCGGGAGTAAGTGTTCCAAGCATCAGCTTGAAAAGACCATGCAGGTTTATTACAGCAGCACGAAGAATTTCTCCTGTAGTTGCTTCGTCTCCTCGGACTGCCATTGGAAGATCGAAAGGATTAATTCGGTTTGAGCTCTCAAGTGAAATTGGAATATGTGTTCCGCCTATGGTTTCACATAATTCCCTGTACTCATTTTCCGGGTCGACAACAAACATCTCTGTTCCATACATCAATGATCTAAGCATCTCGAGTTTTACTGTAAACGATTTACCAGCACCAGATGTAGCGAACACAGTTGAGTTGGCGTTTGGTAGGTCAAATCTGTCGAATATAACAAGGCTATCATTGTGCCGGTTTATTCCGTAAAGGATTCCATGGTCATCGGTCAGATCTGAGCTGGAGAATGGGAAACAGGCTGATGCCGGAGAGGTATTCATGTTTCTGTTTACCTCCAACTCGTCAATTCCGAATGGTAATGTGGAAATCCAGCCGTGTTCCATTTGCATAAAAGCCGGCTTGGTTATGACCAACTTTCCTCCAAGCAGAGATTCCATATCAGTCTGCAACTTCTTCAGTTTTTCCTTATCGTCCGAGTATATAGTCACATACAAACCAAGCTGAAAGAGTTTCTCTCGTCCTCGTGTAAGAAGGTCTCTTAGCTCCTCAGCATCCTGCAATGCAGCCTCTAGTGCCGGGTCTCGAACTATTCCGCGTTGTTCCAACATATGCATAGACGAACGCATTTGTGTCACTTTTTTCCTAAGAAGCTTTAGAACAGTTTTGTTATCAGCTGGATATATGAACTGCGAGATGTTCATGTGAGCATCAAAGTTGATTTCCTCTGAAAGCCAGTTTGGATATATGTAGTGTGGCCAGTTGACGGCATACAAAGTCCTGGCATGCAGATCATTTAACAATATTTCATCTTGTTTTACTTCCATACCGGCCGGAGCGATAATATCCAGTGTTTTCTGCAATCCTTCTTCATATCTCTTTAGTGCCTCCTGATCTTTTGCAGAAAGTGCCTTAACTTTCATCTTCTTGGTTGCTTTTAGTGTTTTTTCCATTTTCCTTTGCAGACCCAATAGGTCATCTATAGCTGCGACCATAGTCGTAATCATTCCAATTTTTACTTTAGGCGGAGTTTCAACGGCAGTTTTCTGCGTTGCAACTTTGGCAGTAGCATGTGTCTCTGCTTTAACGCTTTTGGCCGTAGGAGTTTTTGTTTTTTTCTGTGCCATAGTTCAATTAATCCTCTTATTATAGCCGAAATCTTCGATTTTGTCCTTTGCGAAAGGTTGCCTTGGCTCAAAACTATTGTGTGATGCGATCTTCCTTTATTCTTCAATTACAATCCCCAAATCCTCAAGCCCTGGGACCTCTATGACCTTAAGTCCCGAAATCAAGATCTCGCGGTTTTTATCTATTGCCTCTTCTCTTTCCAGGCCTACTTTGAGTAATTTCTTGGTTATCTTGATTATTTTCTTATTTTGGCTCTCTTTGGTTTCAATTTCGGCAAGTTCGGATTCAAGCTTTGCAAGCTCCTCTTGCTTTGGCCCTGCGGCGGCATATTTCTTTTCTTTAAGGGCATGTCTGACGAATTTTTCAACCTCTCTTACCTCCTTTTTCTTTGCTCTTCTTTCCTCTTTGATTGAATCCGCTCTCTCATCAAGTTCGGTGATTTTAACTTCAATTCGCTTGTTCATGCCTTTCAAGGATTCCAAATATCTGTTTATAGCCTTATCCCTGTCCAGAGATCTGTTAAGCATATCTATGATATCCACCTGAAGAATTGTTCCATATTCCTGCAGTAAATCGAAGGTTTCGTCAGTTTCAATCGAATTTGCCTGCGCAAATTTGACCTGTACGTCTATTCCTTCAAGAGCGCTAATCACTTTCATCATATGGTTCTGAGAGAGATATAGGCTAACAAAGGCACCAAGGGATGAGCTTGGACGTGAAAGTCTTGTTGGCAAGGTGCTTTTGCCGGCATATATAACCGAAATTAATGAGCTTTTTGGCCCACTGACCTTAAGTTTAGATTCAGGATCCTCAGGAGTTTGCCCAGCATCCTTTCCGCAGCTAACAAGTATCAAAGCGGAGGCGATTGCCAGTGAGAGGGTATGGAAGCCCTTCATAATGCTATTATAACATATATTATTGAATATATACAGCTATTGTATTGCCGATTTTTAATGCTTTCGAGCGATTCTAAGTGCAATTCCCTTCTTTCTTTTGTCTTAATACAAAAGAAAGAAGCAAAGAAAAAATCAACGCCCGCCAATCCACACCCTCTAGCCCCTTCACCCCCCGTGGCGGGCGACCCCTCAATTTTTAGATTAGATTGAACAACAAATATCTACAAGAATTTGAATATGATCACAAAATTTAGACGTCAAAGAAAATTTCTGTTTACGCATACAAATTGTGTTCATGAAACGATAATAAAATTTGAGCAAGATAAAATATTGTATTCAGGTGGAAAGGTCGTTATTTCGTGGTACATTTCCCATAATCAGTGAGTAGCTTTTTTGTTCAGACGCGAGTTGCCACTTTGCTTTATGGCCACATATCGTCGCCGCCGGCAGTCACTTTCTTCACCTCGTCCGCTTGTTGCGTTCTTGTTGATAGCATCTTTTGGAATTTTATTTGCCGGATGTACGCCAAAAGAAGAAGAGCTAAAGCCTGAGGAATTCACCTTCACGGCCGAAGATGTAGCTAGGTTTAAAGAGCTTTCCAACAAAGCAGAGGCCGGTTTGGATTCTCTTAACGATGAAGGCGGGCCAAGGCTGCATTTGGAAGAGGATAAGGATGTTCCTGTTCTAGATATGAGCATGGTAAAGAAGTACTCATCTATCAGATCTGGACCAGCAGCAACTGGTGAAAACCTGTACAGAATTACAAACGAGTTTCTAAACGTAAGAACTTCTCCTAAGGTCACTGCTGATTCAGTAGATCGTCTTGATCAGGGTGATATTGTAGAGCTACTGGAGTTTATTGATGCCGCATGGGCGCATATTAAGCTGCCAAATGACAGGGATGGCTATGTAGCTCAGAGATATATAGCAAAATTGACCTCTGAATCTGCCCTCGCCGAAGAGAAAGAGAAATTCAAAGATCGGTATTTTGTTGATTTTGGTTTTTTGAACGTTAGAAAGGCAGCCGATACTCATAGTGAGAAGTTGGGTGAACTTCGGGGGCAATCGTTTGTAAACGTTCTTAGTAAAGATGATGTCTGGGCTCGAATTCCATTTGAAGGGAAGGAGGGGTATGTGGCAGTAGAGTATCTGTCGCCGTTCTTACCAAATTTTCTGGTGAGGCAGGAGAAATTCACATTTCCGGTGCTTATCTACAAGGCGTCCCAGAAAGGTGTAGTTGATTCTCTGCCAAAACATATAGACGCTCTTAAACAGTCTGGCTTGCGCCTGATTACAATGCGTCAGTTTAAGGATCTTTTGACACAACAAGAGGAGCGAGATATTCGGATGGAACCTGGCACTGTTGCTTTGGCAATTACTGGAATTAAACCGGAGAATATAGAGGAGATTTCTGATGTACTCAGGGCAAGTGCAGTTAAGGGCACGCTGTTTTTGGAAACCCAACACTTAGGGATTAATGGTATTACGCAGAAACAAGTGTTAACACTTCTTGCAAATGGGCATGATCTGCAATCTGCAGGTCATACAGGAGACGACTTAAGATCTCTTACAAATGCGCAGGTAGAATTGGAACTAAAACAGAGTAGAAAGATCTTGGAAGAGTACACGGGGCGTGGAGTCTTTGCAGTTTCTTATCCAATGGGGGGAGTTAACGCGCGTGTTATGAAACTTGCAGAAGAATCAGGATACTTAGTGGGAGTTGGATCGGGACAAGAACGCAGTTTTAACCGAGAACAACTACTCAGAATTCCTGCATTTGCAATTTCACCTTCTGCCTCTGCCGAAGAAGTGTTGGAACTTGTTAAAAATGAAGAATAGAGGAATCAAGGATTAAAGAACTGTACATACAATGTATATACACTGTATGTACAAAGGTGTTTTTACCTAACTAGAAAGTTCTCAAACTGTTTCATCACTGCACCGCCTTGCTGTTCCGTAACTATTGTAGCCTGCTTGGCGGCTTGTTGTGCAATTTTTTCCAGAAGTTGATCACCATATTTGAATGCCCACCAAATGCTTCCAAGTAATACAATGATAGGGATCAAGGAGATCAGACCTTTAAAAAAACCACCAATGGTTCGCAGTCGATCGCGCTTATCAATATTGCGAAGATGTTCGAGTATTTCATCTAGTTTATCGTTCGTTGATTTGGGCATAGGTTTTGGCATGAGATTAATTGAGAATTGACAATGAACAATTGACAATTAATTATTGATTTTCGATTCTCAATTGTCAATTGTCAATTATCAATTCTATCAAGAGAATTAACGTGCTGACATGTGGCTTATTTGAAATCAGAAGCCACGTTTCCACTTTCTG
>JASMHZ010000009.1 GCA_030750465.1 Candidatus Peribacteraceae bacterium
TTAAACCGCGGAGCGAACTTAAGCGGCGAACCATGTCTCGAAGAACAAATTGGTGAATGCTGCGGACTTTGCAAAGGAAAACTGATGCAGGAGGAATATGCTGACCGCATTCAGAATATAATTAAGTTTCTTAAAGGAGATCGCAAGCCTGCGATCAGCAAACTGGCTGAAGAGATGAGAAAAGCTGCTGAAAATAAAAAGTTTGAGCGTGCGGCTAAACTTAGAGACGCTTTAACGTCTATAGAAAGAATGGAAGAACAACAACTTGTCTCCGACACTTCCGGTGAAGACATGGATGTGATCGGGATGTCGGTACTTAATGGGAAAGCTCAAGTAGTTCTCTTTAAACAACGCTTAGGAAAAGTAATTGATGAACTGAGTCTTACTCTTGCAGGACAGGCTGAGTCGGAGGCGCAAGCTCTATCACAATTCATTCCTCAATATTATTCGGAGTCACCTGATATTCCCCCATTGATTGTAATTGGCAAAGAATTGGATGAACTACAAACACTCGAAGAGTGGTTACGTGAACAATCCGGACGAGCAACAGAACTTAGAGCTGCTGAGCGCGGAAATAAGTCTAAACTCTTGGCACTTGCCGAAAAAAACGCTCATGAGAAACTAAAAGCACTGGAGACAAAATGGGAAGCTGCAGCGAAAAATACCGAATTAGCTTTAACTGATCTGAAAGAGGAACTTAACCTTCCTGATATTCCTAAAAGAATCGAGTGCTATGACATCTCGCACACAAGCGGAACGGAAACTGTGGGAAGCATGTCTGTTGCAAAGAACGGCAAAGCTGCGAATGACCAATACAGGCATTTTACAATCCGAACTCTTAAGGAAGGAGAGATCGATGATTACAAAGCACTGGCTGAAGTTTTGAAGAGAAGACTTCGATACCTTGTAGTTAACCTTAAGGAAGAAGAGGCTAAGTGGAAAACCAAAGGAATCACTATTGGTAGAGCAAGAAAGGGCGAACAGGAAAAAATTGCAGAAATAATTAATGCTGAACCGGAACTTAGTGATGAAGATTTGGATTACAGAGATTTCACAGTTGCACGAAAAGAAAAAGAAATCATTGCATTTGTCCGGCACATGATTAATAAGGAGAAAACCCAAGAGCTAAAGTCGCTTTGGGTTAATCTGGAATACCGCAGCGATAAACTTGGTCAATTCTTAGCGCGAAAAGCATTAAGCAAAATTAAAAAAGGAAAGGTTTACATAATTTTTGCCCCGGAATCGAATCTGGAAGAGTACTACAGCGAAATAGGCTTCCGCCACATTCACGATGCACCGAAAATACTTAAGGAAAAAACTGCAAAGTTTGTAGTAAAACTTCCCCTCGGTAGAAAACTCGGACTCTTTATGATGTACGACACTGCGAAAAACAAAGCTGACTCTTCTTTAAGTTCAAAACCGGACCTGATTGTTATTGACGGAGGTAAGGGGCAAGTCTCGACTGTTTCGGAAGTTCTTAAAGAATTAGATCTTAAGATTCCTCTAATTGGAATTGCAAAGAAAGAGGAAGAGATTTTCGTTCCAAACTCGTCGCATCCGATTCCATTTAATAAGGAAGCTCAAGCTGTATTTCTGCTAATGAGGCTGAGGAATGAGGCGCACAGATTTGCAAACAGGCTGAGGGAGAAGAAGGCGGAGAAAGTAATGATTGGCAAGCTTTAATTATATGCAAAATAATGATTGTATGTACAATGTACATACAATGATAATTTTCAATTATCAATTTACAATTTTCAATTTTTCTTATGATCACTCCTCATCTAACCATCCGCCTTGACCCAAGACTTAAAGCAGCCGTTATGAGACAAGCAAAAAGGGATCGCCTAAGTCTTTCTGATGCAATGCGACTACTCTTGTTTGCATATGCAAAAGGAGAAGTGAAGTTGGCAGCTCTTCAGGAAGTTAAATAATAAATCCTAAGTTCTAAGTTCTAAGTTCTAACCCACAGTCACCACCTTCGGTTGCGCTGTCTTCGGTGCAGGAGCAAACCCTCCTGTAGCCGGCTTTTGCTGTGAAGGCTGTCTTCTCTGATATGCAGTAACTACATCAGAAAGAATACCTGCAACACGTCCAGCGTATGGGACGTACTTCTTTGTTAAATCCTGACCTCCCAATCCTTCCTTAAGATGCAAGCGAAGCGAACCAAATCTGAATATATCCCAGAATTGAGTCTCTGTGCTTACTCCCCCAATGTTTTCCAAATGTATTGGTTTAATTTCCCTTTTAAAGATGGAAGTCTGATCCACCATAAGTACTTTGTCCGTGGTAATCATTATAAAATCAAACATCCAGTCTATAAGGGACTTGATCATTCTGCTGAAAATAAACAAGAACCAAAAGCCAAATGTAACCCCGCCAACCCAAGCCATCGGCCATTCGTAAATATATCCAACGATAAATATTGCAGTAAGAACCACTGTTGCAATAAATTCAGGAATAACAGCGAACAGAAGAGAGAGTAAATGAAATCTGGTTGTTAGCACCTCGCTCTCTCCGGCATGCAGGAAGCGGGCTTTGATCTTTTCTATATCCGTCTCTAGTGCAAAGATGCGCATAGCTTCAGATCTTAGGGGAGAAATGGGTATTTGGCAAGAATTATGCTTATGTTTTTAATCACGATAATCTTCAAAATCTATTGCAGTGTGTATACGTTTGTATAGCTGCCTCGTGAACAACAAGGTGATTTTTCGTTTTGCGAGATCGACGATCTCTTTTGTATGCTGATATCGGCGGCCGCTTGTTGTTACACATATTTCATCTGACATGTCGCGGATGATTCTTCCGACTTCTTCTAGTTTCATTCCAAGTATCATGTCCTCCCCAAGATTCATTCCTGGTTCATACCCAATCTGCAGTGCGGCTTCTCTGCGATACGAAAAGTTCGCACCCGTCTGACCGCGTTCTGGATGCTCTTTCTCCACAGCTCCAATCGCACGCAAAAGACGAAAAGCACTTTGTACAACTGATGCACATGCTTTGTACCCATGGAAGAGCGGATGAACATGATCGAAGCGAAATCGTCCCGTAACACCTACTACACCAGGATCGTCATATTTACTCAAATGTGAGTCGACCCATGTTGGAGGCACTACTGTATCGCCATCCGAACCAATCAGTACCGGCGTATTGGCCTCTTCCAGCCCGCGTTGTCTTGCATACGAAACTCCTTTCCGTGGTTCAGAGACAACCTTAGCTCCGGCATGTTCTGCAATCCCCGCGGTATCATCCGTACTCGCATTATCAACTATAATCACCTCGCATCGATGGTGCGCTACTTTTGCAACTGTCTCGGCTATCGAATTAAGCATAGCCAAGATAGCAGCCTCCTCATTGTGTGCAGGCACGACAATGCTTACATCAGGTTTCTCCCTATGCCTATATCGAAGCACACCTCTTTCAATGGTTCCGCCTTGCATTTAGTCTACATACTATGATTATGTTTAGTTTACTTGTCAATGAGCAGTATTTGTTCTTTCTCGGTCTTACTTAAACTCTTAACTTGCGCTTCCCTCTTCTTGGCTTTAGCCAGAGTTTCAAATTCTTCTGAATATACAATTTTCACGGGCCTTCTCGACCTAGTATATTTTGCTCCTTTACCTGAATTGTGTTTGTCTTCTCTCTTCTTAAGATCAAGACAAGATCCGCTGTAAAGCGAGTTATCCGAGCATCTGGCTAAGTAGAAATATGGCATGTACTTAAGTATATGCTAAATGTAAATGGAAGCATTTTCACCCGTTATTCTTTGCACAAACATGATGTCAATTTATACTTAAACTATGGCCCGTTCGTCTAGTGGTTAGGACGCAAGGTTCTCATCCTTGTAACAGGGGTTCGATTCCCCTACGGGCTACCAGCTAGATTATGGCTTATTTAATCTTAAAGAAGTACTTCAGAGATTTCTCTTATTCATTTACTATGCGATACCGATACGTATGGGGCTCACTTATCCTTACATGACTGGCTTTTTAGAAAAGATGCCAGACTTGGCAGTAGAAACTGTTGATCGACAAGTAGATGTGAATCGAATACTGAATGAGACTGTTTCAGGGGCATATGACAGCCTAGCTTTAGTTAGGAGACCAGGAAGCCTTTCGCCCTCAGAGAGGACTGTGAACGAAAATAGGATTCAATCAAAAATTGGATATTGTGAGTTGATGGCATATGTGGAACAACAATCACCTCGATCCTTCTGCGAAACATTTGTTCCAAAAGAAATGCTGCCTCAGCTTCTGCAAACAAAAAGAAGTAGGAGGCGAACCCTATTATCTGGTATGTTTGGCTCAATCTTGTGGGATGCAGCCTTCTTAACACAGCGAGATGCGGGCTTTATGGGAATGTACAACTCGTGGAATAATGCAATGACGGCTCTGATATGCAAAAGAGTTAGACGGATACTAAGTCGTGAACTCAAGTAACTTGAAATTTCAACCTAGTGCCAATCCCCTACGGTTTACCATCGATCTCAATTCTAAATCCAATGCAATAACTGACAACCTGTATCATGTAAAAACCTTATCGTGCGACATAATTCATATTCATCCACATTTCTATCCCTTGCCGCATCGAGATCGTTTATATACCTCGTCATCTCTTCATCAGTCATTAATAAACTAAGTTGTGTTGTTAAACGAAAACGAAGAACATCGAGCCGTTCCGATAGAGCTATGAGCTCACGTCGCGCTCTAAATTCTACTTCTCGTACATCGCCAAGTGCATCGAGCAGGCCATCATCATAATGCAATGCAAAACGCGCATTATCCAACATGCTACGTGCAACTTGCTCAACTGTATGAACAGGCAAGGTTTCGACTGGTACTTCACAATAGGAATCAAGTGACATTCTTACTACTTCCCCATCGGTGTATTCAGCTGCCATGATATTTAAGTCTAACCAAATATAAATCCAGTATAAAGCCTCTAAGTGCTTTTTCTTGACTAAGAAGAAAAGATACACCCTCCCCCGTCGGGGTGGGTTAAGCTTCAGGGTGGCAGGGCGGTAGTTATATATAATGGTTTTCTCAAAATTCCAAGTCAATACCTCCTCAAAAAAATCTTTTCCCGACCACAACTTTTAAGCATCTCAAAGCCCCGCAAGACGTTCCACTCCAAAGCGGAACAGATACAAAAAGTTGCTCAATTCTTTGACTAAACCCTGTTTCATTTCATAGAATTCAATAATGAAACCGCCTGAGACACGTGATGTAGTATCGAAATCGATCGTATTGCAATAATGCAAGGAGTGATTCGCAGATGCGGCCAAAATATTGATGAGCTAAACCAAGAATCATTGCAAGAAGTATTCAAAGTAACCAAAGAGCTTGCTGAGCCGAAAAAATCAGAAGCAAGTACTACAAAATTTAACTGTAGTTATTATCATTTACTTCAAATAATTCGAGGCGCAATCGAAAGACTAAAATTAGTGCCCAACCTACCATTGGTCATAGTTCCGGAAGAACTGGAAGAAGATGAAGGAGCCAGTTCAAAATGGGTGCAGGAAAGACAAAAAATTTCAATTTTATATCCTGTTTTTGTAGATGCAATAATTGACAAACTAAAAATGACAGACGAGTTTCCTTCAATTGCAATAAACTCAATATATCAAGTCCTAACAGAACAACTCTTTTCTGTTTTAGGACATGCAGAATTCAAACAGGTTCCCGTTTTCGTTGTAAGTACAGGTTCACCCACTGTAAAAGATCAACAAGCTGAAAACACCAGAGCATATAATCAGGCAACTGCATATATGCACAAAGAGCCTCGTCTAGGAAGAAATGAGCCTTGCCATTGTGGAAGCGATAAAAAATATAAGAAATGTTGTATGCGAAAAGACAACTTTAAAGACAACTTTAAAGACAACTTTGGAAACAATTGATTCTAGATTATCTCATCCCAAACTCCTTCTGATCTTCGCAATCAAATTTGATTTCCTAGTTCTGTGGGGATATTTGCCAGATTTTATATCTGCCTCTTCTTCTTCCTTCTCTTGATGTCTGCGGCATAGAAATATCGCTGTCCATAATTTATTACCTTACCCCTCCTATCCAACTTAGCTAAAGTAAGGAACCATCCTCTGCTGGAATGGCCGCGAGCCAAAATTAATGCACCATCTTCAGCTGCTTTCATAGATGATATTTCTTTAACAGGAACAAGATCTGGGGCTCCATATTTCTCAACCAAAGCACGGAAGTAATCAAGCCTCTCGCCTCTTTGCGCTGTTGCAACATCCTGGAGTGAAATTTCCAGAAGTTCTTCATGCGGAATTTCCTGAATTGAACCGTGTGCTTCAATCATTGCATGAATCGAATCAACAACGTGATCGAACTTGCGTTTCTCACCATGATGTTCTTCCTTTGCCTGCGATTGCTCTGCAGGAGTTTTGTACTCAACATCTCTTTCTCCTATCTTGAACCTTTCATGGTATGAACCCGGAGGCGCTTCTTCAGGATCTGCCGGCGTGCCGTTATGTCCTCCATATCCACTTCCACTCCAGCGAGGCGGGTGTCCGAAGTGCAGTTTTTTATGATCAGTTGGGATAACCATTTCCATATCAGTTGGATCGCCCGTTTTTTTGACTGTAATAATAAATCCATGGAATTGTTCCTCGTCCTCATTATCCGTAGATGTAACATAATTCGTATGTTCTTTTACAATTTCGAATCCAAAGAACTTTTGAAGTACAAAACAGAAGTCATCGAACTCTTCATCTGTTTGAAAGATACCAGGAGGCAAAGTTATCACGGCGACCCCGCCAGGTTTCAAGATGCGATTCATTTCTCTTAGGGCTCTGACTCTTTCTTCTCCGTCATTGGAAGGTTTTCGCGGGTTGTGGCGCGTGTAATGCAGAGCAAGAGAGTGAACAATCATGTGCTGCGATTCATTTTCATACGGCAGTTCGTCCATCGAACATTCATCTACCAAACTTTCATCCAGATCATCACCGTACATTCCCCTTCCAACTTCAAGCATAGCTGCAGATAGGTCGCTTGATCGCACTACCAAATCTTCTCTGTGCTTTAGATTGCGTGCCATCGCCATTGTACCTGCCGCAACATCTGCAATGTTTAGAACCGAGTCGCCTGAACAATCTTTAACTCCTTGCATATGCTCCTCCAAAACTCCCATTACAACGCGGCGGTTGTTTCCCGCATGTGACAACTCTTCCTCTTGCCCATAATGGTACGCTAATTCTTTTGCATACTTCCCGTCTTTGCCTTCGAAGAATTCTTTAACCTTCTCTTTACCCTGGTTGAATATTTGCTTGAAGATAAACATAATTTTCTGCCTTGGGGTCATTGCTTCATACGCCAGGTAACCGCCTCTATTAACTTTGCACGTCTCATCGCTAAGGATCTGTTCTTCCTCCTCTGTAAGCGGAGCTCCTTGCAAGAGTCTTTCTATGATTACCTTTTTTCGTTCTGCAAATTCCCACATAGCCTGCTCGATGGTTCCCGCCATAATGCATCGCCTGTACGACATTGGGCAATCTCGTCCCCATCTCTGACCACGCCCAAACCATTGCCATTCTTCAGAGATTACTGAAGTTGGGGTCCCCATTCTGTGGAAGTGCACGCACGAAAGATCTATTCCGACCCCTACAGTATCTGTGCGAGCAAATAGGACTGCATCCCGTTCGCAATCTCTGTATTCAGCAATTACTTTTCTGGTAGCTGTCATAGATGCGCCGTCATTATCAATCAAAGCTGCGCCATCACCACCAAACAACGGATCTCCTCCTGTATTAGTTCCATCAAGAATGAATGTTTCAATGTTTTCTTCTGCAAGTCTCTTTCTAATTCTTCCAACAATATAAGCATTGGTATCACTAGTCTCTGGATTATTGCTTCCAGTGATTTTATCAGCTGATTTCAAGGCTCTTTCTTCATCTGTACCAAAGTCTCTTGTCATTCCCTTTGCATCTCCAGTCATTCCAAATGAAATTCGTACTGGGCTTGTTCCTGAAGCACGAGCCTGTTTTATGTCCTCAACAATAACGTCGATAAGTTGCTGTTCCTTCTCTGGACTCATTGCACTTTGCTTCCAGAGTTCGTGAATCTTTTCGGTTGCATCAAAGAATGGATCTTCTCTGATGGCTTCGTACAAAGCGCGTCTGTATTCGTTCAACTCTGCATAGTGCGGCTCTTGCACATTAGGTGCAAAGCCGACTGGCAAGCTGTCTTCTGTTTCGCGCCTAAGCATCCTAAGGGACAGAAGGTTTCTAACAAGCCTTGTATGCTTGTCTCTGATAGCATCTCTGATTGACTTGATATTCGAGAAGTCTACTGTCTCTTTACCTCCAGGCACTCCCGGAGTTTTCGATCTGTCTTGCCCTGCATTCAAGAACCTGAGCGATGCGGCAACATCGTCGATTGTGTTGTAGATCGGTGTAGCTGTTGCAAGCACCATGTATCCTTCTTTGACTGTATCGCATTGTGAAATTCTGAATGCTCTCTCGTGGTCAGCTCCGCCTGGCTTTCTTAAGTAATGCGACTCGTCCATAGTCATAAAGTCCGCACCAACCCTCTTTGCAAGCTCTTCGTTTAGAACATCGGCACCAAGTTCAACACCAAGCTTGTCTGCAAATGTCTGATCGTTGATCGGAGTGCTATGGCGCGCCATCGAGTAACTCATCAGAACATATTCAGATTCTTCGAATGCCTTCTTCCATTCCTTCCAACGTTCCGCTCTGTTGTTTGGATGAATTACTGCTACATTTGGTTTATCTGTAAAGTAACCTTCGCCATCACTTAAGCGCTTTTCCCATTCTCCAAGTACGCTAGGTGGGCAAAGAATGAGTGCCTTGTTTGCCTTACCTTGTTCACGGAGATATTCGAAAGTAGCAATACAGCTTCCTGTTTTTCCTGCTCCAACATCATCTGCAAGCAGAAGTTGTCTTTGTCTTTCTATTTCCACCATGCTGATTCGCTGATGTTGCGCAGGATAATCTTTTCCTTCTCCAATCTTATCTTTAAGTCTTGCAGGCTGAGCTAAGTTCTCGGCTTTTATGAAGTACTCTTCAAGCTCGCCAACAAACTGTCCCCGAATTTTTTTCTCATCTGGTTCAGCATCTGATTCCTGAATTCCCTGTCTTGCTTTCGCCAACTGGCCGAGCACGAGTGAAGCATCAGGATGATCTTTGTAGTAATGAGTGTAGTAATAATCTCTTCGTTTATTGAAAAGCAAATCTCTTAGAGCTCTGTGTTTGTCCTCTTGCAGAATCGGTACCGGCACATCTTCGAGAGGGTCTCCTGTGTAATGTTGGAATTGACCGATGTGCTCGCGAAGGTTTTGAATGTCGCGGTCGTTAAATTCAAACTTGTCGCGGAATACTTCGGACCAGTAGTCGGCAAGAGCAACTTCTCCGAGTTCCGCATACAAAGCTCTGTAAGCTTTTAGTTCGCCTGCGGGAATATACCCCTGGGCGAGAAGCTCTAGCGGCGGAAGCTCCGGACAGAAATCTGCTCTAAGAACCTGGCAAGCTTGAATACCATCTTGAGTCACTTTGTTTCTGTTAACCGGCTTCTTCTGTTTCCAACGCATCACAACTTCCTCTATATGTTTTCGGAGTTCCACCAATACTGTTTTTATTTCTTTTATAGTGCCGTCCATACTATCCGGAACATGTTCCAACTGACCGAGCATCTTCCTGATTTCTTTACACAATTCTCCAAGAGCCTGCCTGTTTTCCAGATCTCCGTGCTGTTTTATAAGTGCTTCGATTCTGCTTCTGATTTCGTCAAAGAGAGGATGCTTTACCTTGTCTGACCTGTGGTCCACACCTATGGCTTGATATCGGAGTTCCAATTGACTCAAAAGCCAGCCCTCGGGGAGGACTTTTGCGCTAGCCGGAGAGGTTTCATTGGCACTTGCCATAAAGTATAGAATTTTACTTAATATATATTGACAAATCAACCCTAAATGGCATAAATTAGAGCCCTTTTACCCCACCTTTTCAGATGACCAAGACCAATAATCCAGAAAGAGAAGACTTCTACAATAGGAGCTCCAGAGAGCTTTTGGACGTGCTTCCCGGAACCGTCATGATGACAGAAGGTGGCGTTGCAGTTGTTCACTCCCCTCATGGATTTAATGACCTGACAAGAGGAGGAATGATTGATGCTTACAACAAGAAAAACCGCAAACCTGGAGATCTGGTGATCACCAACAGCCATAATTACCCTCAGTGCAATGTAGTTGGAACTACTTCGATTTTGGATGATACTGGGGAAGGAATAATTCCCCAACTTGTATGGCAGGAAGTTCTACATGAATTGGATAGCTCTACAACAAATTTCAATCAAATAGTAAAAGCCATAATGGAAGCAAGAGGACTGAGACATGGAAAAAAGGGGGCAACTCGAGCATTCGCAGAAGAAGAAATAGATGGTTGTAACGTAACCGATGCCAAAAGTCCTGTCCGATTTGTACAAAACAAACCGCATCCTCTAGGAGAAAGAAATGTACAATATGTTCCACCAACGCCAAAGTCAGGGAAAGATGGAAAAAAGATAATGCCACCAGAAAACGATGTTGGAACTTCCTATCCAACAAACGATGTGGTAACGCAGATAGATAGCAGAGCAAACATTCGCAAGATTATGGAAGCCGAAGCAGCAAGACTCGGCAAGACTCTTGACTGGATCTTAACTCCGAGAAATATGCCTTGGGTAGAAAAGCGATCAAAGATGATGAAGTATATCTACAGTAGAGCCGCCAACGGAGGATTCCCTGAATAGTTGATCAATCATCTTCTTCTGTTTGGACTGCCGCTTTTGGATCCTTTGCTACAAGCATTTGCATTCCATAATCCCATAGAAGTTGAACTGCCCTAGACTCGGCGTAGTGTTTTTCCATTTCCAAAGGCTCCAGAAAAGCACCAAGTGAAGAATACCCAAGACGCTTGTAAACTTGCGTAGCAATTCTTAACCAATCTTCGTTGCTTTCAATCTTCAATGGTAAATCCATCGGAGTTAATTCTTCATCAAACTTTTGTTTTACGTCTTTTGGAAGAAGAGCACTGAATCTTTTCCAATTCATCTCATCCTGATCAAGATTATAAACAAACCAAACAACTTCCCACCAAAAGTCTTCCGGTAAGTTTTCTTCCAACCACTCCGGACCAATCATTCCAGAAGGAGGATCATCTCTAAACTTCGGAAGCCACCTGGCAATTTTTAGGACCATACTTCTCTCTTCTCTGTATTCCATTTGATGATCCATATCTTTTTCCACTTTCCTTTCGTAAAAGAGTGCAACCAACTCTACAAAAACCTTGGACCTTTCTATTTCTACCGAATCTGCAATCTCTGGTTCCAGATCCCATTCCGGACTTGAGTTAATACTAGTACACATATCGAATAATTCTGATATATCTTCTATTCCTCCGTTTCCATTACCACCATTGGCACCACCTGAACTAACCAGCCGCTTCATAAGGTAATGAACGTTAGCTCCCAAAGCAGCAACATAACCTGACTGATCTGGATGAGCTTCGACCAGTCTGGCGGATGCCTCGTCTATTGCCTCGTGAAAATCGTTAGCTTTAAGCATCTTCTTGTTCGGCGGTAGGAGGTGATTCGTATGCCTGCATCGCTGCGGCAAGTTTTACTCGAATTTCATCAAGGCGGGCTTGCGCCTCATCGCGCCTCTTTTGTTCTCCGCTTAATCCCTTAAGCGTTCCCTTATCTCTTGCAATCTCTTCCCCAAGCCTTTCCGAAGTACCTTCGATTTCGGCCTTATCTGCACTTGCGGCTGCAAGTTTCTTGAACTGCTCCAGTCGATCAAGGCATATATTTGCATCCGAAAGTAAAGCAGGAACTCGGGCGTCAATATCTCCATCCTCAGAAATAGAACCTGACGGGTAGCCTGATTTGAAATGATCCAGACATTCAGCAGCAATCAGCTCGCACTCTTCCAAAGAAGATTCCAGAGCAGTTAATGCGACTATTCTCTGCGCATGCTCATCTCTTCTGGCAGCAGAATTATTCATAATATTTGTTGCAGATCTTATAATTGGAGGATCCGTAACTCCATCATTAGCCAACTGATCCATCCTCTGGGACGCAGCAACATTCTTAGCCGCCTCTTCGTCATGATTTTCCTGAGCAACTTGCTTTTCTTTGAATACCCTCTGCCTTAAGCCTTTGGTTCTCGCCATTATCGAACCTGCTTCCCCAACCAAACTTTCTTGAGTTATTACTTCACCTGAACTATCTGACGCAAGTTCAGCAAGAAGATCATCCGCCTGTTTTTTCTGACCTTGCGCACCTTCGATTGCTGCGGCTAACCTTTCTATTGTCTGTGCATGATCCGGCAGAGATCTGAGCAGTGTCTCTAATGGAATTCTTTCTGCATCATCTGAGCAAAGACTTGCTACGAGCTCGCCAAGTTCCGGAGACATATCGCCGGACTCTGCAGTCGCTTCACCTACTGCCAACTGTTCACGTCTTTTAGCTTTCCTTTCTACATAAGCTTTTACGCGTTTAGTATCCTGATCAAGAGATCTTGGCGTTCTTCTTTTCTTCTTGCCCTCCGAAGCTTCTCCGGCATCATCAGCCGAAGGCTCTGGGGCTTCTCCTCCATTTATCACAATCACTCCCCGCTCACGTGCTTCTTTTACATCTTCTGCATATACACATGCTGCTGCAAGCTCTGGCGCTTCGCCTCCAAGTATTCTGCAACGCTGTAAGTACGCTTCGGATTGTTCGTGCGCGTAACGTAGTTCCCAATATCCCAGTCGGTCATCCGGCTTTGCGTGTTTTATCGGCCACTCTTTCATCCACTGTGAATTAGCTTCTATTATTAATGCAAGATCTTTAAGGTGAACAATCTGCAAAAGCGCATCCATCGCTTGCTCGCGCAGTCTCTTTTCACTTGTCTGATCGGCAGTCTGTCTGGCAAGCGCCATTCGTGCACCTATTTGAACTGCAAGCCTTAGAAGCTGTTCCCCTCCCCCTTCGCGTCGGAAATTAATGTCCGCATGGAACTCGTGGTCGAACCTGGCGGCAAGTTGATTCAAGCCCGCTATATCTTCTTTGAGCTGTTCTTCTACATCCCTGTTCGGATCCAAGTTCCTGTTTCTGCAGTACTGTTCTATGGCCGGGATTTCCTGCGGGAATAAACTATCCCCGGGCTTTCTGTCTCCCAGAAGATCTACTCTTACAAAGCCTACCAATTCATCTGTTGTAATCGACGCTTCCCGTTCGCCCTGCGTAAGATCGGGCAGTACTCTTGCCAGATCTCCAATTACAGATTCACTTGGTCCAGTTTTAAGCCTTTGCAATGATTCTTCCACAACTCCCCTGGCTCTTTGGAATATCGCATGTTGAATTCTGCTATCAAATAGTCCTTTTACGTACTCTTCAGGATTCACTCCTTTTCTTGGCTGACGTATTGATACAAAGTTATCAACGGATCTATCAACCGCACCGCCTACTTGCCTCGCCCATTCAACCGAGAAGTCTTTACCTCTTACAGCGCTGCATTCTCTGTCATTAAGTTTTACTGGCTTAGTTGATACTCCTGCAAACATGTTTCTAAGGAACGTGCATGTCATTCCTGCCTTAAGCTCGTCAACTCCGCGATCGATTAACTCTTTTTGGGAAGCGATAAGAATTGGGAGTGGTTCGATATCAATTTCCTGAACTTCATCCGGTGCTGATCCATATCCCAAGATAATTGCTTCTTCAAAACACTTGGCAATTTCCGGAGGCAATGAAAAATCTGTTATGTTAATACCCAAAGCAGCTTCTTCTACAGGACGCAATGAAAGTGGCTCACTCAAATCGCTTGTTCTGCATTCTCGCCGTACAACATCGATCATTGCAGTCTCTAGTGCCTTAACGCATCTGCGTGCATTGCTTGTAACACTATCTCTCTCGCTTTCATCTCTTACATTGAAGCTTTCGAGCTGGGCACACTGGTCTCTGAAGTTATTCCAGATGCTAACTGCGAATCCTCGCACTTGATTCACTGTATGCAGTTCTCGCTGCTGGAGATTCATTGCATTCCTTTCCTCTATTTCCCTCCATGCATCTTCCAAAGTTCTTGTCTTTGTAATAAGAGCTGGAACCGGATACGTTTTCTTCTCGGACTCACCTGAATCTCTAGACGGCTTTTTTGGATCTGCTGCAGCGAATGGCTTCTTTCCTTGATATTGTTCTCCGGAAAGATAATTGCTATACCTGGTTATTACTGCATCAAGAGATTCATCCAAGATTGTACGCATTCGCAGATCAATTTCATCTGTATATGCATTTTCCGCACTCAGCCAGTATTGAAATTGAAAATGACATTCCTGCATAAAACTGATAATTGCATTCAAAGGCGCGTGCGTTTGTATCTGTTCCGGCATCCATTCATCCATAAATTTTCCAAGTTCGGCCTGAAGCCTATTGATGAAAGGAGCCACTACTTTCATCGGAATTCCATTTACACTACCTCGGCCATTACCAGATCTGCCACTACCTGAATTCTTTTTCCCTCTCCCCTTTCTCCCACCTCCAGACTTTGGACCAGTTAATTTAAATCTATTATCAAGATCATCGCATAACTCCTTGCGTAATCTTTTAGGATTCACGGCTCGATCAACTTCTATCAATTCCGCAATTGCGTAATCTTCAATAGTCGGCAATATGTGAAGTGCAAACTCCAAATCATCCAGAACTTTTTTGGCATCTGCAGAGGCTAATATTGCCTCACAAATCTCCCTGAACGCACCATCCAATTCATTTTCATTGATCTCCTTCATCCAACAGATACTACTTTCAAGTTTTGAATTTGGATTCATCGCCCCTATTGCTTCAATTCGGCCCACTAGCCAGAAACCGAATTCGCGTAGTTGAGCTGGATGACAGACTACAGTTGGGCAAAGACGAAATACCGTATCTTTCATTATGCCTTCGAAATTCAAGTTATCACCCGTAGGCGAAGGCAAATTGCCTTCTACTATCTTGTCCGCTCTTCGGTTGGCAGATCTGAGAATTTCCCAGATTCTCTCGCGTGTAATTGATCCGGATCCCTGTTCCTCCATCCTTAGCGCTTGCTCATCTACAAACCAAGCTCGACCTTGTATGTAAAGATACTCAATTATTGGATCGTTCATATGTGAACATAAATTCTGCACCCGCTTGCTTAGAAACGAAACGCCTGCAGCATATTCATCCTGTATATCATCCAGATCTGCAATCAGGTTCAGGAACCTGCAATAGCTAAGGTTTTCGGTCTTGAGAAGTGCAATAACCGCCTGAGTCGAATCTCCGTATTTCTTTGCTGCAGCTTTAACTGCATCAGAAGCATCGGCTGTTGTCACTTCTTTTACAAGAAGAGGTCTAAGTTCGCCGGTTTCTGAAGGCGGAACCAAAAGACCACTCGTAACCTCAGAAGGGATAAGTATTTCCTCATCTTCAACCACAAAGTGGGTCCTTGATTGCGAACATGGCGTGCCTTCGATAAGGTACACTTCTTCTATTCTCTGCGCCGATTTATCGAAACACTGCCTATATCCTTCGATTAGAATATCTTTTAATCTCGCTCCCTTGGGCTCTGGCAATGTATCGCAAAATACTTCTATTCTGGCCAAAAAGGTTTCCGCATATAAGCCAACTTCACTCCAAGTTTTAACAACACTTGCTACTCCTGAACCGGAATTATGCAGAATATCAATAAATCTCTGATGATAAAGAGCGCCGTCACTCTTTCCGAGTTCATCGATAAACACTTCCTTTAGCCCCTCCAGATGTTCTCCCATGGTTTTGCATCCTGATAACATGCAGAATAATTCAGAACTTTCGGAGTTAACAAACATTGGAGGTCGTGCATCTATTGGATCATTTGGATTTGCATCCTTCATTTTTCCAGATAAGTATTCGATAGTTTGTTCGCAAGCCCATTCTTCTTCCTGATCCATCGCAGAAAAAATCGGGTGATCAATATTAGTCAAATTTACGTGCAAACCAGCTTGAACTCTTACTTGCTCAAGAGCATCACGACACTCGGCAAGCGTTAACCTGTCTGATAATCCAGCGAAAACTGCAGTGATTGGTGACTCTCGCTGCAAAGTTGTTAGCCTTTCGCATTCCGCAAGGACCTCTTCGGTTAATGCTTCAATCTCAACTCTTGCGGAATGCTCCACTCTTGCAACGGCACCGAAATTTGAAAGAAGTATTATCAATTCATTTTTGTGAATTGTAGGTCCAGTTGGTTTTTCTGCTTCAGAACCCGTAGCATCTACAAACAACTCCTGGAGTCTTCTTGTTGATTCTCTGTGAACAAATGCATCCACATTGTCCAATGCTTCAAATAAGACATGCTGAAAGTCTGCCATTTCCGAATATCTTGCAAGATCATGAAGCCTTTCGATAATTGTAAGGCAATCCCGGAATGTAAACGGTTCTTTTATATCACCTACAGAAGCGGTTCTCTTCTGCTTAATTTTCTTCAATGTACCAAGAACCTTCATAACTCTCGTCTTTTCTGCTTCATCGGCAACCTTTATATCATCAGGCTCTGGAGCTTCTTTTGAAATCTGAGCAATAAAATCTGCAAATTCTTTCGCGGGAACAGTGTCTGTGTAAATCTCATTAACAGGATTGCCTGTGAATAATTCTACAAGTCTGATTCTCGATTCCGCAAGCAATATAACACCATGCATTTCAAGCGCTTCTCCAAGTTCAGGTATCAGGTTGTCTACCGTATCAAGTGATTCAATCCAGACTCTTCTAATATCATCCACATACTGTATGCAATCGGAATAAGTAAGAGGCTTGCCCTTGTATTTTGCACTAATCTCTTTGCCTCTATCCCCTCTGTTCAATCGTATTGCAGTTTCCTGAGCTTCCGCTCCATTCGCCATTTTCTTGATTGCTTCTGCGGTCAAGTATTGATCAGGCATGTCTTTTGATACAACTTTCAACAAATCAATTAGCTCATCCCACATAATTGTGTGGCTACTATCTTCCGGCTCTGGTCGAGACTGTCTGCCAAACAACTCCGGAAGCCTTTTATCCAGCTCGTCACTTACCCATGCATTCTGTACATCTAATGCAGCATATATCGAATGACCCGATTTGGATAATTCTACAAGTTTTGGAAGCGATCTAATCTTAACGCTAATATCTCTGCAATCTTCCAAGGTCAAAGGTTTATCATAAGCACCCAATATTCCTTTGATATGAACGTTACCCCGCTCTCGAAGCAATCCTCTGGCTTTTGCAGAAACTCTTGCCTCTTCCTCGTGATCGGCAAACACAACTTTCAATTCCGGTGCCCTCCTCGCTAATTCACTATAAAAACTATAGAACTCATCACAAGTTATGGTTCCCGGATGTTCTTGCGTCTCATCTCCAGGCTCATATCCCTCGTGCCCCCCGAGCAATCGTATAACATCGGCGCACATTCTGGCTTCTCTCCCTTCCAGAAGAGGAACAAGTTTTGGATCAACCTGATCTCCGAGATCAGAAAGAGCTTTTTCCGCGGCGTCCCGTGTTTCGCTTACTATTCTCACTGCTTGGCTGTATGTAACTCTCTCATTACCAGCCAAAGAATCTGTCATTTTTCTCTCCTTAGCTTTCATCACAGTTCGATATTGACTAGTTCCTTTCTCCGAAAGACCACTTAAAACAGGCTCTGTTAATTCGCACCATACTTGTTGGCTTACCAGGTCTATTATTCCCGGAATCCTGTTAGCATCCATTGTTCCAACAGGACGCGAATCTTCATCTAATGATGCATCAACTCCAAACAGTATCGGAAGCCTTTCGTTTGCCTGTCTCATTATCCACTCATATCGCCGATCAAGCATTTCAAAAACAGGATCTTCTATTAACGCTTGTTCCGTAGCATTCGGGGATGTTTCTACAAGTTCCAGAAGCTCTTTGCATTGTGCATAAGTAGGCCTATCAGAAGATTTAACCACGAAGCTTTCAATTATCTTATCTCTCCTTTTTCGAATTTCGGCTACGTTTGAAATCACGTCAACCTTATCTTCAGGAATACCCGGGAATGGAATGGAATGGTTCACTTCTGCTTCCAAATGATTCATGAACCCAATAAGAACATCTCTAGGTATAGTCTCATCCACACCCACAGTTTCAACTTGAGGCGCAAATTGCTCGCGCATGCGGATCCCAGAGACTCTTTTTAGCCAGTCGCTTTGTTTGCCGAGAAGGATGAGTGGTTCACGATTCATCGCTTAATTCTTGTAAAATTTTGGAAGTCGCTGCGTGCAATCTTTCTATCATTTCTGTGCACTGCGCTTCTGTTAGATCATCCGGATAATCGGCAAGAACAATTTCGAGTTCTTCTCCGGTCCTTCTTGCGTGAGTTTGCTTTTCTTCCTCAGTAAGATCGCTCGCCATTGGAACTGACATAACGGAATCAGCCATTCCTGCAACTCCTGCAATCATTCTTTTGAACTCTGTTTTGGATATTGTTGGAGGTTTTGTAAGTGCTTCGATTTCATCGCTGGAAACCAGAGATACACCCAGATTTACTGCTTGTGCAGTGTCTGCCGATTCAGCTTTCGCGTGCTTTCTAAACAACTCTGGTAGCCCCTTTTCTATTGCTCTATACATATCCCTATCTATTCTTCTAAGCAGCTTGCAGAAATTCGACGGCAATTTCTCTCCAAAATCTTTAGGAGGAAATCCCATTGCTGCATATCGACAGTAATGTTTACACACAGCAAAAGTCAGTCTCTCTCCCCAATTATTCTCGCGAAACTTTTGTATTGCAGCAATTTTTGAATCGGATACGACCTGAGCTTCCTGTTGGCCTTCTGGACTTAATCTGTCATATGCTTTGCCAAGTGGTTTAGCATGTTTCTTATTTGAATCAGCATCGACAGAAGAGAGAAGTGTTACAAACTCCTGTATGGAAACAGTACCCTTGGGTTCGTTCTCTGATTCATTTGCATCTTTTTCGAAAAGAGCAGGAAGTTTTGCAATTATCCTGTCGAGCATCTCGTTTTCGGAGTCATCGCTACTCTGTGCTATCTCATCCGGCAAAGGAGGCCCTTCTACGAAATGTGTTAACCTCATATTGTTTCTATGATGCAAAAGATACGCGTTGCATTCCGACAAACTAACCAATACTGGAAGTTTGTCTCTTAAATCCTCAACAGCGCCAATCGATTTATCCCGAGCTGCAATTATTTGTCTCTGAACAGGTTTGTCTGCATCAGCAAATAGCTGACCTTGAATCCTTGTTATGGCACTACTCTTATATTCAGACTCAGTTTGCTTCATCAACTGAATAAGTGCGATTTTGCTTGTTCTAAACTCGGGCTCTGCTTCCGCAGATTCGCCTGACTCTCCGAATAGTTTCGGCAAGCGCCTCTCGACTTCATTGATAGCATATATTTGTCTATCATCAATTAGTTTTGCAAATTTCCTTGGTACTACTTTCATAACGTTTACCGCACGAACTTTTAGGCATCTGTCGCGAAACTGTCTGATTAATTTTTTACATTGAGAATAATCAAGCCAGTCTCCAACATTACTAACACATTGATTAGAATGAGTTTTAAATCCTAACGTAAAACTCTCCCATTCTGCCCTGGAGCCTTGTGGCAATTGTTCCATGGAAGGAGGCGGGACCGCTTTGCGGGAAGCAGTTACACAGTTATCAAATAGGGAATTAAAGCTAAGAAGGGGTATTTGCCCTTCTGACTCCTTTTCTGCAGAAGCCTGCAGCCCATCCGGAAGGCTTTTTCCAAATCTTGCAGATCCAATTGCCAATCCACCGCTCTCTTGTTCCATTCCAAATCTAGTTCGCATTCTTTGCCTAAAAGTGGCCAAATGCGCTTGGTAATGTGCCACAATTTCGTTTATTGCCGGACGGTTCACTTGCTTTGCTCTCGAATCAAGTGAAACCATCGCACCTCGTATTGCATCAATGAATTTGCAGAATCTCGCAACTGTAATAAACGGCGGCATATCTTCTACAATCTGCGCTAGAGCTTTTACTGTTAACCTCATGGTTTCGACGCACTTTTGAACATTGGGGTCTTTGGTATCATCTTTACTTAATCCACCGGCATTAATTCCTCCTTCCGGAGGAGTGAATTCCTGATTCCAAATAGAAATGAACTCACTCTTAAGTATGCAAACAGGTCCACCTGCTTCTGAAATTTCGACTGATTCCTGGGCTATACTCGGACCTGCAAACCAGTTATCTGTCATTGTGGTAACCTGATCTATCACTCTGCCCGCATGCTTCTTCCAATCTGTCTTCCATTTGGAGGATGCCTGTTTATAAGTAGTATTTTCCTGCTTCAATAAACGACTAAGCATCCAATCTAATAATTCATAGCACTGTGCTTCGGTAAATGCTTGCCCATCATTCGAGCAATGCTGCACCATTTCATTTATATCTTGATTGAGAAGTTGACTTATTTCGTCGGCCTGCGATGTGGATAATTCATTAGTAAGTCGTTCAAGCAATTGCTCGTGTTCCTGCAAGCAATTATCCATTGCGGTTGTGAAGTTTTGTAAAAAGACCTGTTCCGGCATTGTTGTCATTTTTCCATCTTCTGCTGAAGCAATTTGGAAGAAATCATCAACAGCTCTTTTAAGCGCAGCCTTATTATCAGCATAAACACTCGTCATCTTATCAGCCAGTCCCTCTGGTAAGCGATCTACGTTGTCCATGATCGGCCTGGCTGAAGCTTCGAGTAATTTAAGGAATTCTAAACAATGATATTCGTTAACAGGATCCGGAAGAGCATCATATCCAGCCTGTAGAGCTGCATTTGCTGCAGTACATGCGTCTGCAAATCCAGGTACTTTTTGCGCTAGCACTTTAAATACTTGCTCGTGTTCTGCGGCGTCTAAACCATGGCCAACACGGGCTTTATCGGTTAACTCAAAGAATTCTTGTTTTGAGATTGTTCGTTCTGCCGCCGCTTCCAGTTGTGCCTCAAAAGCCTCGCGCACTTCAACTTCAAGCCGATCGTAAGTAGCTCGCGAACCTGCTCCTAGTGCTTCGCGTATCTCTGTGTACTCAACTTCCAGCAAGACACCTGTTGGCTGCACTGCTCGGAGTAAATTAATCCTATCCAAACATTCAGCTAAAGTAATTCTATCGGGCAAATTCGACAATATTTGATTTACTATTTGCCCCCGTGTTTCGACTTCTACCATTACAGCATCTGCCTTTTCATCAGATAACTGTTCCATTAGTTGCTGGACCATATCTGCTGCAGGCTTTTCTGAATCTGAAAGTTGCTCTCTTATTCTTCGAAAGAAATCAGTTAGCTTAACTGAACTTATTGTTGGACTTATTTCTCTGAACCGTTCTCTGGCCTGACCTGCCATGAAATCACACGCAGCATCAACGCTTTTCCGCAATCTATCTCCAATGACAACATGCTTAATTCCAGCAAGAGCGCCGGTTAGTTCTAAATTTCTAATTATCTCTATTGCCCCTATGCAATCTGCTTCTGTAAGTTTTGCAGGAAGCCCTTGAATTACTGCGTCTGTAGCATTTTCATGCTGTCTCACCGCTTCCATAATGGCATTACCTTCATCGTCTGGCAGAGCCGAAGTCATCTCCCCTACTAATTGAAGTGGCATTGCGGCGCTGCTTAATTGATTGTCATACCTGTCTCCATATATCCTTGATAAAACATCATGATCCACAGTCGGCTCGCCAGATTCCACACTTACTTCCGGTGGCTGACTATCTTTTTCAAATATTTTAAATAGCGCCCTCGCTCTTTGCCTCATTTGGTCGAAGGACTCTCTGTAGAACTGCTCAACTTCTTTCCTCAACCTATCATCGCAACATGCCAAATATTTTTTCCTTGCATTTACAATCCACGTTTCGTACTTCTTTATCAATCGATTACAATGATCCAAATCCAAATGACCACTTAATTTTTCCATATCTTTTCTGATCTTTTGGCCAGCTCCCTCAATAGCTTTTTTAAATCTGCCTCTGTTAATTCCTCTCTTCCCACTTCTATCAACCACAGCAAAAACTCTGTGCAAAAGTTCGGTAGGCAATGTGCGCTCCTTACCTATTTCCATAAATTGTTCGCGTGTAATCGTATTCGACGGAGCTTCAATTCTTATCGGCCCAGAGGTAGCAACAACTCTTCCTCCTTCCGGAGTAAATTCGGTACTTGCTGCTTGCGCCGCTGCCGCTCTTGCGAGGTCTGCAAAGCGCTCTTTTATTGCCTGATCACACGCATCAATTACTGCTTGATTATTTGCTATATAAGCATCGGCAACTTCATGCGGCAGTTCCGAAAGGGCATCCAAAGGAATCATTATTGCTGCATTTCTTCTTGCAAATTCAAGACATGCTTCCAAATTCATTCTGTCATCAGGATTTCCTTCTGTAAAAAGTGCCAAACCGCTATTGATCACTTCAGTTGTGATTTCTCGCATCCAATCCATATGATCTTGATCTAAATGCCTTTTACACAACGCAGAAAATTGCGCTTCTTTCTCTGGAGTAGCTAATTTATCGGAAACATAAGACATTTGATCTATAAGCTCTTTTCTGCTTACGGTAGGTTCCTCCGGTGCTCTTTCCGGATCATGAAATGTTCCTGCATCTATTTCTGTGCCGCCGAGGAATCCTTCCGGAAGCACCAGCTTCTCCGGCAATCCACCCGGACCAGTTGGCCCTAACTCACCTGCCTGAAATGATCCCGCGAACCTTAATTCGCCGGGGCTTTCCGAGCCAACGATTTTTGCACCCACTGCACCAGTATTACTTACAGAATCCATCTGCCCATCTTTTCCAACGTGGAATGATCCGATTTTAACCATGTTTCTACCGGGTTGTTCGGCACTTGACCCTCCTGCTGTCTGACCGCAACTAGCAAACTGCTCTCTTACGAGACGTTCAGCTGCTTGATACACCGCCTTGTTATCTCTATGTTGCATTTTTGCGATTTCTTCAGGCAAGCCTGATGTTGCTTGCAGGTTGCCGGCTGCTGCTAACGATCTTGCAGTTTGGATATAGGCAAGACACTCAACAAGCGATACATTGTCTGGAAGTTCTGCAAGTTTTTGTACGATCCCCCTTGCACACGCATCTCTAGCTATCTTTCTTTTATTCAATTCTTCTTCATCAAATTGCTTTTCAAATGCTTCTGTTATCGTTGTTAAGTCCGTAGGATTCTGAGGATTTGGTGAACGGGCTTGATCAAATAATGCTTCAAATGACTGCCTGGTCATTTTCAAAACACCTCCTTCCAATACAAAATCCTTTGGCAATTCATTGGATTGAATGCCATCAGGTTGGCCGGAATCTGGACCTTCTGGAGGGCCTTGAGACATAGCGATATATTCTAATACTTTTTTATAATTTGTCAATGGTTCGTTATGGCTAGTTTTTGGCTTAACTAAGCCATTTTGTTAAAAATCTTTAGTCCGGTGTTCCGCTTGTGGGTGGAACTGCTTACGGGGCTTAGTGAAGCGGAAAAGTCCTGCTCGACCTCACCCCCTAACCCCCTCTCCCCTGAGGAGGAGAGGGGGAAACTACACTAATTGCGTAGCTCCCCTCTCCTGTTTACAGGAGAGGGGCCGGGGGGTGAGGTCAGATAATTCTTGCATCCTCTTACCCCCTCCTATATAGTATACCCATACCCCCTACCCATATGCTTCCCACTCATAAAAAGAAGGCAATCGCAGCTCTTAAGAGGCTCAATGGCTTAAGCACAAAGCTTGAAGAAATGATTGAGAATGATGAATACTGTCCTAAGTTACTAGAAATAGCGCTTGCCATGAAAGGGCACGTAAAGTACGTTCAGGGAACTATTCTGGAAAGCCATATGAACACTTGCGCCCCAAAAAAATTGGCATCCCAGACCGATCGTGATAAATTCATAAAAGAATTATTGAAGGTTGTGGGCCTGTCTAATAGATGATAACTTTTAACTATTCACTATTCACTTTTAACTTCCCCGTGCCACTAACAAAACTGACTCTTCTGGCAACTCTAATAGCAACCACACTCGGAGTCTGTCCGATGCAGATGACGATGATGCCCATGAATAATATGGCAATGAGAGAAGAGATGGCGGATCAGAATATGCCATGCTCTGAGTGCTATTCCGATAACGAGAGTTATGCGCTTAAGGATGCCGGAAGTTTGGGAACGGATCCCATCCTTATGTCCGTGATTATTCCTGAAGACTCAATCGAGTACTCTTTGAATATCGCCTCAACTAAGCAAGTTTCAATTAATGTAACAGGACCGCTTGCCAACGCTCCCCCACTTGTAGGCACGGTCATTTTGCGAACGTAAATAATCACAGCTTGAAATATAACTGACGTTTCTTTGCGTCTTTATATCTTATTTATTTTTCCCCATTTCTATTATGAGAAAGCTTCTCACACTATCAGTTTTAATTCCTTCCATTTTCCTAGCAGGTTGCGGTTCTCAAGGTCCTATGACCGAAGAACAGCAAGCAGATAAGTACGGCATGACCATTGAGCGTTACCGTGAAGAAAAGGAAGCAGCCGCACGCATGGGCATGACTTGGGAAGAACATGTAAAAATGATCCAGGATGATGAAGCAATGGATCATGGAAACATGAAACATGACATGTAGTACCCCCACTCTATTATGAAAAAATTAATTATCTCACTTGTCGGCATTATTCTAATAACAATCATCTCGATTAGTGCAATGGCACTTACCAAACCTGAACTTCCTCCGACGATTACAAAAACGGGGGAAGCTCAGGAAGAAAAAAGATTTACCACGACTAATCCTACATTAATAAGCGATTCATCCTCCCTGATTTTACTTGGCAAAGTCCTCTCTCACGACACAGCTAATATCTATCCGCGCAGAGATGGAATCGTGGAAGATGTTCTTGTTGATATCGGAGATGAAGTTGAAAAAAATCAGGTTGTTGCAATCCTTCTCCCCAAGGGGGTAGAAGGACAAAGCGCCGCGATGATTTCCGAAAAGAACGCGCGCAAACTTCAGGCAGAAGCCGATGCGATGAATGCACTTGGTGTTGCTCAGGAGTCTTTGAATAAAGCTTCCGACCTGCTTGAAGAGAAACATATTGCGTTAACTGTAGCCAAAAACCAGCAGGAGTCGCTCAAGATAAAATTCGCGCAAGCTAATGATAATGTTATGCAAACTCTAGAGCACGCTTTCATTTCCATTCGACGTGCACGACAATTAATCGAACAGATTACACTCGGTTCCAATACGCGAACCGGGATTGCTCTAAATGACGACAACATTGGCGTGCAGCTTGGGCTGTTGGATTATAAAACAAGATTTAGCCTCTCATATGCATTCTCTGAACTGGATGAAGCAGAAAAAAAATACAGGAACAGCAACCAGGAAAAGCAAAAAGAAATTATTTACGAAGTTATGGAGCACGCTGTGCATGCACTTTTTAAAACTGCTGATCTGCTGGCCTCAACTCCAAGCGTTCCGTTGCCGCAACCCGGACTTTATACAGAACTTAGTCTGACGAGTTTAAATAACAAAGTTCTTTCTGCTCAACATGATATTTTAACCGCTAAAGAAAAATTTGAAGATGCAAATAATGCTTTTCTTACTCTTACAACAAGTGAACCTGCATTATATTCGGCATGGAAAAGTGGATCTAATAATCCAAATGTCCAAAGTAATAAAGTTCAGATGTTAACTGCCCAGATGCAAACCGCTGAGCAAAATCTGTCATTTGTAGAATCTCAGCAAAATCTGATGACGGAAAAATCAGAAAATATGGTGCACATAGCAAACGCAATGTTGGCAGCTGAATATGCAAAAAGCGGACACAAAGAAATTCGATCCCCTTTTTCCGGAATTGTTTCAAAACGATTCATAACTGTCGGCACCATTACCATGCCTTCTATGTCTGCTTTTGAGCTTGTTGATGTGGAAACTACGCTTTCCAAGAAAGCCAAACAGGAAATTCAATTCGGGATTCCTGAACACATCCAATCTTCAATTGCAGTGGGAAATACTGTTGAATTTTTCCTTCCGGAAAATGAAGAAAAAGCCATAATCGCAGAAATAACCAGAAAAAGTCCGCAGGTAGATTTGCAATCTAGAACAGTCATTGTTCAGGCAAAAGTTCCAGATGAGCTGAATCTGCCTCATCAATCTAATATTCGAGTAAGAGTTATTGACCAAAGCACTCCACTTTTTCGCATTCCTTCCTTCTCTGTAAAGAGGAATGAAGATAACAATGTTATATGGATTTTGAATCCGGAAACAAAAATTCCGGAAACAATTAAAGTAACTGTTAAATCCGAAGATGGCGAGTTCGCGGAAGTCAGTGGAGATATCGATGAAGATACTGTGATCATCTTAGACCCACCTGATTTAATAACTCAGATTTCGAATACTCGAATATTCGAATATTCGAATCCTCAATCCCCAACAGTGCAATGATAAATTCATTAATCAAGTTGGCAATAAACAACAGATTTTTAACTCTGACTCTGTTTGGCGTGATTGCAGTTCTGGGAATAATTTCTATTAAGCAAACCCCTGTTGATGCTATTCCGGATCTTTCCGAAAATCAGGTGGTCATTATGACTATGTGGATGGGACAAAGTCCCAAAAATGTTGAAGATCAAATTACCTATCCACTTACTGTTAGTATGCAGGGGCTTGCGGGAGTCAAAGATATTCGTGCCATGTCTCAGCTCGGAATCTCTATGGTCACTGTGATATTTGAGGACGATGTTGATTTCTATTTCGCACGTGACAGAGTTTCGGAGAGACTGAGCTTGACTCAAGCACAACTCCCTTCCGGAGTTACTCCCGTTCTTGGTCCTGACGCGACAGGCCTTGGACATATTTTCATGTATACGTTGGAAAGTGACAAGCATTCACTGACTGAGCTGAGGTCAATTCAGGACTTTACAGTGCGTTTCGGACTTCAAAGTGTGCCTGGCGTTGCTGAAGTTGCTTCAGTTGGAGGTCATGTAAAGGTTTATCAGGCAATTCTGGATCCTATAAAGCTGCAGCAATATGGAGTCAGTCTGATGCAGGTGATGAATGCAGTTAAAGCTGCTAATAATAATGTTTCCGGACAGGTTGTAGATACAGGAGGCCGTGAAGTAGCTATTCAAGGAATAGGATTTTTTGAAGGAACCGATGATATTTCGAGCCTAGTAATCGGTAATAGATCCGATGGTATTGCACTAACCCTGAAGGATTTGGGAGAAGTGCGTACCTCTGGCCTATTCCGTCGTGCGGTCCTTGCCGATGACAAGGAAGAAAAAGTCGGAGGAATAATTGTTATGCGCTTCGGAGAAAATCCATTATCTGTTATTGAAGCTGCCAAAGAAAGAATAGAAAAAATAAATGAAACCCTGCCCGAAGGAGTTTCAATAGTTCCATTTTATGATCGAACTGAACTGATTCAGGGCGCAATTCGTACTCTTTCTAGTGTTCTTGTGCAGGAACTTATTATTACCGCGATAATTCTGCTCATTTTCCTGTGGCACTTTAGATCTACAGTAATAATCGCCATTGCTCTGGTAATGGGAGTACTGATGACATTTATTTTTATGAGAATATTCAATATTCCTTCGAACATAATGAGCTTGGGAGGAATTGCAATTGCAATAGGAACAATGGTTGACTCTGCGATAGTAATCAGCGAGAACGCGTATCGTAAATTGCTCGAAAATCCTACTGACTCAGCAAACGAACGGCTTAAGCTTGTGACCAAATCGACTCTGGAAGTTGGAAAACCGATCGTCTTTGCAATCTTTATAATTATATTATCTTTCCTGCCAATCTTTAGCCTGACTGGAATGGAAGGAAAGCTATTTGCCCCGCTCGCATTTACGAATGTATTTGCAATGCTTGGAGCATTGATCGCAGCACTGTTTTTGGTCCCCCTTCTTTCACTAATATTTCTGAAAGGGAACTTAAGAAAAGATGAAGACATTCCTATCGTACGTTTTCTTCAGAAATGGTACGAACCACTGCTTCTTAAAGCCTTGAACAATCGGCGCAAGACACTCTATATAATGGGCGTTTTAATCCTTGTGGGAGTCATTGCAATGACGCAGATTGGATCCGAGTTCATGCCTCCACTTGATGAAGGATCGATAATGTATATGCCGATTACTATTCCGGATGTTTCTGAGGAGCGAGTTCAGGAACTTTTGATAATGACCAACAAGATAATATCCCGCATTCCTGAAGTTAAAACTGTAGTTGGTAAGGCTGGTCGTGCAGATACAGCTACCGACCCTGCACCTCTTGCAATGATCGAAACGTTTATTACCCTCAAGCCAAAGTCCGAATGGCGGAGAGGAATGACTAAGCGAAAGATAATCTCTCAGATGAACCGCGAAATTCGCATAGATAAACTTTGGAACAGTTTCACACAACCGATTATTGGACGAATAGACATGCTTTCAACAGGAATCAGATCCGAAATAGGAATTAAAGTGTTCGGCGATGATCCTGTTAAATTGGAGGAATTGGCCATTGAAATCGAAGGCCTCCTTAATAGCGTTCCTGGTGCGACTAACACAGTTGCAATCAGAAACATGGGGCTCAGGTATTTGGATATTAATCTTGATGACGAACTTCTAGCGCAATATGGAATTACCAAAGGAAATGCTCTGCAAACAATTGCAGTAGGAGTCGGCGGCGCACTGGTGACTTCGACAATTGAAGAACGCGAGCGATATGGAGTTCAAATCAGACTCAAACAATCGTTCAGACAGGATATTGAAGACGTAGAATCTTTGCCTCTTATGGGCAAAAATGGTGCGCAAGTTCCACTTAAGAGCGTTGCTGATATCGATCTTGTCGATGGTCCTGCTGTTATAAAGAGCGAAAACGGTATTCCCGTCGCAATCGTTCAGACTGACGCTGTAGGTATTGATGTGATGTCATTTGTGAAAAATGCGCAGAAGTATTTGAATGAAAATATGGAACTCCCCACCGGATATCATTTGGAATGGGCTGGACAATTTGAGAACCAGATAAGAGCAAAGAAACGCCTTGCATGGGTTGTGCCTTTGGTGATCTTCATTATCTTTGTTCTCCTTTATATGACTTATAAGGATCTGAGTTTGGTCTCGATTGTCATGATGACGATTCCTCTTAGCCTTGTTGGAGGAGTAATCGCACTATTCCTTGCCAGATACAACTTCTCCGTCGCGGTATGGGTAGGATTCATTTCTCTGTTTGGAAATGCAGTTGAAACCGGAGTTGTAATAATCGTTTATTTGGAGAACTCATTTAGATCGCAGTTCGGTTTACCGAGTATGGAGGAAGCAAGTACTTACGAAGTTGATCCTGGACAAGAAATAACGCGCGAAGGCATCCACGCGGCAGTGCTTGAAGGAGCTTTGCTTAGGTTAAGACCGATTTTGATGACAGCATTCACTTCCATAATCGGACTTATGCCAATGCTTCTCACAACCGGCATCGGAGCTGAAGTGACTAAGCCTCTCGCGCTCGTAGTTGTAACCGGACTAACTACTTCTATCTTCCTTTCGCTAATTGTGTTGCCTGTTCTCTTCTCCATGTTGAAGGAGAGACAGACTGTTTAATTATTTATTTCTATTTCTTTTTCCCATTTACCATCATGAGATACCTCATAGCACTCGCTCTCATTATTACCCCCGCGTTCCTGGTTTATTCGCAGAAAACTCAAGCAAATGTATCAGCAAACGATGAAGTTCAATGCGAGCAAAACGGAATCGATTGTTCATGTAACTCGAAAGCTCCGACAAAAGCTCCTTCTGCCAAACCTGGCAAAGGATGCGGATGCGGAAGCAAATCTTGCAATCAGTAATTCTGAACTTTAGTGATATGATTGCGAATAATTCCCTCGCTAAAATATGGATAATATGATGCATTCTGATCATTCGGCCCCTCAACAACATCCAGAAGGATGTGCTATGCACAATAAAAAGAAGCGCAAAGATTGGCTTCTAATGATTAGTTTATTGATAATTGTGATTGCATACGCCCTGACATTTTTTGCAACTTCAAACCCACAATTGGCTATATTTACCGAAAGCGTATTCGAGCTGATGAATCGTATGTGGTGGGGAATACTTTTGGGAATATTATCCGTGGGATTGATTGGAACATTGCCTCGTCAACTGGTAACTTCGGCCCTTGGCAAAGGAGGAACATTCAATGGAATACTTCGAGCAACCGGAGCAGGGGTAATGCTTGATCTCTGCTCGCATGGAATTCTACTTGTTGGAATGAAGCTTTATGAACGCGGAGCAAGCTTGGGGCAGGTAATGGCATTTTTAATAGCAAGTCCGTGGAATTCAATTTCATTAACATTAATACTTTGGTCTCTAATCGGATTTAAATGGATGATTTCAATACTAATACTATCTCTTTTGATAGCATTGATATCCGGTATTATCTTTGATCACTTAGTTAAGAAAGGAGCATTGCCATCAAATCCAAATAAGACAGACTTGCCTGAAAACTATTCCTTCTTCAAAGAATTCAAAAATCATTTCAAAACTGTTCGGCCAACGCCAAATAGAATAGCCCTAACTGCATGGAAAGGGCTCAAAGACTCGCGAATGATACTCAAGTGGATCTTCTTTGGAGTTGTACTCGCATCATTGATTCGCACTTTTGTTAATCCAGAACTTTTTGCTGTCGTATTTGGACCTACCGTTATCGGCTTGGGAGCAACGCTAATATTCGCAACTATTCTAGAAGTATGTTCAGAAGGTTCAGTTCCGGTTGCGGCAGACATGCTTTTGCGTGCCAAAGCTCCCGGTAATACATTTGCATTTCTGATGACCGGAGTCTCGACAGACTATACGGAAATACTTTCACTAAAAGAGACCACTCATTCCTGGAAAATTGCATTTTTCCTGCCTTTGGTTACATTCCCACAAGTTCTTATAATCGCAATAATCCTTAACTCGCTTACGGTGTAAAAAACATGAATCAATTTATTTTAATAACGTCAATTCTTATTTTTCCGCTTATTAAAGAGGTTTCTAGAGATTTGCCCCTCGGTACCTAATCTGTCAGAATCTCAACCACTGTCTTTAATTTTTACCACCAATTTTCCCCACACTTCTTATGGCTTCAAATAGCAACCCATGGTTTGCAGTTTCGCTCGCTCTAGTCGGAATCATAGTCGGATACGGCGTTGCAACTGGTATGAACAGCTCAGCTCCTGCTGGAAACAAGGACACAGTAGTGGCCGACGATCCCACTCCTGAACCACCTGCTCCTCCTGCAGCAAATCTAGACGACATGCCCCCAATTAGCGATGACGACTACGTCCAAGGAGACCCCGACGCTAAAGTTACAATAGTAGAATACTCTGATTTTGAATGTCCGTTCTGCAAGAGACACCATGACACAATGGTTAAATTAATGGAAGAATATGATGGAAAAGTTAATTGGGTTTTCCGCCACTATCCTCTCTCATTCCACTCTAACGCACAAAAAGCTGCCGAAGCTGCAGAGTGCGCAGGTGAACTGGGAGGTAACGATGGTTTCTGGGCTATGGGAGATATGATTTTTGAGAAAGGATCTGATAATACCGAGCTTGCTTCCTACGCTTCTGAAATCGGATTGAACGAGGGTAAGTTCACCGAGTGTCTGGATAGCGATAAATATGCAGACAAAGTTGAAGCTCATATGGAGGGCGGTACCAAAGCAGGAGTTCGTGGAACACCCGGTAACATTGTTATCAATAACAAGAAAGGCGAAGCTGAACTTATCTCCGGCGCACAACCGTTTGATAACTTCAAGAAAGTTATTGATGATATGCTATAGAAAGTAATACAAAGACGCGGCTCCGTATCTACGGGGCTGCGTTTTTGAAATAAAGAATGAAAGAACGAAATGCTTAAAAAGAGAGAAAGAACGAAAGACTGAAAGGAAGGATAAAGGAAAAAGATTTTAAATATGAAAGCTTTTACACTTTCTACTTTTTTAAGCTTCCTTTCTCTCTTTCTCTCTTTCCTTCTTTCATTCTTTTACCAACAGGCCATTTAATTCTACTTGCGCTGCAACACACTCACAGTTTCTATATGCGCCGTATGCGGGAACATATCAACAGGTTGCACTGACCTGAGTTCGTATCCGTTTTTTAGAAGTTCGCCAAGATCGCGAGCAAGAGTCGCTGTGTTACATGAAACATAGACTATCTTTTCCGGATTGTGTGCCAGTATTGCTCCGCGTGCTTTTGGATGCAGTCCCGTTCGCGGTGGATCGACTATTACAGTTGTAAATTTATATTTGCCGCCAGGTTTAAGCTGTCCTGCAAGCACTTGCTCCACTCTTCCTTTATAAAAACTGATGTTTCCTATGCGGTTTTTGCCAGCGCTTTTTAGAGCATCCTCGATTGCCGAAGGATGACTCTCGATTCCAATTACTTTTTGGCAGAAACGGGAGAGATATTGCCCGATAGTTCCCATGCCGCAATAAGCGTCTAATATAACGTCTCGCGGACCTAGGTCAGCCGCATCCGCGATAGCCTTGTAAAGCTTTTCTGCGCCGGAAGTATTTGTTTGGAAGAATGAAAATGGAGAGATTTCGAACTCCAGATCGAAAAGTCTCTCCTTTATATAAGGTTCCCCAACAAGAGAATGTATTTTTGGATGTTCGGGCCTCTCATTCATCCCTAAGTTTTCTATCACAAGCAAAGACTTGAGTCCAGATCTACCTCCAAACTGCATGAAGTGCTGGAACAAAGGTTCCAACTCTCTCTTCCTCGCTTTTACTATGAAAGCAATCATATTTTCACCAGTATTAGTGCCTCGCCTAAGAAGAAGAGTACGCAATAATCCTTTTTGAGTTTTTGGGTTGTAAACAGAAAGCTTTGTGTACTCCAAAAAGTCATGCACATCAGAAAGAAGTGACGGCAATTGTTCATCGTATAAATGACATTCTCTAATAGGCATTACAGTCGCCCATTGCCCTGGCTGGTGGAAACCAATAGTTGGATTCTCATCTATATATTTTGTCTTTCCTTTGGATTCTTCTTTGCGAATGTTTGAAAAACCGAAATGAAGCTCCAGCTTGTTTCGATAATGAAATACCTGTGGACTCGGGATTATCTTTAATACCCTTCCCGGAAGCTGCTTCCTTAAATCCTCTCCAACAGGAGTTAAGTGTTCCAGAGTCTCTCTGACTATTTCCTCCTTATATTCAATCTGCTTGTTATATGGCAAATTCTGCCAAGCACATCCTCCACAATCATGACAATGACTGCATCTGGAGACCACTTCATCAAATGACTTTTTAAGCACCTTTTCTACCTTTCCTTCTGCGTATCTTCCTTTGTGCTTTGCAAGTGTTATTTCGACCTCCTGGCCGGGCAAAGATTCGGGGATAAACACTGGAATACCATCAATATGTGCCAATCCCGACCCCCCATGTGTAAGTTTTTCGACTTTAATCGTGTATTTCTGACCTATTTTGGGGTCAGCAGCCTGCCCTGAGCTTGTCGAAGGGTTATTTTTTGGCTTGCTTGAGCCAGAATCACCTATATCAGGTGACCCAACCGAATCGCCCCCTAGAGGGGTTATTTGGGCATCATCAGGCATTGACTTTTGCGTTAAAATACCTTATAAAATATGACTTTAATTACTTATTATGAGAGCAGTCCTCGTTCACCTTATCGGCTTCGTTCTTCTGCTCGGAAGTACCCTTCCGCAGGATATTGTAGCACATGCAGAGGCAAAGGCAAATGAAGCTATCCCCCAACTAGCCATAGTTCGCCCCCAGAAGCGCGATCCAAGCATTACCCGAAAGGCTATCAAAGCTGTAAAAAGAAGAACAAGTGCGAAGCAAATCATTAAATTTCCGAGCCCTTCTGTTGGATTGCTGCCAGTAGTTAACCAGGAAGACATACGTATACACCACCGAGAGATGGCTGATGATGTACTTAGGTCTCTTCCCGTTGAATGTACAGATCATTTGGAGAACTTCTATGTGAGATATGACAATCCAGAACGCAGAGGTTTGGCTGGAAAAAGATCAATTATTCTGGATGGAACAGTTCCTGATGATGAATTTGTGGCTCTTTTAATTCATGAGTTTGGCCACATAACAGATTTGGGATGCATGGCAGGAAGCAAAGAAATGGCGCCAAGCGGATATAAGGACGGATCTGAAATTATTTACGCTAATGATCCTAGTGTGAGCTTCTATTCTATTTCTTGGAAAGATTCCAAAACTCAAACCGTAAATTCATCTCCGGAAGATTTCGTATCCGGATACGCAGGTTGGGATGCATTCGAAGACTTTGCAGAAACATACATTTATTACGCACTTCAGAATGAATCGTTCAGAACAAGAGCTCGAAAGAATCCCGTGCTCGCCGCCAAGTACAGATGGATGTCACGAAATGCATTTGCAAGTACAACCAAGATTGCAGAAGGTAATTTTGTATGGGAAGGAAGGATCCCTTGGGATACCACTAAATTATCGTATAAGTGGTTGGTGAATGATGAAATTGCACTTAAATAAAATTGACAATTAACAATTAACAATTGACAATTCTAAAGAGACTCAAGCTCTTTACTCGCTTGCGTTAATTGTCAATTGTCCATTGTCCATTGTCAATTCTGATGCGTCCAAGAATCTTATTAATCACCTGGCTCATTACTGATTTAGCTTTATTCACAGCATCTTATCTATTAGCATATTTCATAAGAGTCGGACCCATCCTATCAACCGACTTCCCATTTGATCGATTTCTGACGGTTGCAATTGCAGTTGCACCTATTTGGCTCTTGGTGCTTGCAACAACCAGAACTTTTTACATGACCAGAAACCAAATGACTATCAGAAACGTTGCTTATATCTCTTACGCGGCGCTTGTTGGAGTTGCGCTTTTCTCGCTCGCTTATTACTTCCGCTTCCAGCTTTTCTTCTCACGATTGCTTCTGGTTTACGCATTTGTTTTTAGCATGATGCTAACGCTACTTTGGCACATCATCTTCCAACAAATTCAAAGGGCAATCTTAACCAAGAATCCGCCCGCCTTCCCCACTCTGATAGTCGGTGTGACGCGAGAATCTAAAGAGCTTGTTAATACTCTGATCAGAAAAAAGAATCCTCTTAAGCCTGTCGCAATATTGGACGGACGCGGCGCAAAAGAATCTGAAGTTAGCGGAGTTCAAGTCCTTGGAAAACTGAATAAATTGGAAGAAGTACTGGAGCAAAAGAAGATTACACACTTAATTCAATGCTCTGATCTTGAGCAGTCGCTTAATTTACTGAGTGCATGCAGAAACAAAAATATTACTTATCTGATGCTTCCATCCGTTCTGGGAATTGTGGAGAGAGATGAGAAGGTAGAATCACTTGAGGGGATGGCGGTGATTATGGTCTAACGACCTCACCCCCTAACCCCCTCTCCTGCTTGCAGGAGAGGGGCTGGGGGTGAGGTCGGTAAGGTCAAAAAGCTGGCCCCGCGGGGCCGGCCTTCGAGCGTTCGGCTTCTTGAATTCGCTACAGTCCACACATGCGACAAATCCGAGGAATAACCAGGAGTGTGAAAGCAATCGTACACCAGATCGCCAAAATCAAACTGAGCCAACTGTCCACAATCTGTGAAATCTCAATTTTGCCATCCATCCATGGAGATAATATTGAAATCAAAGATATCAGGAAGCTGATAGCCAACAACATATCCAACCATCCAAATGTTGAGGGCTCTTTTTGCTTACACCTCTTCTTACTGAGCTCATTTCTTCTCATCGCACTCATTTCAGATTCTCCTTTGCGAATGCTTCAATTGAAGGATCAACCTAACCAAACGTCACCTCAAAGACTAAATCATTTGCCTTGAAAAACAACAGAAATCAGCCCAAAAATAATGACTAAACGAATTAACGAAATAACGAATTAACGTTATTATCGACCTAATGAAAGCTTTTATTTTAGCCGGCGGCTTTGCCACCCGCCTCTGGCCTCTGACCGAGAAAAGGGCCAAGCCTCTGCTTCCACTAGCCGGAAAGCCGATAATCTCGCATATTGTGGAGAAGATACCGGAGGATATTCCAATAACTGTAAGTACTAACGCTGTATTTATGGAGGGCTTTGAGCAGTGGAAGAAGGATTTAAACCGGGATAATCTGGAGATATTGATTGAGGATACGAGGAGTGACGACCAGAAACTGGGGGCGCTAGGGGCAGTTAGTCAGTGGATACAATCTGAGAGTATTGATGAAGATGTATTACTTCTGACTGGTGATAATTATTTCGGATTTGAAATTAGTGACTTCATCGAAGCTTATTCGAACGGTACTCCCATCCTTGCCGCCTTTGATATTGGAGATGAAATCAAGGCTAGATCTTTTGGGACTGTAATTCTTGAGAAATCTAAGAAACCGACAACCGACAACCGACAACCGACAACCGATATTATCTCAGCATTTGAAGAGAAGCCCAAAGAACCTTCATCGACTATTGTCAGTACAGGTTGTTCCATTCTTCCTGAGAGCTCTCTCCCTGTTTTGGTTGAATATGCAAAAGAACACCCTGACAATGTAGGTGGAATTTTTGAAGAATTCTTGAACCCGAAAACCGAAAACCGAAAACCGATTGCCGTTCAGGCCTTCACTTTTACAAACCCTTGGTTCGACATAGGATCCTTTGAAGCTTATCTGGAGGCAACTCGCGAGCTTGTGGGTGAAAAGATTGTAATAGAAGAGGGTGCAAGCTTGGAACATACCAATTGCGAAGGAAGCGTCGTAGTAGGAGCAGGTTCCAAAGTGAATCGAAGCGAGCTCAAGGACGTTGTAATATTTGAAGGATCGACGATTGAGGACTGCAATCTGGAAAACTGTATTATTGACCTCAATTGCTCGCTTAAGGGTGTGGATTTAAGGGGGAAGATGATAAGAGAGAATACAAGATTATTGCGTTAATAAGGTAGATTTGATCTATTACTAAATTGCCAAATTGTTCGGCAGAGCGTTACTTGCAATTGTAGTAATAATAGCTCGTATCGGAGTTCTTAACTCGCTCAGCGAACAATTTAACAGTTTAGCAATTTAACGATGTAACACTTTAATTAACCACCAATTACATTGCCCCCAGCACATCATGCCATTAGACTTTACTCCTATGAAAAAATTATTCCTCATCTCATCATTTTTGCTTCTATCCGCCTGCGGAGAACCAACTTTGGTACTTGACGTTGAATACTCCACAGATGAACCCGAATTATTGGACATTTTGGAGACTGCGACAGAAAACGTTATAGAAAGAATGGCATTTGCGATTGAAAATCAGGTTCCAGATATAGAGGTTCAGGACAAGGGAGATAAACTTAGGTTTACAGTCGGGCTAATGCATAAAGCCACAGCTGATCAATTGGCTGAAAGCTTGGCAAGGCCTTTGGATGTTGTTTTCGCATTACAAGCAGAAGAAGGCGAAGCTCCTGACATTACTAACGAGAATTACGGCGACTTTGTAAAAACCGATTTGGCAGGTGAACACATACAATGGGTGTCCGCAGAAGGGCACGAAAGCGAAGACTCAGGAGAAGCCAATGTTGCAATATCATTGAAAGAAGATGGTGGAAAGATTTGGAGCGATATTGTTCAGAACAACGCCGGCAGAAAGACGGGCCTCTTTGTACGCGGAGGACTGGTTTCTCTGACAGCTGTAAAAGAGGGAGGAACCGGCTCTACAATTTATATATCAGGAATCCCCAGCTTCACACTTGCACGTATATTCTCGGAAGATATCATTGTTGGGACGTATGCTAAATTTGTCGTTGTTAAATGAATTCAGCTTACTAGCTTCTAACTTTTAGCTTCTTTAGCTTTGGCTGGTTCTTGTCTATAATTTGCCACAAATGGAAGCTAATGGAGCTATAAGCTAATGAAGCTAAATATTCAAGAAAAACCCTCCCCCAATCCCTATTAAATCTCTACAATATCCGCAATGTTTGAACGCCGTTCCCGCCTTTGGCCGTCTCTGACTATCGTAATTGCAATTTTGGTCGTAGTTATAGCATTGCCACAGGAGAAACGCACATGGGTTCCTTCTTTTCTAAGGATTCCTAAGCTTCATTATGGTTTGGATCTGATTGGGGGTACTCAATTGGATTTTAGAATCTCTGAAAGAGAAATGAGGGAACAAACAGAATCGTTGGAGGCAGATATCGTAACTATGGAAAAAGAAGGCGCTCCTCCGGAGAAGCTTAACGCTGCGCGAGCCCAGATAATTGCTCTGCAGGAACAACAGCAGACAATTGTTGAAGCTATACGCACAGTTTTGGAACGACGCATTAATGCACTTGGCGTTAGCGAGGCAGTTATAACGCCGTCATATATAGGAAACGAGAAGCACTTGCTGGTTGAATGTCCCGGAGTTGTAAACACCCAAGATTGCATCGATACTGTAGGTAAAACTATCAAACTTGAGTTTAAGGAAGAATTTACAGAGCCTACCGAAGAGTTCGAAGTTAGCGTAAATGATCGAGTTGCCAGCGCCTTATCCAGAATCACAGAAAGTGGAGAGACATTGTCGCTTGTAGGACAAGACCTTAGTGACGAGCTTGGTGTAGGATTCGAAGATGAACGTGCCTACTTCTACGACGAACTGCATGCGGGGCTGGAAGTAATGTGGGATCGCAGTCCTTCGTCTGGTGTAAAAAAGTTTGAAGGAAGTATCTCTATCCCCGAACAAGTTGATGGAGAAATCGTATTCAACGACTATCCTGGAATTTTCCTCGCCGAAGTAACCAAGGAAAACGAGAAAATTGCACGCGTAATCACAGATCCTGCTATTGCCTTGGAGCATTTGGCGAATACTAATGAAGGCTTATCTTTTGAAAGCTTTGAAGATCAAGTTTTAGAAAATGAATCGGATCCTGTTGAACAAGCTTTGAAAGCTACGATTGTTGGACGTATGCAGAACGTTAGTATTGATGAGAAAACAATGCAGATCATTTACCTCAAGTCTCTTGATAAAGGGGCGGAAGAAATGTCTGCGAGCCACATCCTGATTGCATATAAAGGAACCTTGTCTGCAGAAGAAGATGTGACTAGAACTCGATCGGAAGCGCAAGAGTTTGTACAAGAGCTTAAGAAGAGAATTGCAGAAGGTGAAATTTTTGAAGATTTGGCTAAGGAGTTTTCCGACGGACCTTCTGGTTCGGAGGGAGGAAGTCTGGGAACCTTCGGCCAAGGTGCAATGGTACCAGTGTTCGAGCAAGCCGCGTTTGCATTGAGCGAAGGTAAAATCAGTGAGCCAGTTGAAACCCAATTTGGTTTCCATCTTATTCGAGCAGACAGCGCTTTAATCACTAAGCCAGACATTGCTTCATACGATGTACTTACTATCAAAGACGATAATGCTTCTGACCTCTCTCTTAAATACAAGACCGACATGGAAAACAGGAAAGTGGAACGCGAAGAAGAAGCTGCTTATATACGTACCCTTTTCTTCTCTTTGCTCCCAACAGGATGGAAAGATACATCGCTTGATGGAAAACATTTCCAATCCGCAACAGTCACACTGGATTCGACCACTAACCTTCCTGTGGTTCAGATAATGTTCGATGCGCAGGGAGGCGAGATCTTCCATGAGCTTACAAAGAATAATGTTAGCAAAAGAATCGCAATTTTTGTTGGAGGACAATTGGTCTCTGCACCAACGGTTCAAACAGAGATCGCAGGAGGAATTGCGATAATCACCGGAAGCAGAACATTCGAGGAAGCAAAGACTCTCGCACAGGATCTAAATACAGGCGCAATTCCGGCTCCTATCTATCTGACAGGCCAAAGGACTGTGGAGGCTACTCTCGGTGCAAAAGCACTCCAGACCTCTGTAAAGGCTGCTCTGATCGGCATAGCCATTCTTATGCTCTTTATGATCTTGATGTACAGACTTATGGGGCTTTTGGCAGACTTGGCATTGTTTGTTTACGCTCTGATATTTTTGACAGTGCTTAAGCTTCCTCTGTTCCTTCTGTCTGACCAGTACATTGTTCTAACTCTCGCAGGAATGGCCGGAATAATTCTCTCGATTGGAATGGCAGTTGATGCAAATATTCTAATTTTTGAAAGGATTAAAGAGGAACTTAGGAAGGGCAAATTATATAAGACCGCGGTTGAGACCGGCTTTGAGCGTGCATGGCCAAGCATTCGCGATGGTAACGTTTCAACGTTTATAACCTGCATAGTCCTGTTTACAATTGGAACTTCCATAGTCCGCGGATTCGCCGCAACTCTTGGTATGGGAGTCTTGATCTCTATGTTCTCTGCAATTGTTGTGACCAGATTTTTACTTAGGCAACTCGCCAAGTCTCCGATTTCGGAGAATATGGAAATGTTTGGAATTAAAAGAGAGATAACCGAGGAATAACAAATCAATCTCCACTTATGTATAATCCATACAATGCTTAATACAATGGAGCTTTCACCGAATCAAGTTATTACTCTGCATGACTTCCCGTTGCATAGTGAACAGGTTCTGAAACTCTATTTCAGAATGTATCAGCAAAACTGCGGTAATATTGTTCCCACTTGTCCTGTACTTAAAAAAGATCTTGTCCATGTAGCCTTCACAGGGAAAACGAAAGATTCTTATGACGAATATATTGCAAATAATCCCCAGGTTGATTTCTTTTTGCTCGATGGCAGTCACAAGACAACAGCTGCAACGCTCGCCAGAACACCATTGAGCGTAATAGTCTTTGAAAAAGATGAAGACATACAAGAAGCAAAAGAACTTGTAATTAAAGGAGAACTATTAAGCCTAACAGTTGGAGACTCTATTCAAGAAAATGTAGAAATATTAAAGGGGTACTTCGATAAAAAGCCTACTTTCCAAACAGTTGAAGAAAAAACTTTACTTTTAGTTGAAAAAGGCAAAATACCTAACTACATGATTGAGTTTTATCATCAATAGAAATGCTATTTAGACTACTCTAAAGAACCATTCGCGCGAATGGTAGACTAATTAATAATATTTTAATTATTCTCCGGATTAACCGTATCTTGTCCTCCCAGCTCAGGATCTATTTCAGCAAGCCATGTAAGTAATTTGCCTCTATCCTCTCTGCCTTGCATCATTGCATCCACGCTCCCCCAACCGAATTTGTCGGACGCTTCTTTCATCATTCTTTGCCCTTCTCCATATACAACATCCGGTTGTCCGGATCGCACATGAGACAATCCATTTCCCGTTCTCTGATTCGCAAACAGTTCTGCATGTCCTTCGTTAGCCCTAAGTGACACAGGCACTTGCAATGTATGGCCAAACTCATGCCAGCTAGCATGTCTCATTTGTGCAATATCCGCCTGTGATCTAAGAGTTGCAAAGCGATTCTCATTTAATTCTCCGGATCCTTTCGCCCCAAGCATCGCCTGCCCCAGCCTTGAATCATCTCCCAAGTTGCTAAGAGACATATCTCTATTATCATTAGTAGCATCCTCAACCACTTGCTCTCTTTCTTCTGCAACAATTCTTAATTCAGGATCAACCATTGTTTTTGCCCCATCATCTCCCACTGCTTCATCCAAGAGCAACTGATGCAGATCTGTTTTGAAACGACTTTCAAATGCACCCACATTTGCAGCTGAGCGCGCGGCTTG